>JANMKA010000154.1:0-7520 GCA_031371765.1 Blastocatellia bacterium
CCGGACGTCGAACTCGAGAATGCTGCCGGACTCGAGAAGTTTGGTGAAGAACCGATCTCAGTGAAGGTCAACGTCGAAGTTTTGCCGAAAGTTGAAGTGAAAGACTACAAAGGATTGGAAGTAGCGCGCCGAATTCGACCCATTAAGGACGCAAACGTCGACGAACTGTTCGACGCCTTTCGCGAAACGTCCGCCGCCATGCAACCGGTTGAAGATCGCGCTTCGGCGACTGGCGACACCGTCACCGTAAACCTGGTGGGCAAGTTTTTGGACAATCCGGACCAGGAAGATCTAAAGGCTGACGACGTTGAAGTGGAGCTCGGCGGTCGTGGCGTGCAAACGGAATTCACGGAAAATCTGACCGGAGTAAAAGCGGAAGACGAAAAAGTCTTCACGGTTAGTTATCCCGAAGATTTCAAATCAGAGGGCCTGGCCGGTAAGCGAGTTGAATACACGGCGAAGGTCGCGGCCGTCCGCGTCAAGGAACTTCCAGAGATTGATGACGAGTGGGCCAAGAGCCTGGGCGAAGAATTCGACTCGGTGGACACGCTACGCGCAAAAATTCGCGAGGATCTGGAAAAGCGCGCGACCCAGGAGTCTGATCATCGTTTGCGCGCGGATTTGATGGCCAAACTTCTGGAGCAAAACGAGTTTGAAGTCCCGCAAAGTTTGATCGAGCAACAAACCAGCCGTCGTCTTGAATCTGTCGTTCGCGACATGATTGGACGAGGAGTGGATCCGCGCAACCAGCAACTCAATTGGGAAGCGGCTCGGGAAGAATTGAAGGGCCAGGCTGAAGCTGACGTGCGCAGCACTCTGCTGCTCGAGCGCATTGCTGACGAAGAAAAGATCGAAGTCTCAAATGATGAGATTGACGCCGAGATCGAGGCCATCGCTCTAAGCTCGCAACAACCGATCGAGCAAGTGCGGGGTGTCTTGACAAAGGATGGAGGCGAACGTAGCATCGCGCACAGATTGCGCAACCGCAAAGCGCTTGATCTTCTGGTCGAAAACGCGAAGGTCGCCGAAGAAGAGTGGCGCGAAACTGAGGAGACAGAAGTCGGGAGTCAGAATTCAGAATGAGTCAGCTTTTCTTCTGAGTTCTGACTCCTGATTTTTGTATTCATTACTTGAAAGGTTCATACCTGATATGGCTCTAGTTCCCATGGTCGTCGAGCAAACGTCTCGCGGCGAACGCGCCTTTGATATTTTCTCGCGGCTGTTGAAAGACAACATCATTTTTCTCGGCACTCCAATCGACGATCAAATCGCAAACCTGATCGTGGCGCAGCTTCTCTTCCTTGAAGCCGAAGATCCCGAGAAGGACATCAACATCTATATTAATTCGCCGGGTGGTTCGATCACTGCCGGCATGGCCGTCTACGACACGATGCAATTTATCCGGCCGGACGTAACCACGATCTGCGTCGGCCAGTGCGCTTCGATGGGTGCTTTGTTGCTGGCCGCGGGCGCAAAAGGTAAGCGGTTTGCGCTGCCTAACTCTCGCATTCTCATCCACCAGCCGAGCGGTGGTTCGCAGGGTCAGGCGACTGATATTCGCATTCAGGCGGAAGAAATTCTGCGCATGCGCGAACTGACTTCGCAAATTATTGCCAAACATACCGGCCAAAGCTTTGAAACCGTCGAGCGCGATGTAGAGCGCGACAAAATTATGTCTGCCGCCCAAGCCAAGGATTATGGTTTAATAGACGAGGTGATTGCCCACCGCGAGTAAGGGGTGGACATACCAGCAGGACCCTATGATTTCCAAAATGAAAGCACGCGGTGTTCGTTGCTCCTTCTGCGGCAGGTCCAATGGCGAAGTAGCCAACATCGTCGCCGGCACACCGCAGCACGCGAGCGGCGTTCCCAAAGGCATGATTGGCAAGAGCGCCTTTATTTGTAACGAATGCGTTGAGCGATATCGTTCAATGATTGCAACTCCCGAAACTCCCAACAACTCCCTGACAGTTCCTAAGTAACAGGTTCGATCGAAACTCGAAGGAGATCCCCCGGAAATATGGTTAGACGAACCGACGACACCTTGCGCTGTTCCTTCTGCGGTAAATCGCAGAACGAAGTCAAGAAACTCATTGCCGGCCCAACCGTCTACATCTGCAATGAGTGCATTGACATCTGCAACGAAATCATCACCGACGATCAGCAGGCAGAGTCGGTAGCAACTCGTCCGCCGCTTCCCAAGCCCGGCGAAATCAAAAGCTTCCTCGACGAGTACGTTATCGGCCAGGATGAAACCAAGAAACGTCTGGCTGTCGCGGTCTACCAGCATTACAAACGCATCGAGCTGGGCCGCCGGCGTACTGAAGTAGAAATCCAAAAAGCAAACATCCTCTTGATTGGCCCAACCGGAACCGGCAAGACGCTGCTGGCACAAACGCTGGCGCGCATGCTGAGCGTTCCCTTCACCATTGTTGACGCCACCACCTTGACCGAGGCCGGCTACGTTGGTGAAGACGTTGAAAACATCATCCTGAAGCTGCTGCAAGCCGCGAACGGAGATGTTGAGCGGGCGCAACAAGGCATTATCTATATTGACGAAGTCGACAAGATTTGCCGCAAGGACGAGAATCCGTCAATCACGCGCGACGTATCCGGCGAAGGCGTGCAACAGGCGTTGCTGAAAATACTGGAAGGCACGGTTGCGAATGTGCCACCCCAGGGCGGCCGCAAACATCCGCATCAGGAATTCTTCCCGATCGATACGGCGAACATTCTTTTCATCTGCGGCGGCGCTTTTGTCGGCCTTGAGAAAGTAATCGGGCGCCGGCTGCGTAACAAGTCGCTCGGTTTCCAGGCGGAAGTGAAATCCGGCAGCCATCGCCATGCCGAAGCACTCGCGGCTGTCCAACCCGAGGACTTGATTCGTTTTGGTTTGATTCCCGAGTTTGTTGGCCGTCTGCCCGTCTGCGGCGTTTTGCACGAACTAGACGAAGCCGCGCTGATCAAGATTCTCACCGAGCCAAAGAACGCACTGGTCAAGCAGTATCAGAAGAAATTTGATTTCGACAACGTCAAACTCAAGTTCACCGAAGACGCTCTCAAAGCCGTCGCCAAGCAGGCAGTCGAACGAAAAGTCGGCGCGCGTGGCTTGATGATGATTCTGGAAGAACTGCTTTTGGACGCAATGTACACCTTGCCTTCGCAAAAGCGGGTGAAAGAATTTGTGATCACCAGCGAAATGGTCGAGCGCCATCGCGCCGTACTGGGCGAAGGATTGGCGGGCATTGATGGCGCAGCTGCCTGAGTGACATAGACTTTAGTCTGTGCTGCTACGGCGGCCACAGACTAAAGTCTGTGCCCCCAGGGACTAGCCCTGTGGCGGATGCCCGGGAAATGCTTTACAATTAGACATCTTATTGATGGGGCGAGACGGCAGTTTATGCGGCTCGCCTTTCTTGCAAGAAGCCGCAGTTAAGTCCGTTCATTCGCAATTATGGAAGAATATTCAGATCGCAGTCCTGCTGACGTTGCCTGGTATCCGATGGTGCCAATTCGCGACGTTGTAATTTTCCCGTTTACAAAAGTCGCTTTTAAGATTGGACGCGCGGGCTCGGTGCGCGCGCTTGAGCAGGCGCTGGCCGCGGATCGCACCATCTTTCTTGCCACGCAACACGACGCCACTATCGACGAACCGGCGCCCGATCAGATTTACGGTGTAGGTACGCTCGGCCGGATTCTGCAGTCGCAAAAACAGGACAACGGCCAGATCAAAGTTGTGGTTGAAGGCCGCGAACGCGCCACCACCGTGCGCATTGAGAATACCGATGGCACGTTCATGGCGCTGGTGAAACGGGCGCCGGTGGTCAACGAAGACGGCACGCGCCTCGACGCGCTGGTGCAAAAGATTGGCCAACTGGTCGAACAACACTTGCGCCTGGCACCTGAAGCCCAAACGGATGCGCTGCAAACTGCGCTTCGTAATCAGAATCCTTCCCATCTTGCTGATGCACTTGCTTCGCAGTTGCGCATTTCCGTCGAAGACAAACAGGGACTGCTGGAATTGTTTTCTTCCCAGGCCCGCCTGCAACGTTTGATTGAGTTGCTCGAGCTTGAGATCGAGAAACGCCAGCTCGACCGCACCATCCAAACGCGTGTGAAGCGGCAGATGGAGAAGGCGCAGAAAGAGTACTACCTCAACGAACAAATCAAGGCTATTCATAAAGAGCTGGGCCGCAAGGACGAGAAAGCCGAACTCGAAGATCTGAAGAAGAAGATTGAAGAAGTCGGTATGACCGAAGAGGCAAAGACCAAGGCGATGCAGGAATTGCACCGGCTGGAAGCTATGCCGCCGATGTCCGCGGAGGGCACCGTCTCGCGCACCTACATTGACTGGCTGGTGAGCGTGCCCTGGAAGCAAAAGTCAAAAGAGATCAAAGACCTTAGCAAGGCGGAAGAAGTTCTTAACGAAGATCATTTCGGCCTGGAAAAAATCAAAGAACGCATTCTGGAATATCTCGCCGTCCGTCAACTGGTGAAAAATCCCAAGGGCTCGATCCTCTGCTTCGTTGGCCCGCCGGGAGTTGGCAAGACGAGCTTAGGCAAATCGATTGCCCGCGCGACTGGTCGAAAGTTTGTGCGCCTATCGCTGGGTGGTGTGCGCGACGAAGCCGAAATTCGCGGCCATCGCCGCACCTACATCGGGGCGCTGCCGGGCCAGATTATTCAGATGATGAAAAAAGCGGGCACGGTTAACCCGGTGCTGCTGCTGGATGAAGTCGACAAACTCGGCGCTGATTTTCGCGGCGACCCGAGCGCGGCTTTGCTTGAGGTTTTGGATCCGGAACAGAACCACACGTTTCAGGACCACTACCTCGACGTTGAATACGATCTGTCGAAAGTCTTTTTCATCGCCACTTCCAACGTGCTGCATACGATTCCGCCAGCGCTGCAGGATCGTTTGGAGATACTGCGTCTGTCGGGTTACACCGAACGCGAGAAGCTGGAGATTGCCAAGCGCCACCTGGTTCCGAAACAAGCCGAAGCCAATGGTCTCAAGATGGAGCAGTTCGACTTTACCGACGAAGGGCTGTTCGAAGTTATTCGGCATTTCACTCGCGAATCCGGCGTGCGCAATCTTGAACGCGAAATTGGTTCCTGCTGTCGCAAACTCGCGCGCCGCTTTGTGGCCGAGAGTGTGACCGAAGACCACAAAGAGATCGTAGACGCCGAGCGCGTTCGCGAGATGCTTGGTCCCATTAAGTTTCGCCAACAAGGCGTCGCTGCCGAAAGTGAAATTGGACTGGCAACCGGCCTGGCCTGGACCGAAGTCGGCGGCGAAGTTCTGCAGATTGAAGCAACGCTTACCAAAGGCCGCGGCGGCGTGATGCTGACCGGTAAGTTGGGCGATGTCATGCAGGAATCGGCGCAGGCGGCGTTGACTTGCATCAAGGCGCGCGCGGAACGCCTGGCAATGAGCATCGACTTTATTCGCAAGCGCGATTTGCATATTCACGTGCCCGAAGGCGCGATTCCTAAGGATGGTCCATCGGCCGGAATTACGATAGCCACGGCTATGGCGTCGGCTTTGGCGCGCACGCCAGTTAGAAAGAACGTGGCCATGACCGGCGAGATAACCTTGCGTGGTCGCGTGCTGCCGATTGGCGGCGTGAAGGAAAAGCTGCTTGCCGCGCATCGGTTCGGCATCGACACCATCATTCTTCCGAAGGACAATGAAAAGGATCTGCCGGAGGTTCCGGAAGAGGTTCGCAATGCGCTCACCATCAATCTGGTCGAAACGATTGATGAAGTGTTGGCGCTTGCGCTCGAAGATGCCTGTCCAACCGACGCCGGTGCACCCGAGGAGGCCAAAGCGCCGCCGCTCTGGACCACGGAACCGCCATCGCAAGGCATTCAAACCAGCTAATATTTTTTTCAATTCAAGCAGGGTTTAGAGTTCATCTTTGGATCGGCCGTCGACCAAAGAATGGCGTTAGCCTGAACTCTAAACGCATCTTGCTTGCAATCCCCGTAACAAAATAACCCCCTGGAGGAATGATGAGTAAACATGACGACGCTGATCTGATTCTGAAACTTTACGACTTGAGACGAGAAGCAACCATGCGTGAAGCCCGCAACTGGATGTTCGGCTTTAATCCGACAACGGTGCAGGATGTTATCGATGTGCTGCTGAGCGAGCATAGTGGTCATTACCGCATGGTGATTTCCTATTGGGACATGGCTGCCGCGATGGTCAACAACGGCGCCATTGACGAAAAGTTGTTCAACGAGACTAACGGCGAACACTTGTTTGTCTATGCCAAGATCGCACCGATTATCCCGGAAGTGCGAGCGTTGTTTGCTAACCCCGAATTTCTAATGAACCTCGAGACGCTGGTGAAGCGTGTTCCCGACTATGAAGAAAAGATCACGGCCATGCGCGAGCGGATGAAACGGTTTGCCGCGATGCGTGAAGAACGCGCTGCAGGGGTACAGGCGGCGGCAACTGCTACGTCCGCTTCCTAGGCGATTGATTCGAACCAGAGCTTTGCAAACGTAACAGTCAAGGGAATCGAAGTGGGCTTGGATCTTCTCTGTGCAATCCGTGTCCTCGGTGTCTTTGTGGTGACCCGACAACTAGCCACCACCGAGGCACTGAGAGCACCGAGATAACACAGAGAAACCCCTCAAAATCAAAGCTCTGGTCAACGCATGAAAATCACCAGCGCCGAATTCCTGAAGAGCGCTTTCCAGGAAAGCGACTGGCCCCGCGAGCCAAGACCTGAAATCGCCTTTATGGGCCGTTCGAATGTCGGTAAATCAAGTGTCATCAATTCCCTGCTCAATACCCGCGGCCTGGCGCGCACGTCAAACACACCGGGTCGCACACAGTCATTAAATTTCTTTGACATCAACAATAGTTTTCGTTTCGTTGATCTTCCCGGGTTTGGTTATGCGCGCGTGCCAAAATCATTGCGAGCAGGCTGGGGCGAGATGGTTACGACCTACCTTGCAAAGCGACAACAGCTTGTGCTATCAATTCAGCTCGTAGATTCGCGCCACGAACCCACAACATTGGATTTGCAGCTTCACGACTGGCTTGAGCACAGCGCCAAGCCACGCTTAATAGTTGCCACAAAATCCGATAAGCTATCTAACAATGATTTGAAAAAGAGTTTGGAACGCGCGCGACGCGTGTTCAAAGCGGCAGACGTGATAGCTTTTTCAGCAAAGAGCGGTCACGGGCGAAACGAACTTTGGCACACGATTGAGAATGCCCTGGCTGGTTCTTAGGCTGTCAGCCCTTGCTTAGAATTTGTGGATCGGTTAAGAATGTCCCTTCCATAATTCAAATCGAGCGCTAAGTGCTCAAAATTCTCAAAACCCCTTTTTGTTACCAAGCTTCTGCGAAACCAACGGATGGCCGACGACATTGCATCAGAGTAATTCCCCGTTTAGTCGTTCGGTATTGAGGCGCGCATTTACTTTGCCTGTCTGGCTGTTGACCGAGAGTTTTTGGAGCCACACGAATGAGACGGCCTAACCATGCGCTGCAGCGAACG
>JANMKA010000184.1:0-22888 GCA_031371765.1 Blastocatellia bacterium
TACGATGCCGCGGGCATTTTCGTCGTCAAATGCGACGAAGCAAAGGTCGGCGAGGGTGAAGAGCCTTGCGTGTTCCAGGCCGAGGCCGTGCGTGGTTATGACATCGATGAGTTGACCAACTTGCATTTGAAAATTGGCGAAGGTTTGTTGGGCCAGGTAGCACGAACGGCCCAACCCGTCAATTCTCCCGACGTGCGCATCGAGCCCCTTTACATCAATGCTCGCGGCGAGACGCGCTCAGAGATGTTGGCGCCAATCATTTCCAACACCGAAGTCATCGGCGTGTTTGATCTCGAAAGTGACGAGCTGAACGCGTATTCGGAAGATGACCTCGAGGTGCTGGTCTTGTTGGCTTCGCAGGTGGCTATCATCATTGAGAAGGTCATGCTGCACGAACAGTTGATCGAAAAGAAACGGCTCGAAGGCCAGCTTGAAGTCGCGCGTCAAGTGCAGTTGGAATTGCTGCCGGCGAAAGATCCGCAGTTAGCCGGCTACGACATCAGCGCTTATAACTTTCCCACTGAAGAAGTTTCAGGCGATTACTACGATTGGGTGAAGATCTTCGACGACCAGATTGGTTTGGTCATTGCCGATGTGTCAGGCAAAGGCGTGCCGGCTGCGCTGTTGATGGCATTCCTGCGCGCCAGTCTGCGCGCCGCCACCCATATCGGTTATTCGCCGTCAGTTTCGATGGCGAAAGTGAATTACCTGCTTTGGGAATCAATTGAACGGAACCAGTTTGTGACTGCGTTCTATGGAATTCTCGATGTCACGAACCGGACCCTTTCTTATACGAACGCGGGCCACAATCCCCCGCTGCTGTTTACGACTGATGGCAAGTATCAGTTCATCGAGCGCGGCAGTTTGCCGCTGGGAATGTTCAAAGACACCCGCTACCACGAGTATTTTCAAACTCTTGAGCCCGGCGAGATGCTTGTGCTTTATACTGACGGCGTGACTGAAGCGAACAATGCGAAGAGTGAAGAATACGGACGCGATCGCCTGGCGCGCGCAGTCCAGACAAATCGCAGCCTCAATGCTCGCGCCCTGATCGCCGCTCTACACAAGGAAGTGATTGACTGGACAGACGGAAAAGGCGCAAGTGACGACGTGACTTTTTTCGTGATCAAGGCACTCGCAGAAGATTGAGCGATCTTAATTAGTGGGCTGTTAAGGAACAATGCGCATGATCGCCGCCTGGCGCCAGCGGGCCGCGATAGTCTCCAAAATGAAACTCGGTTTCGGCACTCGTAAAGGCGTAGACATCGAAGCCAAACGCATCAAGATAATCCGCGACGTCGTCCGGCGAGCGAAGATAAACAGCGGGAGCAAAGCCCGCGTCGGCGCGAATTTCCAACAAGCGCTCGAGAACTTCAAGCGGGGCAAAACATATAACCGGATCTCTGTAGGTTGCCATGTGTCGCGCCTCCCTTTGGTCGCTCGGTTCCACTAAGGTGGTTACGAAACATTTGATGTCAGTTTTCATGCTTTGGTTATCCGCGCGAAAATGATTTCGCATTGCAACGGTTTTGACGCCAGTTACAGGAGAAAAGTTCGAAAAAAAATGAGTGATCCAAATCCCAGCCAGGGCGACGCCGCTGCACCACTCAAATTCATAGCCGTGCTGCGGCAAATGCTGAAGACATCGGGTAAGGTGAGCGATCTGATTTTTTCGCCTGGCCGGCCTCCGCAAATCGAACTTTCAGGCAAACTGCAGCCGGTGAATGTTCCGGGGCTGGAAAAGCTCACGCCCGAGCACACCGCCGGACTGGCCAAAATAATTATTGGTAACCACCAAAACGCCGGTGAAAGCCTGGAGAAATCGGGTTCAGCGGATCTTTCGTTCAGCGCTCCCGGTGAGGCCCGGTTCCGCGTCAATATCTTTAAGCAGCGCGGCACTTATGCCATTGTCATGAGGGTCATCCCAACGAAACCGCCTACCTTTGACGATTTTGATTTGCCTCCGCAGCTGAAGGAAATCGTCAATATTAAGAACGGCATCGTGCTGGTCACAGGTCCGACGGGCAGCGGGAAAAGTTCCACCCTGGCAGCGATCATCGATCTGATTAACGACACCCAGTACTACCACAT
The DNA here is from genome assembly GCA_031371765.1 of Blastocatellia bacterium. Lineage (GTDB taxonomy): Bacteria > Acidobacteriota > Blastocatellia > Pyrinomonadales > Pyrinomonadaceae > PSRF01. The sequence continues at coordinate 2,092 of JANMKA010000184.1, forward strand.
CGTTACCATTGAAGATCCAATCGAGTTTTTGCATACGCATAAGAACTCAACTATTCATCAACGCGAACTGCATTCGGACACGCCTAGTTTTTCGATCGCCCTCCGCGCCGCGCTACGCCAGGCGCCAAAGGTCATCCTGGTCGGCGAGATGCGCGACAAGGAAACGATCGAGGTTGCGCTGGAGGCGGCAGAAACCGGCCATCTGGTACTGTCCACCCTACACACCATCGACGCCTCCAAAACGGTCGACCGCATCATCGGTGTGTTTCCCAAAAATGAAGAACGTGTGATCCGCACGCGCATTGCACAGTCGTTTCGTTACATAGTTTCACAACGGCTAATCCCTCGCGGAGATGGTAAAGGGAGCGTCGCGGCCATCGAAATTCTCAAATCCACCATGCGAACCCGCGAATATATCGAGAAGGGGGAGTCAGAAGGAAAGTCCCTGATAGATGCGATGGAACAAGGCGACCAGGATCGGATGCAAACCTTCGACGGCGTTATCGAGCAGATGGTACGTAATGGCGTGCTCTCAAAAGAAGGTGCTATGCCTTATGCGACCAACGCCAACAACTTGCTGCTCCGACTTGCCGACCTGACCGAGACACCTGCGCCGGCGGCAACGGTGCCGGCTAAGGAGGAAGATTCAATGCTTGATATGATTGAAAGATAGCCGTAAGAGTCTATAATCCTTCCGAAACTGCTTTCTCTCCCCTTGACGTCGAAATAGCTTACTGAAATTCGCATTATGTTTTCACTGCCATCGAAACGTGTATTCGCGCTTGTCTTATCTTTCGTCTTGATACCGCTGTCGCTTTCGGCCGCAACACCGCAAAGTGAAACGCCCCAGGGTATTCGTATTGAATTTGTCAGCGGTAGCCACCTGCGCATTGAAAACCAGTTTGGCGATGTGGAGGCGGAAGTCTGGCAGGAAAACTACGTCGTGGTTTCGGCAACGGTTGAAGGGAGCAAGCCACTTGCGCGATCGCCCGTTATAATAGAAAACCGCAAGCAACTGCTGTTAATCAGCATCGTACGCCGGCCAACTGACCCGTCTGTTGCGATCAGGCTGACTGTCAAAATTCCGGAAAGCGCACATGCCGAGATTGTTACCGGAAAGCATTCGATCTCGTTGCGCGGCACACCTTCGTCGGCGTCACTGAGGTCGATTGGGGGTGATGTCACGGTGGGCTTTGTGAAGGCGCCCAATGCCGACATCTTTGCCCGGTCGGTTACCGGCTCAGTTGCTTCCACGCTGCCAGACTTCCGCACTAATAATAGCCATGTGTTACAAGGCCGCTTGGGTGCAGGTGCGCAAACGTTGCGCGTTAACTCGCAAAGTGGCGCTATTTCGTTGGCTCTAATCGATGAGGTGGCAGTGCCCTCAAACCGAGTAGTCACCGATGACCTTGCTAACTCACAAACACCGCGGAAACCGGCCGGGACGCCGGCGCCGGTTTCAGACACACAGGAAATAGGTGAGGGCGACGTCATTCGTGTCGACTCGCAACTGGTAACGCTGAATATGAGCGTGGTCGATAGAAACACCAGTCGCGGGGTAGTCGGATTGAAGCAATCCGACTTTCGCCTTTTTGAAAACGGCAATGAGCAACAGATCCTCCAGTTTGAATCGTCAGCAGCGCCGTTTGATCTAATGCTCTTGATTGATCTGTCAGGCTCGACACGCGACGTCGTTAGTTTGATTCGTACCGCCGCCCTGCGTTTCGTTAATGCCGCGCGACCATTCGATCGCATTGGGATAATCACGTTTGCCGGCAAACCAACGTTAGTTTCCCCCCTGACTCTCGATCGGCAATTGCTGCGCCAACGCGTCAGTGCCATCGACACCGAAGCTGGTGACACAAAGCTCTATGACGCGACTGACTTTGCGCTTACCCAGCTCTTGCAGGACACGAAGAACGCACGGCGAACCGCGGTTGTGCTGATGAGCGACGGCCTGGACGGCAATATTGAAGGCGTGCAGGGCGATGGGTCGAGACTGGCTTACAACGATCTTGTCAATCGAGTTCGTGAGTTTGACGGCGTGCTCTACACCTTATGGCTAAACACAGAATATGAAGCGTTGAGTCCGTTGGATACGCAGCCCGAGGCGTTCGACGCTGGTCATGATCGCATGAAAGAAATCGCGGATGCCGGCGGCGGTGCTTTCTATGAAGTTGAACGCCTCGATGATTTGGCCGGTGCTTATGAACGCGTCGTTGCCGACTTGGGCACGGTTTACAGTTTGGCCTACCGGCCTGCCGACAAGACGCGTGACGGTAAGTGGCGCGCCATCCGCGTCACTGTCAATCGGTCCAACGCCGTTGCTCGCGGCAAGCACGGTTACTACGCAAATTAAGTTCGACTGACATGAACTGGAAATCCTTGTAAAAGATTGGGGGAGGATTATAATGAAATTCCCCCGAGGCTCCATTTAATCGCCGGCTAACCAAAGGAATTCGTCATGAAAAATGCTCTCATTTCATTGATTACCTTGCTGGTTTCTTCCTTTATTGTCGCGATTCCTTTCTCAGCAGCGGCGCAAAACCGGGAAAAGTTTGTTATCTCGGCTCACGCGGGCGGTATTAATGCCGTGACCGGACGCGCTGCTTTGCGAACCCGCGGTAGTAGTGATTGGCAACAACTCACCAGCAAGGAAGATCTGGAGACGGGCGATGTTGTTAGCACCGGACTGGATGGGCGCATTGAGATGCTGCTTAACCCTGGCTCGTATTTGCGGCTGGGGGCGAACTCCGAAATCGAGTTGACCGATAATTCGCTCGAAAACCTGGATATCAGCCTGGTGCGCGGGACGGCAATTGTTGAGGTTACAGGGGCCGATGATACCGAACTGCTTATCAACATCACGACCCCCCATACGCGTATGGCCATCGTGCGCCGCGGACTGTATCGCGTGAACGTCGTTCCGGGTGACGCTACTGAACTAATCGTCCGCAAGGGAAGAGTAATGCTCGAGCGTAGTCACACCAAGGTAAAAGGTGGCGACAAGGTAATTTTCAGCGACAACTCTTTCTCGGTCGCGAAGCTAAAAAAGAGCGATAAGAAACGTGATGATCTCGAACTTTGGAGTAAAGGCCGCGCGGAAACATTGGCGAGTGCGAACACCAGGCTTTCCCGGCGGGAAGTATTCACACTGTTAGCGTCTTACCGCAGCAGTGAATGGCAAGCGAATTTCGGTGGCCGAAACGGCTTCTGGCTCTATGACGCGATTGGCGGCTGTTATACGTTTTTTCCGTTCGCGTATGGGTGGGGGTCTCCTTATGGGACGTCGTACAGTAGCTCGCTCTATGGAATCATCTACGGAATCCCGGGGCCGTCGTCAGTAGGTTGGACTCCAGTTTCTGGTTCGGGTTCTGGAGGTGGCGCTGGAAGCGGTGCAGGTAGCGGCGCGGGAGCGGGCAGCTCTAACAACGCCACTCGTCCTATGTCGGAAGCGCCGGTGCGATCCCGTGACATGCTGCCGTCAGGACCACCGCGCCGAGTGGATACGCCCTAGCACCAAACTATCCAGCGTCGGCATAGAGCCGCCGCAACTCTTCATCTACCAGATTCCTTACTTCGCTGGGTTTCAAGCCGGACAGCACCAGATGAGTTAACGCTGCAGTCAGTTGACTGCGCGAATGATCTCCTATGGGCTCGGTGAGGACTCGCGAGATGACCAAAGCGCCGGCTCCATGCCGCACCTTGACCAAGCCGTCGTGCTGAAGCCGACGATAGGCAAAGGCGACCGTGTTCAGGTTGACGCCGAGGTCGGCTGCCACTTGCCGCACCGGCGGCAAAAAGGTGCCCTGAGCCAGTTCGCCGGTCGCTATGAGCCCCTTGATCTCATCAACAATCTGCTGATAGATAGGCCTGGGGTCCTTTTCATCAACTGTAATGTACATAATGTTAATTGCCTATATACACTATACAATATGGTTTTGCAAGGGTACATTCATCGGCGTGGCGCTAATTTGTCGGCTAAGGCCAAGCCAGCGCGGCTAATTGCCGCCAACCCGCCAGGGGAACTGGTGTCGCTGACGCCGAAGAGATTTGGCAGCGAGGTCAGGTATGAAGCTTGACCGGTCCAGAATTGACCGCCGTTAGGAACCAAGCCGCCAACCACGCCCAACCTGCGCCGAGTCGAGTCGTAGTAGCCTCGAGGGTTTATCGTATCGATGACTTCCACGTCGCTGCCGAGCTCCGGCATTGCCGCATGCAGACGCTCCCAGCAGGCTTCTAACATTTGCTGGTCCCGTGTCTCCAACTCCTCTTCATCGGAATGAAATGTGAACCACTTCTCTGCCTCGGTGAAGGCATGAACGGTTACGGCTCGCTTACCCGCAGGCGCTCTGCTGTCCCAACTGGGCGCAGCGTTGAAAAACAATTGATGGTTCTCCGGGTCGTACTCAGCGTCTGGTTGCCAATCGGTTAGCGAGAGAAGACGGTCGCAGGCCATGGTTTCGGCGGTACTCTCTTCAAGCGCAAGAAACATCAGGTACGCACCCCAGCCCCGGAGTGTTTGCATTGCCTTCCTTATTTCGGGCGGCGTGCGATTGAGTCCGACCAGTTTTCCGTATGTATCCCACACCGTCAGGTTGCTGACGATCGCTCGCGATGCGTTGATGCGCTCACCGCTCAATAGATCGACGCCGACAGCGTTGCCGGCTGAGTCGTAAGCCAGCCGCAACACCGGCGCGTTCAGCCGGACTGCGCCCCCGCTCGCGCGAATAGAATCCGTCAACCGCGTAGCCAGGGCTGCGCTGCCGCCGCTGATGCCGACCATACCCTGCCGGACTTCAGTGAACGCGATTGCTGCCTGGAGATAGGGAACCTGCTGGCTGTCGCCCTGTGCCAGGATTTGCAGTTGTGCATCGACGAAGCGATGAAAGCGGGATGAGAGCGCGTTGAGGTGGGTCGCGACTGGATCGCCGCCGGCCGCCAATATCTTTGCACCGGCCTTGCCTTTGCTCAAAAGCTTGTAGGTGCGGCTGGTTTTTGCTGCCGCAAGCAGATCGGAATTCTGTTGCAGTAATTGCCGGAGGGTGGTGCCGGCGAGATTCAGTTCCTGATAAAACTCAATCGCCGGCTCGGCGCACTCAGGAAAAACTTGGCGCAGGCTCCGCTCAAATTCTTCGGAGTTTTTTCCTATCGCAACCTGGCATTGGTCGGGAAGTCTAACGATGTAGGACGGATCGAGGGCGTGGACTGCTGGAGGCTCAACGGGCAGCTCGGCGAAGACGCGCCGATGAATTTCGTCAGCTTCCCATGAAGAATAGAGTCCATGACTCTGCTCGAACGAGTAGCCAAATTTGTCGAAGCTGGCGGCGCAGCCACCAACCTCGGCCTGCCGCTCAAACAGGCAAACATTCATCCCTCGTTGCGCCAGCAAAGCAGCCACCGTCAGCCCGCCAATGCCACCGCCCACGACAACAACTTCGAAGTCCATTTGTCAGCGAAAATAGTGAAGTAACGGGAGCAGCACAAACGTCGGATTCACCGGCTCACTGCCGGGAAGGATTTTTTGTGCGTAGGGTTCGGCAAGCAGCAGCACGGCCTGAATGCCATTAAACACAAGATGAATGATGACGCAGGGAAGTAAGCGGTGGGTATAAGCGCGAACGACAGTCAGCGCGATACTTAACAGTGCTACCGCCGCGATCACTCCCACGTTGGGCCAGTACTGGGGAACGTGAATGATGGTAAAAAGCGCCAGCACCAGAAAAACTGCAGTCGGCGCGCCGGCAAGTTTTTGCAAGGGCGCGTAAAGCAGGCCGCGATACATAAACTCTTCGACAAAAGGCGCTGTGCCAACGGCCAGAATTGAGATCGTGTAACGCGCCGCCAGCGAACTGTTGATGATTTGTTCCAATTGCGTGGGCTTGGCTGAACCCAGCAACCACGCGAGCGTCGATCCCACGATGAAGAGCGCGATTCCCAACCCCGCCCATAGCCAGATTTCGACCGCACCCGACAAGCGCCAGCCGATGGTTGACCAAAACGGTCGTTTGCCGAATCGCGTAACCACCGCCCAGATTAGAACGAAGGTGAGCAAATGGCTGGGCAAAATGGCGATTACCTGAAGCAGCACCGCGGTTTTGTCGCTGAGTGCAAGTTCGGCCAGGGCCTTCACGTAATTTGGATCGCTGAGCTGCAGACCTTTGCTTGCCGCATAAGGCAACAATAACAACAGCGGGATGAACACCATCAGAAGGAGGCTGGCGATCCAAACAAAGATCGCCGAACCGATGCCCCAGGAAGGATTATCAGCATCTACGATCGGTGGCTGGGTACCGTCGAGGAGCGGCGTTACATAAGAGTTGGGATCGTCGGCAAGACGAATTGCCGTGGCTTCGTCGGAGTTAAGCACGATGAGTTTCAGTTTATGAGGTTGTCCTGCTGCGGTCAAACTCGAAGCTCAGCGCGGTGGCAGTAACCGTAAACGAACTCAGACCGCGGGGTAGCCGGTCTCAAACATTGATGGTCCCACACGCGGCGCTGCCATCATGATGCCAATAATCGTTTTCGCATCCTCGATTTCGCCGGTCGTGATCATGCTCAACGCTTGCGCAAAAGGGAGGCGAACGATTTCGATAATCTCGTCGTCTTCGAGATGTTGCTCGGTTTCAGTTAGGTCGGTTGCGAGATACACCCACATCTTCTCTTCACAAAAACCAGGCGTCACAAAGAATTCAGATAGCTTCTCCAGGCTCCCCGCGATGCAGCCAAGTTCTTCTTCCAACTCCCGAGCCGCGCCTGCCTCGGGATCTTCGCCGCGGTTCAAGGTCCCTGCCGGAACTTCCAGCAGGTAACGAACTGCCGGATGCCGGTACTGGCGTACCAGGGCCAAAGTGCCATCGGCAAACACCGGAACAATCACTGCGCTGCCAGCATGATGGACCGTATCACGCTGGTAGGTTTTATCCCCTTCGCGAATCGTGTCCGTGGTCACAGCAAAAACCTTGCCGTGAAAAACTTCTTTGCTATCCAGAATCTGCGGCCGGTCAGTGGACATTTGTTGTTCCTTATCGATCGAATTGGCCCCACGCGTTGTTCCGTCGGTAAAGCAAATTGTTAGTTTGCGTTGGTGCGCAGCCTTTAAAATTGAGCGGCAATGAACACCGCAAACTAACAGTTTGCTTTACATTGTTAAGGCGGAAGCGTTCATTAATGCTTTGGCTTCTCCCAACAGGTACAGCGAGCCAGTGATGCAGACGAGACCAGGCGACGACGTTACTTCATGCGCTTTCGTTAGCGCTTCGCTTATTGAATGCGTGACAACAACCTTAGGGACGCCGATCGCGTCCGCGATTGCCCGGAGTTCTTCAGCGCTGGCGCTTCTCGGATTATCGGCCTGAGTTAGAACAAGGCGAGCGGCAACAGGGAAAAGAATGGCGGCCATCTCCATCAGGTTCTTATCGCGCATGGCACCAAACACCAGCGTCAAAGGAATCTTCACAAACTCGTTGAGGTATTCAAGAAGGGTCTGGGCTGCGGCAGGATTGTGAGCACCGTCCAACAAATATTGGCCGGTCCCTTCCAGCCTCCCCGGATGCTGTACGGTTGCGAGGCCGTCAACGATTGCTCGCCGCGGGATTTTCCAGCCCAGTTGACTTAACGCTTCAGCGATTCGTATCGCAGTCGCCGCGTTCTCGATTTGATGTCGTCCGCGCAGCCCGATGCGCACCGATTCGTATCGTTCGCTTTTGGTTTGGAACGTAGCAGTAAAGCGACCGTCGTCAGTTGCTGCTTCGATCAGTGTTTGGTGGTCAGCCATCAGCGGCGCGACCTCGCATTCAGCCGTGCGCCTCCGGATCACTTCGCTCGCCTCGTCCTGCTGCGCCGCAATTATCGCTGTTGTTCCGGGCCGAATTATCGCGGCCTTTTCGGCAGCTATTTCCGCGAGCGTTGCGCCGAGGTAATCCTGGTGGTCCAGCGCGATTGGCGTGATCGCAACGACGCGCGCGCCGGCAACCGTGGTCGCATCCAGTCGTCCGCCCAAACCGGTTTCGAGGATGGCGATCTCGACACTTGCTTCCTTGAAAGCCAACAAAGCAATTGCGGTGATGTGCTCAAAAAAAGTTGGCAGCGCTTGAAGCTTCGCTTGTGCCACCAGAATTTCTGCCGCGCCTTTTACCCGCTCGGCAAAACCAGCAAACTCCTCCTCCGAAATATCTACGCCCGCGATTTTGATTCTCTCGGTGATGGATATCAGGTGTGGTGAAGTGAAAAGCCCGGTGCGCAGCCCCGCTTGGCGGCAAATTGAATCGAGCATAGCCGCGGTCGAACCTTTGCCGTTCGTGCCCGCGATTTGAATTGAAGCAAACGAATGATGAGGATTGTCGAGGGCCTCAAGCAGCAACTCCGTATTCCGGAGTCCCAATTTCATGGCCAGCGTTTCATGGCCCAGGCTTAAGAGATAGGAAAGAGTTTCTCTGAACTCCATGAACGAAGCTTTGCCTTTGTGGAAAATCGTGAGGTTGGTGCGCCTGAATTAATTGCCTGAAATAGCGCGCGAGCGCAGCCTATCCATTTCCGACGCGCCGGTGATTTCCGGATTCAACATGAAATTCAACAGTTTAGCCAGATAGTCGCGCTGCTCGCGCCGGTCCACGATAGCGTCCACCATGCCGTGGTCCAGGAGAAACTCGGAGCGCTGAAAATCTTTCGGCAGTTTTTGTCGAATGGTTTGTTCGATAACGCGCGGCCCGGCAAATCCTATCAGCGCCTTAGGCTCGGCAATCACGATGTCCCCCAACATTGCAAAGCTTGCGGTCACTCCACCCGTGGTTGGATCAGTCAGGACAGAAATGAAGGGCAGTTGCGCTTCGTCGAAGGCGGCCAGCGCAGCGGCGATTTTCGCCATCTGCATTAGCGACAGCGCGCCTTCCTGCATGCGCGCTCCGCCGGAAGCGGCGAACAGGACGAGCGCCGCATGTTCGTTCAAGGCGTGTTCAATCAAGCGCGTGACCTTTTCGCCAACCGCCGAACCCATCGAACCGCCGATGAATGACATGTCCATAGCGCCCGCGAAGACCGGATGGTCGGCAACTTTGCCGCGACCGCAGACGATCGCTTCTGGAATGCCGGAACTTTTTATGGCTTGTTTCAGACGTTGCTTGTATGGCTTGGTGTCAACGAACTCGAGCGGATCGATTGAGATAACTTCCGCGTCCAACTCTTCATAAACGCCACCATCGAACAACATACTCAAGCGTTCGCGCGCGCCGATACGAAAGTGATGACCACACTTCGGACAGACCTGCAACGATTCGTCCAGGTCGCGCTTGTACAAATGTGCCTCGCACTCGTCGCATTTGACGAAGACATTTTCAGTTTTGACGACGCGCTCCTCGGGGGGCACCGCTTCAATCTGTTTACTCTTTTTACTAAACCAGGGCATGGCTGCGTCAGTTCAGGGAAAAGCCTCACGATTTGTTGGTAGGGACAGAGCCTAGCACATAAGAGATTGCGCTTGAAGGAAGCAGGTAAAAAAAGTCTAACTCTTTTGGGGTCAACTCTATTTTCGCTGGCGATTTATTAGAATTCGATACCCTGCTGGGCACGGATGCCGGCGTTGAAAGGATGCTTGATATCTTTCATCTCCGTGACCAAATCGGCGGCGGCGATCAGTTCCGGAGCGGCGTCGCGTCCGGTAACGACAATATGCAAAGCCGGTTGCGAGGCGCGAATGTTCTGAAGTTCCGCCAGCACTTCTGCAAGCGGCAGCATGCCATAACTTAGTACGTAAACCAGTTCGTCAAAGACGAGCAGGTCGTAATCGCCACTGCGCAATTTCTCAACGCACAGTTCCCAGGTCTTTCGGGACGTGGCGCGGTCCTGTTCCGGATTCTTAGTGTCCCAGGTAAACCCATCGCCCATGGTATGCACTTCGATTCCCAGCTTGGCTGCAGACTCATGCTCGCCGTAACGGTCAGTGCGCGACTTCATAAACTGAATCATGCAGCAGTTCAGACCGCGACCGGCGGCGCGCATCATCAAGCCCAGCGCGCAGGTTGTCTTGCCCTTGCCATGGCCGGTGTGGACCATTAACAGTCCGCGCGTCTGCTCTTGGTAGTCTTCGCGACGCCACTTGTATTTTTTTTCTTTGGAAGACATTTCGCCAGGAGTCAGAGGTCAGCAGTCAGAAGAAGGAAACTATTTCTCATTACTCATTTGACAGCTCTCATTTAATGAGAAATGAAGACGAAAAATCCGGCTTCGGCCAGGGGCGTGCGCCGCTAGTCGCCGCCAACCAGCGCATCTTCGGTTATGTCAGCGAGGCCGTTCGCTCGTTCAACAGCATCCTGTAATAGCCCGATGATTTTTTCTTCCGCTTCTTCCCAGGTGCCGCGCAAGGTGCAACCGGCTGCGTTGCGATGACCGCCACCGCCAAACTTCTCGGCCACTTTGGCAACGTTAACTTCGCCTTTGGAACGCAAGCTGGTGCGGTAAACGCCCGGCTCTGACTCGCGGAGCATCGCGACCGCCTCGACTTCGCCCACCGTCAGCGGATAGTTAACAAAGCCGTCCGCATCTTCGTCTGACGAGTGCGCTGCGGCTTGCATCTCCAGGCTGTGTCGCAGCAAGGCGACGCGACCGGTGGAATCACGGCGGGCTGTCGAAAGCACGGCGCCCATTAATTGGATACGGCTCCAGGGATAACTGGCAAAGACTGCCTCGGCCGCTTTGGCAGGCTTGACGCCGGTTCGCAGCAGTTCGGAAGCAACTTTAAAAGTGCGCTCGGTTGTGTTTGAGAAATGGAATGAGCCCGTGTCGGTGATAAGCGCGGTATAGACGCACTCGGCAATTTCTTTGGTTACGCGCACGCCGGTCGCTTTGCATAGGTTGTAGATCATTTCGCCAACTGCGGAAGCGGTGGAGTCGAGCCAGTTGATCTTGCCGAACAGGGCAGTAGTTGCGTGGTGATCGATATTGACGACGAATTGCTTCTCCAGATCGTCAAGCCCCGGGCGCGTGACATCGGAACATTCAATCACGAAAACTGCATCATACGAGTCATCGACCGCCGGCATAACGCGAACATTTGCGGCGCCCGGCAATTGCTGATAGGCATGCGGTGCGGGGTCGCGCATGATCACTTCCACATCTTTGCCGAGGGCGCGCAGTAACCAATAAAGACCCAGCGACGATCCCAGACCGTCGCCATCCGGACGGCGGTGAGACGTAATCGCGAATTTCCCCTTCGCTTCGATCAGTTCGACAACTTGACTAAGCATATAACCAAGGATGAAGGATGAAGGATGAAGGATGAAGTCTGAACCGAGATAAGCCGCGGTTTCATCCTTCATCCTTCCGCCTTCATCCTTTAATTCTCATCCTTCATCCCTTCTTCGTGCTTCGATTCTTTCTCAATTCGGTGCAGCAGATGATCCACACGTTCGCCTTGTTCCTCGATGCGGTCTCTCACAAAATGAATCTCGGGAGTGCGAGGCAGGTTGAGCGATAGGCCAAGTTGTTTGCGGACGTAAGGCGCGGCGTGTTGGAGAGCACTTAGCGCTGCCTGGTGTTCCTTTTCATCTCCAGTAACCGTGACGTAAACACGCGCATCTCTCAGATTATCGGAAATCTTAACGTCCGTTACGGTCACCATCGTGAGCCGAGGGTCTTCGAGTTCGAAACCCACGATCTGCGAAATCTCCTCACGAAGAATGTCTGCAACTCTTTCCGGACGACGCATAAAAACAGTATGCAGAAGGCAGAATGCAGTAGGCAGCAAACGCTTTCTGCCTAGTGCTTAGTGCCTTCTGCCTTCTAGAGCTCGGTGGCGGCAACCTTCTCGACTATGTACGCCTCGATCTGGTCGCCAACCTTGACGTCGTTAAAGTTCTCCAAACCGATACCGCATTCAAAGCCTTCACGCACTTCCGAAACGTCGTCTTTAAAACGACGCAGCGAATCGATGTTGCCTTCCCAACTGACCACGCCGTCGCGAATTAAGCGCGCGCGGGCGTTGCGGCGAATATTGCCGTCGACAACCATCGAACCGGCAACCACACCTGCTTTGGGAACGCGGAAAATTTCGCGCACGTCCGCCTTGCCGATGATGCGCTCTTTTTCAATGGCTTCGAGCATGCCAATCATGGCCGCGCGAATCTCTTCTTCGACTTTGTAAATGATGGAATGCAGGCGTATGTCCACACTCTCTTGCTTGGCGAGGTCGCTGGCACGCGAACCAGGCCTTACATTGAAACCGATGACCACTACCGCCGAGACGGCCGAGCCGGCTTGCGTGGCCGAAGCCAGCAGGACGTCAGACTCAGTAATCGCGCCGACGCCGGAACGTATAACCTTCACCTTGACCCGATCGGTGGAAAGTTTTTGCAAAGTGGATTTGAGAACTTCAACCGAACCTTGCACGTCCGCTTTGATGACAACCAAAAGCTCCTTGACTTCGGTTTCACCCAGCGCTTCGATACCACGCTTGGTTGACTGCATCAGCGTGGCCTGGCGGTTCATCATCTGCCGGTGCCCCGATATCTGTTGAGCCCGTGCGATGTCGGCAACAACCTGAAAACTTTCACCTGCTTGCGGCACGCCCTGTAGTCCGAGCACTTCAACCGGTGTGGCCGGCGCCGCTTCCGTAATCGCTTCACCCTTGTCGTTGAACATAGCGCGCACGCGCCCAAAAATCTGACCGACGATAAACGGCTCGTGAACATGCAATGTGCCTTGTTGCACCAAAACCGTTGCGACCGCGCCGCGCCCGCGATCCAATTTCGCTTCCAACACGACGCCTGAAGCGAGCCGCGTCGGACTGGCGCGCAGATTGAGAATGTCTGAAGTCAACAGAATCGTCTCCAGCAGCGTGTCGAGGTTCTCGCGTTTCTTCGCGGACACCTGGACTATTTCAGTTTCGCCGCCCCATTCCGCCGGCGACAGGCCGTGCTGGGCCAATTCCTGGCGCACACGGTCAGCATTCGCATCGGGCTTATCCATCTTGTTGATGGCCACAACAATCGGCACGCCGGCGGCGCGCGAGTGTTCAATGGCTTCAATCGTTTGCGGCATAACGCCGTCGTCAGCAGCAACGACCAGCACTACCACGTCGGTTGCTTTGGCACCGCGCGCGCGCATCAGCGTAAACGCTTCGTGACCCGGCGTATCGAGGAAGACTACGCGACGAAACTCGCCCGGATTGTCGGGACTGGGAACCTGAACGCTATAAGCGCCGATGTGTTGCGTGATGCCGCCGGCTTCGCCCGCTGCGACTTCAGTAGCGCGGATGGCGTCGAGCAGCGAAGTCTTGCCGTGGTCCACGTGGCCCATCACGGTAACGACTGGCGCGCGCGGCAGCTCGACGTCGTCTGCGTCCGCGGCGATCAATTCTTCAAATTCTTCTTCCGCTACCATTTCTTCAAACGGCACAAAGGTAACTTCGTAACCAAAGCGTTTGCCGAGATCGACCGCGACATCGTCATTGAGTGGTTGGTTGATAGTCGCAAAGACACCGCGTTGCAGCAGCAAAGTCACAACATCTTTTGGTTTGATTCCGAGTTTTTCCGCAAACTCTTTTACGGTAGTTCCTTCAACCAAACGCACCGGCTTGATCTCGCCAGGAATAGCGTCTTCCATGCGACCGGCGATGCGGTCTTCGAGCGACAGCGCTTTCGGCGGCGGAATAAAGTCGCCCTTATCGAATCGTCCGCCCTTGCCGTCGGCCTTGCGGCCCCCGCGCGTCGGCGCGCGGCGAGAGCGGCGGCGCCCGGCATCCGGCGGCGGAATATAAGTTGTCTGCGGTGTTGCTGTTTCCCCGGGCGTGCCCATGCGTTCGGTTCGCGATAGGGGCGTGCGTTCTCTGACGCGCGTACCGCCACGCTCCACTCGCTCGCGCGGCGTGACTGGCGGCACCACTGGTGTTGGGGCGCGCTCACCCGGACGAATGCCGGCGTTCAATGCTGCGACTGTGGGTCGCAGTACTCTTACCTGATGAGCAGGCGGAGGAATAGCCGCGGCCGGTCCGGCGGTTACGACTTCGGGAGCTATCGCTTCCACCGGTGCGCCATTTGCGCCAGGCATCTCAACGCCGGTTTCGGTTTCAGGTGAATGAGTTGTCTCGACTTCAGCCGGCAGCGGTGCACGCGCGGCCGGTGTCAATTTCTTTACTAGTCTGGCGGGTGCGGCGGACTTAACCTCGGGCTGCACGGTTGTGATCGGCGCGGCTTCCGGTTCCGGACTGGCGATGACAGTTTCGGGCTCCGCTGCCAGCGGCTCTTCCGAAACTTCAGCGGCCGGCAATTCCTCAACAGCGCGCTCAGCTTTCTTTACGACTCGAACGCCGCGCTTAACGACAGCTTCTTTTTTGGGGAAATACTTATTGCGGATCTTCTCTGCCAACTCTTTCGATACAGAGTTGGAAGGAACGCTGACGTCCACACCTTCGCGCCGAACCTCTTCGATGAGGCGCTTAGTATCCAGCTTTAGCTCTTTGGCGAGATCGTAAATACGAATCTTAGAGGTAACGCTCATGCACTCCTTTTCAAACGCCGCTAATTCTTTCGGCGCCTGGCTACAGACAAGTGATTAAAGAACTCTCGCTCTCAAACCACCCGTTGAAGCAGTATCAGTGCACTGCGCAGTGGTGGCCGGGAAGCGAACAAGGCAACACGCTGGAAAGACCAGCGCTTGTGCCGTTACTAATTTGCCGCATCTGAGGAAGCATCCTGCTTCTCTTCGTCAGTGCTCTCGCTTGCGGCTTCTTTTGAAACAGCGGGAGCAGAATTTTCAGTTTCGTCAGCGGTCAATTCTGAGGCGAGTTGCTCATCAATGAGCTCTTCGCTCATAAACTCGTTGACGCCTTCCAGGGCGGCCGCGCCGCTCGAGGTAACTTCCGGAGACGGCGTTATCGTGTCGGGACGCAAATCGCGCCCAGCTTCCTGCAATATGAGTTCGTCTTCGGTAATTGCTTCAGCTTCAGTCAAAGCAACCGGATCAGCCGATTCCTGCGCCAGGATGTCGGCCTCGGCGCGGAAGGGAATTCCATTTTCCACCGCCTCGTCGTAACCTGCAGCGGTCATCTCTCGAGATGGCTCGACCTCGCCGGCTTCGATATTTTCGTCGAATTCAGCAGAAGCGGCATGTTGCTCGACGGCTTCACCCTCTTCGCCTGCTTGCGCTTCGCCCTCTTGCAGCGTTTTGTCGCGCATTGCGACGACAGCCTGGGCGGCGCTGAGAATATTTTCAGCTTCGTCCAAACTCACATCAAGAAACTCGACCAGATCATCAACGGAAGTTTGAGCCAGCGCGTCGATGTCGTTGATATCGTGTTCAGCAAGTGCATCGGTTTGTTGGACAGTAACGCCCTCGATGACTGAAAGCGGAACCGACTCGCCGGACGCGATTAGCGCGCCCATCTGTTCGGTCACTTCGCGTTTGATCTCTTCTTCACTTCGAATATCGATGTTCCAACCGACGAGCTTGGTCGCAAGGCGAACGTTCTGGCCGCGCTTGCCAATAGCAAGTGAAAGCTGATCTTCGTTGACGATGACTTCCATTTGCCGTTGTTCAATGTCGGTGATGCGCACCTGATTGACCTTGGCGGGCGACAAAGCGTTAGCGGCAAAGACCGAAGGCTCGTCTGACCATTCGATGATGTCGATTTTCTCGCCGCGCAACTCGCGGATGATTGCCTGCACGCGTGAACCCTTCATGCCGACGCAGGCGCCGACGGGATCGACGTCGCGTTCGTTGGAAGTAACCGCAATCTTGGCGCGCTCGCCGGGTTCGCGAACCGCGGACTTGATGACGACCGTGCCGTCGTAAATTTCCGGCACTTCCATCTCAAACAACCGCAGCAGCAATTCGGGCGAGGTGCGCGAAACTTCGACCTGCGGGCCTTTCGATTCCTTCGATACGTTATTGATAACTACGCGGATACGCTCGCCCTGATTCCACTGTTCGCCGCGCGATTGTTGTGAACGAGGCAGGATTGCTTCGAGGTTGCCGAGGTCAACGATGATATTGCCGCGTTCGAAACGCTTGACGTAACCATTAACCAGATCGCCGATCTTGTCGACGTACTGCTCGTAGACATTGCTGCGTACGGCGTCTCTAACCTTTTGAAAGAGGATTTGTTTGGCCGTCTGTGCGGCGATACGTCCCAATTCTTCCATCGGCAGCGGCAACAGCAGCGCGTCGCCTAATTCGACTTCGTCGCCGGCCAGTTCGCGCGCTTCTTCGATCGAAAGCTCAGTGGCGCCGTTCGCTACCTCATCAACCACCACTTTCGAGGCTGAGAGCTCGATGCCGGTTTCCGGGTTCCAATCAACCTGGATGTCTTCGCCCGAGCGAAACTGTTTCTTCGCTGCCGCGCGCACGGCTTCCTTCATTGCGTCTATGACGAGGTCGCGTTCGATACCCTGTTCCTGGCAAAGCGCCTCGATGTTTTGTGCGATGGATGAACTCATTGAGCTGTACTGTCTCCGCTGGCTCGGACGCCAAAGTCTTTGCGTCGTTTGAGCCTATTCAATTGTTATTCAGTTGTAAGTTGCACTCGCCTCGCAACGCGTGCAGTCATTATTCCCAAGTCAGTTCGCCTTAACGCGGCGAAGCTCCTGTTCAAAGTCCATTTCCACGTTGGCTTTGGAAATTGAAGCGAAAGGGATTAACACGCGGCCGCTGGTGCGATCTTCGACAGCGATCGTATCGCCGGAGATACCTATCAGGTTGCCGCGAAAATTTCTTTGCCCGTTAATAGGACTGCGCGTCTTTATCTTTACGAGGTTGCCGGCAAAGCGTTCGTAATCGCTTTGCTTGTACAGGCCTCGCTCCAAACCCGGCGACGAAACCTCCAGCGTATAGGAAGCATGAATAAAATCTTCGACGTCGAGGACGGTGCCAACGTGGAAACTAACTTCAGAACAATCTTCGTGAGTTACACCGTTTGGCTTGTCAATAAAGATCCGCACAATGGGTTTGTTGTCGGGTCCGGCGACTTCGACGTGCACCAGCTCGACTCCATGATCGATTGCCACTTGCTCGACGATGGCCCGAACACGCTCTTCAACCGAACTTGCTCCCATTGTCAACCTCCAAAAAACCTGTCGCCCAAAATAAAAAGTGGGCGCGAACCCACCGGACGAAACCGCCGCGCTCCGAGCAAGCCGTGAATTATACGGAAAGGTAGGTAGGGAAGCAAGTTGCCGATTTCCGCAGGGTTACCGTCAAAACCTTCGGAAAACCACTAACTTTCTACCAGTTAAAACCATTGAAAAGGTTCTTGCAGTGGCGTAACATGCGCGGGTACTGCAAGCGATTCTTCGTTTTGGCTTCCTGGTGATCAATCCCGCCGTCGGTACAAGGGCGACAAAGCAACTGTTGGTTGTGCGCTAAACACACCAATGATCGGGCAAACAGTTTCACATTACCGCATTCTTGAGCCCCTCGGTGAGGGTGGCATGGGAACTGTCTACCTGGCCGAAGACACGCATCTTGGCCGGCGCGTCGCCATCAAATTTCCTTCAGTCAACTCGGACTCGCACGACTATCGCGCGCGATTTCTGCGCGAAGCTCGCGCAGTTTCGGAATTGAGTCATCCCGGTATTGCCACTCTCTTTGACTACGGCGAAACGACTGAAGGCCGGCCGTTCCTGGTAATGGAACTCGCGCGCGGGCGATCGTTGAGCGACGTAATGCAGAAAGGCGAACTCAATCTGCCGCGCGCCGTCGAGATTGTAAGAGACGTCGCCATGGCGCTGGTCGAGGCGCACGCGCGCGGAGTTATCCATCGCGACATCAAGCCTTCAAACATCATGATTGATGACGGCGGCCGGGTTAAGGTGTTGGATTTCGGACTCGCGAAGCAACTCAACAAAGATCACGTGCTAAGTTCCGAGCCGGAAGCACAAACGTTGCTCTCCACCGAAACGCGCAGCGGCGTAGTGCTGGGAACGCCGGCTTATCTCTCGCCCGAACAGGCAATCGGCGGGGCGGTCGATGGCCGCAGCGATCTGTTTGCGCTTGGCACTCTGCTCTACGAAGCAATCACCGGCCGCACGCCGTTCGCCGGAAATAGTTTCATCGAGATCGCGGCGAACGTGCTTCACGTGCAACCGCCCGAGCCTTCGAAGGTCAATGCCAATGTGCCTAAGCAGCTCGACTTTATCGCCATGAAAGCGTTGGCGAAGAAGCCACCCAAGCGTTACCAATCTGCGAAGGAAATGATTGCGGACTTAAATGCGGTCAAGGAACAGTTGGAAGAGGACTCGGCCCAAACAGTCATCAAGCGCAGCCCGGCTTCGATCAGCGCACACACCCGGACGCTGAGCAATTTGTCCCAGATCCTGCAACGCCCGCGCATACCGATTTCCTACATTCTGGTCGGCGCCGTTGTTTTGCTTATTGCCGGCATAGCTGGGTTTCGTTTTCTGCGTCCGGCGCCGCACACGCCGCCTGCCGAGGCACAACGCTGGTACGACATTGGCACAAACGCGCTGCGAGACGGCGCTTATTATCAGGCGACGCAGGCGCTGGAGCGGGCCATTGCCGCCGACGATGCGTTTATGCTGGCGCACGCGCGGCTGGCGGAAGCGCTGGTTGAACTGGATTACGTCGACCGCGCTAAGGACGAGCTGCTGCGTGTGAGCAGCGCCGACCGAGCCCGGCTACCCAACCTTGATTCACTTTATCTCGACGCGATAACGTCGACTGCCCGCCACGATTTTGCCAAGTCGATCGATTCCTACAGCCGCATTGCGAAACAGACTGGCGACAACGACAAGCCGTTCGTACTTGTCGATCTCGGCCGCGCCTACGAAAATAATAATGACGTCAAAGGCGCCATTCAAAGCTACACGGAAGCAAGCACGCGAAATCCGCAGTACGCCACCGCCTACCTGCGTTTAGGAATTGTCTTGGGCCAACAGGGCGATCTTGACAAGGCCTTGTCTTCATTTGAAACTGCCGAATCGATCTACCAGGCATTGGGAAACATCGAGGGGCGAACCGAAGTCGTTTTCCAACGCGGCGCGCTATTAAACAAACGGAACAAGCTCGGCGAGGCCAGAACTCAGTTGGAACAAGCGCTGGCGCTGGCAAAAGCAAATGACAACAAATCACAGATCATAAAGACGCTGCTGCAGCTCTCGAGCGTTTCGTTTGACGCGGGTGAAACCGAGCGGGCCACTGGCTATGCGCGCGATGCCGTTGACTTGGCCCAGAAGAACGGCATGGAGAACTTGAGCGCGCAAGCGTTGGTTGATCTTGGCAACTCATTTCTGGTAAGAGGCCAAGCCGCCGAAGCGGAAAAATACTTATCGGAAGCGCTCGAGTCGGCGCACCGCGCAAAAGCGCGCCGCAACGAAGCGCGTGCGCGAGTCTCGCTGGCCAGTTTGCGTCAGCAACAGAATAAACCCGATGAAGTAATTAACTTTCTCGAACCGGCGCTCGCTTTCTATCAACAGGGCGGCTATCGCTCGGAAACCTTTTCCTGCCTCGTGCTGCTGGCGCGAGCAAATCTGCAAAAAGGCGATTACGCCGCGGCGCAAAAGGGTCACGAACAATTGCTGCAACTGGCGCAAGCTGCCAACGATCAGTCGCTGCTGGCACTGGCGCACGCTGAACGTGGCTCAGGGCTGGTCGAAGAACAGAAATTTACCGAAGCACTCGCTCAGCTGGAGCAGGCCGGGGTTATCTACAATGCTCAAGGTGTGCAACGCAGCCTATGCAACAACCTGGCAAATCGCAGCGATGTGTTATGGCGCTTGGGTCGTTATGATGAGGCGCAAACTCTGTTGGCCCAGGCTGAGGCGATTGCCAATAAGCCGGGCGGCGAAATGAACCGTCTGTCAGCAGAGCTTGATCTTATTAAGGCGCAGATTGCTCTCAGCCAGGGCCGTACCGCTGACGCGAAGGCGGCCGCTGCGCAAGCGTTGGAAAAGACGAACAAGGATTATAAGAATCTGGCGACTGCGGCAAAGATGCTGATGGGGCTGGCCCAATGTTATGGCGGTGCGGCGCCGGCGGGAGTGATTTCCGTTCGTGCTGCATTTAACGAGGCAGGGGAGCTCGGCGACCTTTCGGATTTAGCAGATGCCCAGTTGGCGCTCGCAGAAGCGATGCTCTCTTCCGGCGATTCGCACGGAGCGGCCGATAACGCAGTAAAAGCTGCAGCTGTGTATGCTCGCCTGGGCCAGGCTGAGTCCCAGTGGCGGGCGTTGACGCTGGCGGCGCAAGCCGCACAAAACGTCGGTGACAAAGCCGGGGCTCGCGAGTATGCTATGCGGGCCAGAGAGCCGTTGTCCAAACTCGAGCAACAGTGGGGTAGCGACAACTTTAAGAGCTACCTCGGCCGGCCTGATATTCAACGACTTCGAAAACAACTGGACCAGCTTAACGGCCCGGCTTAAACAAAAATTCTCGTTTGTTCCAAGTCCCAGCAGCCCGACAGACACATCCGTCTGTCTACGGTTGGAAGAATTTCTTTAACTCAAAAAGGAGAGAACGATGCATCACCTACGTTTATTGGTTGTGACTGTAGCCGCGATTTGCGTTTTGGCCCTCGGCGTCTTCGCTTTTGTGCGGGCCCCGAAACCGACCGGCGGCGGCGACGTGATAATAATCAAAGGAGGCTCGCTGACGCTTGAATGCCCCGATCCCGCCGATAAGAACTGCATGCCATTCGATAGCGCCAGCAAGGTGTACAAAAACAAGAACAGCGGCGGCAAGATTGAGATGATCGTTATTATGGACAGTTCGGGACGTCCGCTGCTTAATGGAACGTTCACGCGCGTTGGCAACTTCCCGGACGGGAAGCCGCAGATTGCAATTACCTACAGGT
>JANMKA010000005.1:0-43794 GCA_031371765.1 Blastocatellia bacterium
GAATTCCTGGTTTCATTGTCTATTACCCTCATCTATAGACGGCTAAATGCCTCATTTTCAAACATCACATGATAGGGTTTCGCAGGTTGTGTGGTCAAGTTGAGGTCGCGCAAGGCACGCTGTCGTCACCTGCTCCACAAATGATGCAACTTACTGAACGAGGTTCGCCAAGCACCCCAAAAAAATTGCCGCGACCGGTATGCAAACCAACTGCGATCGACCGAAAACAAGTTTGTTGACAGCGAATTAGCGCCATGCTTAAATCCATCTCTGCCGACCTTTTGCAATAGCATTTAACACTCCGCCTAAGTCGTGGGCGCGATCAATGTCGAACCGATCGCACTTCAGTGACAGTGTGAGCGCGAGACTCAAAAGCTAATGGCCGAAGACAGCGATAAGCCCGATGCGGGCAAACGGGCTGACGAGACTGCGCAGGAACCTGCGGGCGTGGTGGTGCCGGCGGATTCGGCTGGCACGCCGCCGCCTGCGGCGATTCCCGCCGGCGGTGAACTGGCCGGCGCCGACGCGGAAAAAGCCGCGATGGTTGAGCAGGCAAAGTCGCGCGTCGCGGCCGTAAAAGAAGCAATTGCCGAAAAGGCCGCAGCTCCCGCTGGCAGCGCTCCCAAAGCTCCCGTCAAGAAAAAGGAAGAAGGGCCCAAGCCCGTCGATGCTTCCGAAAATAAGTTAGTCAAGAAATTGAAGGGCAGGTTTGCCGGCGCCATCAGCGAACCGCTTGAGTTTCTCGGTCAGGTTGCCGTCCGCATTGCGCCCGAGAGCATTGTTGCGTCGTGCACGTTTCTTCGCGACGATCAGGACGCGCGTTTCAACTACCTATCTGATCTGACCTGCGTTCATTATCCGCTGCGGGCCGAAGCACCGCTCGAAGTTGTCTACAACCTTTTTTCGATTGCGCGAAATGAACGCGTGCGCTTGAAGGTAGCGCTAGCGGAAGGCGCGAGCGTTGACAGCGTGACCGGCGTATGGCCATCAGCGAATTGGATGGAGCGCGAGGTGTACGATCTCTTTGGCGTGCCCTTTAACAATCATCCGGACCTGCGCCGGATTCTGTTGCCGCCGGATTGGGAAGGGCACCCAATGAGAAAAGACTACCCGCTCGAGTTTGTCGAGAATGCCTGGACGCAGAGACATCTGCCGGTAATGACTGAAGTGCAACGCGAACAACTCGAGCAGCGCCGTGGTTACGGTTTGGAAATACTTTCTGTGCCCCAGGAGCGCATGATGCGCGAGATCCTTCAGGCAGGAAAAGAAGTCATGCCTAAGGACAAGTGAAACTGATTGCCGATTTCCAATCGGAAACGTGACGATGACGCCAAAAGAGATCGCTGCCCAATATGAAGCTAAAGTCTTCGACACGCCGGAAGCGGCGAAGGTGGCAGGGTTTGTCTTAACCGAGACAATGGAACCACGAAACGTTTGGAACAAAGCAAGCGCAGCAACAGCGATAGTCAGCAAGCTGGCAAAAAAGCGTTCGACCGGCGAAGCAGCAGAGATTGGGTTAATCATCGAACCGTGGAAGGTGACTGGTTGCTACGTTCCTTCCGAACCGGCGCCGGTTGCTGCCTAACGATTCTGACTTCTGACTTCTGACTTCTGATTTCTGATTTTTATGCATCAGGTAGAAATCGCCACAACCCAGGAAACGCTGCTCGACAGCCCAGAGATGGTGCTGAACATGGGGCCGCAGCATCCGTCCACCCACGGCGTGCTGCGCGTTATCCTGAAACTCGACGGCGAGACGGTCATCGATCTCGATTGCGACATCGGCTATCTCCATCGCGGAATGGAAAAGATCGCCGAGAATCGCATGTACACAATGATTGCGCCGTATTGGGATCGGCTCGATTACATTGCTGCGGTATCCAACGGTCTGGTTTGGGTGGAAACGGTCGAGCAGATGATGAATCTGCCGGTGCCGCCGCGCGCGCATTACCTGAGAACAATTCTGACTGAACTGAATCGCATCGCGTCCCACTTGTTGTGGCTGGCAACGCATGCGCTCGACATCGGCGCGGTTACCGTTTTGCTTTGGGCGCTGCGCGAGCGCGAAGAAATTCTCAAAATCTTTGAACGGCAGTTTGGCGCGCGCCTGACTTGTCATGCCTGGCGCGTCGGCGGTATGCCTAACGACGCTTACGACGGTTTTACTGAAGACGTGCAGCGCTTTGTCAATAACTTTCCCACACGCCTTGATGAATATGAGACCGTGCTCTCGGAAAATCGCATCTGGCTCAGCCGCACGGTGGGCATCGGCGTGATCTCTGCCGAAGAAGCGGTAGCAATTGGTTTGTCTGGTCCAGCCTTGCGCGGTTCGGGCGTCGCCTGGGACATTCGCAAGTCGAGACCGTACGCGGCTTACGCCGAGATGGATTTTGATATTCCGCTCGGCGAAAACGGCGACACCTACGACCGTTACCTGGTGCGATTGGAAGAGATGCGGCAGTCGCGACGGATTGTCAATCAAGCGCTGGAAAATCTGCCCGGTGGACCAGTCAACGCTAAGCTGCCGAAGATCGTTAAGCCGCCGGTCGGCGATTACTATCACTCAATCGAAGGTCCAAAGGGCGAGATAGGTTGTTACCTGGTTTCAGATGGAAGTGCGCAACCCTGGCGCGTGCGCGTGCGGCCGCCATCGCTGATCAACCTTCAGGCCCTGAAACAACTGTGCCTGGGCCACTTGGTTGCGGACGTGGTCGCGATAATCGGAACGTTGGATATTGTGCTCGGTGAGATTGACAGGTAATGACTTGTCTTCTTTCTGTGCGTCCTTTGTGTTCTCTGTGTCTTCGTGGTTAGAGTTTCCCCAGCTAGCCACCCCAGAGACACAGAGAACACAAAGGACGCACAGAGAAGAGTAGGAAAATGGGGAACGTTTAGTGCTCTTCTTCGCTCCAATCAATTTCATTAACGACCTGCTGCTGAAAATTTTCAGCGCTGACACCATCAACCACGTTGTCTGGCCATTTATCCAGATTGGACTGGTCGTCACGCTGGTGGCCGGCTGGGTTGCTTATGCCACTTACCTTGAGCGAAAAATTTCCGCATTCATGCAGGCGCGACTTGGCCCAATGCGCGTCGGCCCCTGGGGATTGCTGCAGCCGATCGCTGACGGCATCAAACTCTTAACTAAAGAAGACTTCATTCCCGAGAAAGCCGACCGCTGGATATTCTTCTTCGCTCCTTACATAGCGGTTGCGGCTGCCTTCATAACCTTTGCGGTGATTCCGTTTGGCCCGGATTGGGCCGTAATTACCGACGTCAATATCGGCTTGCTGTTCGTCCTGGCCGTGTCGAGTGTTGGCGTGCTGGCTTTGATTCTGGCGGGTTGGTCGTCGAATTCGAAATATTCGCTACTGGGCGCATTGCGTTCGAGTGCGCAAATGATCTCTTACGAAGTGGCGATGGGTTTATCGCTGGTGGGCGCCTTGATGTTTGCGCGCACGCTTTCACTTTCCGGAGTTGTGCACGCGCAGCAGATGGACTCAGTTTGGTTTTTCGTTTACCAGCCGCTCGGTTTTTTGATCTTCCTGGTGAGCGGCATCGCGGAAAACAATCGCGCGCCCTTTGACCTGCCGGAAGCGGAGTCGGAATTGGTCGCCGGTTTCCACACTGAGTACTCAGGCTTTCGCTGGTCGCTCTTCTTTATGGCCGAGTATGCGGCGATGGTGATCGTCTCGGCGGTGGCGGTGACTGTCTATCTCGGCGGCTGGTATTTTCCCTTTGTCTATCGGGTTACCGAGGCGAAGGGCTACCACAATCTCTATGTTATAGTCAGTCTCTTAGTCTTTATCTTCAAGCTGTTGGCGATTCTCTATTTGTATTTCTGGCTGCGCTGGACGCTGCCGCGTTTTCGCTACGATCAATTAATGGACATTGGTTGGAAGTGGTTGATTCCGTCCGCGCTTATCAACATCGTGATCTCGGCACTGGCGATCTTTGTAGTGCAGGCACTTAACGGCTGGCACGGAATCAAAACGATCGAGTCGTTGTCGAATGGTTTAGATCTGACAGCAACCGGAAAAGCATTGATGATTGTGATGGGGCTTGCCGGGCTGGGTTTGACCGGGCTGTCATTGGCAAGGATCAACTGGCGTTCGCGCGATTTCAATTTGAAGAGTCAACGACGAAACATTCGGCTGGTGAATGTACCAAGCGGCAAACCGGCGGTCGCGCCCGTTGCGCCAGCGGCGAGCGAAACCTAAGACATTGCCGATTGGAAGGATGAGAGTGGAACAGAACCGTTCCGCGGCGCGACGTGGTTTAAATCGGCAATCGGCAATCGGCAATCGGAAATCGGAAATAACAACATGCCCTTAGTAAAAGTTCCCAAGCCTAAGTTCATGACCAAGCTGCGCCGCTTTTTCATGGCCGATCTATTACAAGGTCTGCGGCTCACCTTGAAATACAACATCGGCGCGCTCACCGATAAGGACTCGGTCGCCGGCAAGGGAATTTACACCGAGCAGTATCCCAAAGTTCGTCCGGATGTGGCGCCGCGTTTCCATGGCGCGCCGCGACTTAACATGGATCCGGAAACGCACGACACGCTTTGCATCGCCTGTAACCTCTGCGCGATTGCTTGTCCGGAAGATTGTATCGATGTGTTGGCGATGGATGTCGAGATCACCGTCGCCGGCAAGCCGCGCCGGAAGAAAGTGCTGGACGAGTTTATTTTCGACACGTCGCGCTGCATGTTTTGCGCGCTGTGCCAGGAAGCTTGTCCGACGTCGTGCCTGGAGCTAACGCAGGATTTCGAGCTCGCAACTTACTCGCGCGCCGGTTTCGTTTGGAACCGTGAGATGCTTGAACAGGGACGCGAGACGGTGAAGTACACAAGGTAAGCGAACGATGAGTGATGAACGATGATCGCGGAGTAAGCAAAAAGCATGACCTTCGGCTGCGCACGCGTGCATTTGCTCTCAGGATAGTGCGGCTATACACATCATTACCCAAAACGGCAGAAGCTCAAGTTCTCGGCAAGCAATTACTCCGTAGCGGGACCTCAGTTGGGGCTCATTATCACGAAGCGACTCGGTCGAGATCGAACGCTGAGTTTATCAGCAAAATCGAAGCCGGAATGCAGGAACTTGAAGAGACTGTTTACTGGCTGAATCTTTTGATTGATAGCGGCATCGTAAGGAAAGCCCAGGTATCAGAGTTATGTGACGAGGCGGATGAGTTGATGGCAATTTTCGTGGCTTCGGTTAAGACGGTTAAGGGACGACGCTGAATTCATCGTTCAGCGTTCACTATTCATCGTTATGGTGCTAACAGGCTGGGAAGCAGTCTTCTTCTGGATCTTCTCCATCGCGGCCATCTTCGCGGCGCTCTTAACCGTGATGGCCCGCAATACCATTCACAGCGCGCTGTTTCTGATCTCTTCGCTCGTTTCGGTGGCCGCACTCTTTATCCTGCTGCGCGCTGAGTTCATCGCCGGCGTACAAATTCTGGTTTACGTTGGTGGCGTGATGGTCTTGTTTCTCTTCGTCATCATGCTGGTGAACGTCGGCTCGGAAGAGCGCGGCAGCGAAGAGATTTTCAACCATTCCCGACAAGTAACCACCAGCGTCATCTTCTGCGCGTTGCTGGTTGGTGGGCTGCTTTATGCCATCAACGTCGGCTACGAAGGTTTACAGAAACGAGATGAAACGGCAGTTGCAGTGGCAGCGGGACAACGTACTACCGACGAACAAAACCTGCCGCAGGCAGCAACCGGTTCTTCGCGAATCACCAAAGAAACTGAACGGGTAGGCAACGGGCTTTATCGTTATGGCTCGCTGCCGTTCGAAATAGCCAGCGTCTTATTGCTGGTAGCAATCATCGGCTCGGTGATGTTAGCGCGAACCTTGAAGCAGGAGGCGGCGGTTGACGATACTGCTCCGGAAGTACTGCAAGCTGAAGCGCGCCACGATCCGGAGCTTGCGCAACTGCAAACGATTTCGCTAGCACCAGACGAAAATGCAATTGGCACTCTTTAACTTATTAAGTCCCGTCTTCGGCATGTTGCTGCAAGCTGAGGGTAACGGCCGTTTTGCTGTTGCCTGGGAAAAGGCGCAGCATCCCGACCTCTCGAAATTTCTAATCATCGGCGCGTTGCTGTTCATTATTGGCGTCGCCGGCGTGCTGACGCGACGAAACATTATCGTCATCTTCATGTCGATTGAGTTGATTCTCAACGCGGCGAATCTCAACTTCATCGCCATGTCTCGCTATCTGCAGGACACTGGCAACGTGAACGCGGTTGCGGGACAAATTTTTGCGGTGTTCGTGATTGTTGTCGCGGCCGCTGAAGCAGCGATTGGACTGGGAATTGTGATTGCGCTTTATCGCAACAAGGAAACGATCTGGGTTGATGAGATTGATATCTTGAAATGGTAAAAACTGGTTTTTGGGCTTTGGACTTTGGTCTTTGTACTTAGAACTTTGTGCTTTGTACTTGGTGCTTTGTACTCAAAACTTGGACCCTCGCTTCGGGTTTTCAACTACAACAAGGCTCTAGGTACAAAGTTCAAAGTACAAAGTTCAAAGCACCAAGACCAAAGACCTAAAACCAAAGTCCGTCTTTATGTATAGATTCATCTGGCTAGTTCCACTTCTTCCTCTTGCCGGCGCGGCCATTAATGGGCTGCTTGGCCGGAAGTTGCGCTTTTCGGAAAAGCTTATTGGCGGGATCGCAGTCGGTTCGATCGCGCTGGCGTTTCTTATTACTGTTGCAGCGGTCTACTCGTACGCCTTCGGCAGCAGTGCGATGTGGCCGCAAACCTATGTGACCAGTCAGGACGGCGCGTTCAGCTTCACCTGGATTCCGGGCGGGGCAACTCGCATTACCCAGGGCGCAAATTGGAGCGGACACGAAACCGAAGCAGAGGATGCAGTAACAAGAGCGGGCGAGCGAGCGCCGGAACAGCGAAAACCACCAATTGTAATTCCTGCGGTCACGCACGGCGGCGGGGCGCTACTGAATGTCGAGTGGAGCTATCAACTTGACGCGCTGTCGTCGATCTTCATGCTGATCGTAACCGGGGTGGGCTTGTGCATCTTCGTTTTCGCCACCGGCTACATGCACGGCGACACCGGCTTTTATCGCTTCTTCGCGTATATGGGCCTGTTCATGTTTTCGATGCTCGTGCTGGTGATGGGCTCAAACTTCTTAATGATGTTTGTTGGTTGGGAAGGCGTGGGACTTTGTTCGTACCTTTTGATTGGCTATTACTTCGAACGTCAGGAAGCTGCAAATGCTTCGCGCA
The DNA here is from genome assembly GCA_031371765.1 of Blastocatellia bacterium. Taxonomy (GTDB): domain Bacteria; phylum Acidobacteriota; class Blastocatellia; order Pyrinomonadales; family Pyrinomonadaceae; genus PSRF01. The sequence goes on from JANMKA010000005.1 coordinate 7,266, forward strand.
AAGCATTCATCACCAACCGTGTCGGTGACTTTGGCTTTGCCCTGGCGATCTTCGGCGTAATCGCAACCTTCGGGACTACTCAATACACCCAGGTGTTTGGCCAGGCTGCGAGTTACCCGCTTGAGCGGCTGGGCCATTGGGGCCTGCTGTCGTGGATCGCCTTGGGACTTTTCATAGGCGCCTGCGGCAAGTCGGCGCAATTGCCGTTGCACGTGTGGCTGCCTGATGCGATGGCTGGTCCAACACCGGTTTCCGCATTGATCCATGCGGCTACGATGGTGACGGCCGGACTCTACATGGTCACCCGCACCAACGTTATCTTTCAGCATTCGCAAACGATGATGATGGTGGTGGCTTTGGTTGGCGCGGCCACGGCGTTGTTCGCGGCGACGATTGGCATCACGCAAAACGACATTAAGAAAGTTCTTGCTTACTCAACCGTTTCGCAGTTGGGCTTTATGTTCATGGCCTGCGGGGTGGGTGCGTTTGTGATCGGCATCTTTCACGTGATGACGCACGCGTTTTTCAAAGCGCTGATGTTCCTCGGCGCCGGCAGCGTTATTCATGGCATGCATCACGAACAGGACATGCGTCGCATGGGCAACTTGCGTAAGTACATGCCCTACACGTATCTGACTTTTCTCGCCGGCTGGTTGGCCATCTGCGGCATCATTCCGTTCAGCGGCTTCTGGTCCAAAGACGAAATTCTCTGGAACGCGGCGTCCACGCGATACATTCCGGTGGGGTGGATTGTTTGGATTGTCGGGACAATCGCCGCAACCTGCACGGCTTTTTATATGACGCGTTTGGTGGCTATGACGTTTTGGGGCAAGGAGAAATTTCTCGACGACCACGAGCACACTCCTGAACACGAAGTGCACAATCACGATCACGAAACTCCGAAACACCACACGCACATCCCACACGAATCACCCCCATCGATGTGGGTGCCGTTAGTAGTGTTGGCTGTGCTGGCCACAGTTGGCGGCTTCGTGGGAATCAGCACTGCGTTCACTGGCGGCAAGCACATCGGCGGGCGCATGAATATCGTTAACTTCCTTGACCCGATCATTTGGAATCCAGCCACGCATTATTTTGGCAAGGAAGAAACTCTGGATAGCGCCGGCAAACCAATCGAAGGCGAGTTAAGGGCTGGTGCCGAGGTTTCACCAACCGAGAACCACGCTGAGGAAGTTGCGTCACCATATGGCGACGAAAGCTTCAATCTCGCGCATGCGGCCGAAGCGAAACTGCACAGCGAGACGCTGACCGAGTGGTTGTTCATTCTCATTTCTTTGCTGGTCGCCGGCGTCGGCATTGGCTTGGGGTATCTATTTTATGTGAAGGACACGCGCTTGCCGGACATTTGGGCGGCGCGACTGAAGCCGCTTTACCAGGCGAGTTACAACAAATATTGGGTGGATGAATTTTTTGGCTGGGCGGTAACGCGCCGGGTGATGGACGCCGCGCGCGGCGTGTTTGCGTTTGACTCAAGAGTCGTGGACGGCGCGGTTAACGGTTCGGCCTGGTTGACGCGACTTTCAAGTCGTATCACCGGCGGCACCGATCAGTATTTTGTAGATGGCCTGGTGAATGCGATTGCCGCATTTGTTGCTCGCTTGATGTCGCCGTTGTTCCGCGCCGCACAGACCGGCTTCGCACAAAACTATGCGCTGGTAATGGTGCTCGGTCTGGTTGTCGCGGTCGCCTTGTTCTTTGGTGCCGACATTGCCCGTGCCGTTAAGAGTGTTTTTGCTGTGATACTTTGAAGTGCCGTCAGCTGCCAGTTGTCAGTTGCAAGCTCGCCTAATCAACCGTCGACGTTGTAAGGCCTCCAGGAATTAGCGACCACTGACTACGGACCACTGACTACGGACTAAAAAATCATGAACAGTATGCCAATACTTTCAATCGTGACCTGGTTGCCGACCTTGGGCGCGCTCATCATTCTGGTCCTCTTTAAGAAGGGCCAGTCCAATCAAATCAAGAAGTTTGCCACCGCCTGGTTTGGCGTAGCCTTCGTTGCCTCGCTGGCTCTTCTCAAATATGACCGGGCGCTGGGTGGCATGCAGTTTCTGGAGGACCATCAGTGGATTCCGGTAATCGGCGCTCGCTATCAGATGGGCGCGGATGGCGTGGCGGTGCTGTTGATTGTTTTGACAACGTTGTTGGGCGTCATCGCCGCGTTGTCGTCATGGAAGTACATCGAAAAACGTGAGAAAGAATATTACGTTCTGCTGCTGCTGTTACAGACAGCGGTGGTCGGTGTCTTCACCTCGATGGACTTATTTCTGTTCTATCTGTTCTTTGAAGTATCGCTGGTGCCGATGTACTTCTTAATCGGAATCTGGGGCGGCGAGAATCGTTTGTATGCGGCGATAAAATTCTTTTTGTACACGTTGGTTGGTTCGGTGGTAATGCTGCTCGGTGTGTTGAAGATTTATTTTTTAACTCAGGACACGGAGTTAACCGGCAGAATCACCCAGGGCACCATCGATTTGTTGGCGGGGAATCAACAAGCATCCGCGCTGGTTTCAAGCACGCTCCAGGCGGCGGCGCAGAACGGCACCGGCACTTTTAATATTTTGTACTTGCAATCATTGGGTTCAGTGATGCCGATGGGCACCATGCAGGTGCTGCTGTTTTTTGTGTTCGCGCTGGGCTTTGCCATCAAGGTGCCGATGTTTCCCTTTCACACCTGGCTGCCCGACGCGCACGTTGAGGCGCCCACTGCGGGGTCAGTAATACTCGCCGGCATCCTGCTCAAGTTGGGGACGTATGGCTTTTATCGTTTTAATATTCCGATGTTTCCCGCCGCCGCTGCCGACGAAAGTTATTTCTTTACCGGCACTAATCACCAGTTCGGCGTGCGCAGCGTGATGATCTTCCTGGCGATTGTCGGAATAATCTACGGCGCGCTGGCCGCGATGTATTTCGTCGTGAAGAAAAACGGCGACGTCAAGAAGCTGGTTGCGTATTCGTCGGTCTCCTCGATGGGCATCGTGATGCTGGGATTGTTCGCCTTGAACCCAAATGGCGTGAACGGTGCGGTGCTGCACATGATCAACCACGGCATCTATTCAGCCGCGCTGTTCCTTTTGGTCGGAATCATTTATGAACGGCGACACACGCGCAACGTGGCGGAATTTGGCGGGCTGTCGCACGTCATGCCCGGTTACGCCGCGGTTTTTCTGTCGATGGTGATGACTGCGATCGGCTTACCGTTGCTGTGCGTTTTCATTTCTGAGTTTCTTTCGCTGCGCGGTGCGTTCGAAGCGAACCCGGCATGGGCGGCGTGGGGTGCACTGGGAATCATACTCAATGCCGGCTACATGCTTTGGCTGTACCAGCGAATGTTTTTCGGCACGATTGATAATCCGAAGAACGAGAAGCTGGTCGACCTGAGCGCGCGCGAATGGATCTATATGACGCCGTTGGTAATTTTGGCACTTTGGATTGGGGTGTATCCGAAGCCTTTCCTTAGTTACATCGAACGGCCGGTCAATGCGGTTGTGCGTCAGGTGCGGCCGACTTATCCAATTCCGGGGATGCCGGCGGGAGTTGAACCGCAACGAGCGGCGGTGAAATGAACGTAAACCGTGAACCGGGAACTGTGAACCGTAAACTGAAGAGCAGAGAGCAAAAGGGCAAAGACCAAAGACCAAAGGGCAAAGACCAAAGACCAAAGACCAGTGCGACTGACTACTGACTACTGACTACTGACTACTGACTACTGACTACTGACTACAACGAATGTTCTTATTCCAAGCCAACACCGCGGCGCTTTTTAACGTAGCCGACCTGCAGCTCATTGCTCCGGAGCTGATCCTGACTGTCTGCGCCTGCCTGGCGCTGGTGATGGAAGTCATCCTGCCATATCGCAAGAGCAAACTCGTCGCCTATTTTTCGTTGCTCGGCGTGGGATTAGCTTTTGTCTCGCTTGGCCTGCAATGGTGGCACGTCGCTGACTCGCTGCCGCTCGACGGTTTCTACGGCATGGTCCGCATCGATGGGTTTGCCTTGCTGTTTAAGGCCATCTTTTTGGTGGGAGCGGCGCTCGCAATTGCTATCTCAACTCGCTATCTCGACATCGAGGGCGAGCAACATGGCGAATACTACGCACTGGTTTTGTTCGCTACCGTTGGGATGATGTTTCTCGCCTGCGGCTATGATTTGATTACGCTTTACATCAGTTTGGAATTGATGGCCCTAACGTTTTACGTGCTGGTCGCTTTCACAAAACGTGAGAAGCGTTCGAACGAAGCGGCCATGAAGTACTTTCTGCTGGGCGCCTTTTCTTCGGGCATTCTGCTTTACGGCATGTCGTTGCTTTATGGCATCGCGGGCTCAACAAATCTTGGAGAGATTGGGCACGCCGTTGCAGCGATCGCAACTGCACCGGTTGGTGAAGTTGCGGGCCCAAGTTTACGACCGATGTTATTGCTCGGCATGATTGCCCTGGCCGCCGGCCTCTTTTTCAAAATTGCTGCCGTGCCGTTTCACATGTGGGCGCCGGATGCCTACGAAGGCGCACCCACTTCGGTCACTGCATTTCTTTCTACCGGATCAAAAGCCGCGAGCTTCGCACTTTACGCGCGCATCTTTATCGAGGCCCTGAACAGCATGCGCGCAGACTGGGCGCCACTGCTCGGTTTGGTCGCCGCTATAACGATCATGGTCGGCAACTGGGCGGCGGTTACTCAGGAGAATTCCAAACGTTTGTTGGCCTACTCCTCGATTTCCAACGCGGGGTATCTGCTGCTCGGGCTGGTTGCGGGAAACAGTTACGGCTACACCGGCTTGATAATTTACCTGCTGGTCTACACGCTGATGAATATGGGTGCGTTCGGCATCGTAATCAGTTTGCGCCGGCGCGGAATTATTGGCGACAACGTCGATGACATGGCGGGGCTGGCGCAGAAAGCGCCGGGGATGGCGGCGATGATGACCATCTTCATGCTGTCGCTGGGAGGCCTGCCGATTACCGGCGGCTTCATCGGCAAGTATTTTCTTTTTGGTGGACTGCTGCAGCGCGGCGCGGCAGAAGGGAAGACCTGGTATTACTGGTTGGCTGGCTGGGCCATCATCAACACGGTCGTTTCGTTTTACTACTACATCCGCTTCATCAAGGTCATGTACCTCGGCGATCGCATCGCCGACGATAAGCCGCTGTCACTCTCACCCGCTTTGCAAGCTGCCCTCGCGGTTTCCGTGGCCGGCATCCTCTTCATCGGTATCTATCCGCAGCCCTTGATTAACCTGACGCAAAAACTGATCGCCCCGCTCGCGGCAATTGGGGCCGTGGCTCTGAAATAGAGATGGATGCCGTGTTACCAGGCGAAGATCTGATTCAACAGGGACTGGCTGATCTAAATGCCGGCAACGAGACAAGTCGCCGCTTGGCTCGTATGCATTGGGGCGCCGAGATTGCGGAGACTGGGATTTGAACTACCATCTATTCTGCCTGCAAACCCAGAGGAACGTCTTTATGACATGTTAGCGACAATAGGGCCCGATTCGGCACATTCGAGATACAATATGTGCATCGAGAAGTTAGTTGCCTTCGAGAAAGCAGCCGAAATTGAACAGGGCATCACTCTTGAAGGCAAGTTACTAGAATTCCTAGACGGCCAAAAGTGAAATTGCATGCAGAAAAGGCCATTTCCGCGAAACGGAGATTAGCCAACCCTATCTACGGTGATGTTGGTCTTTTACTTCTTTGCGGCTATTGTCATCTGGCTGGGAGTTCTTTCGCTGCGCGGCGGAATTCGTTTCGCCGCCTATGTTCGCAGTGAAGTTGCGAAACCCTTAGCGGATTTTACTCCTCATGTTTCCGTGTTTGCTCCCTGTCGTGGTTTGGACAGCGGTCTAAAGCAGAATCTCGCCGCACTTTTCCAACAAGACTATCCAGGCTATGAAATCGTTTTCGTCACTGATCGCGCTGACGATCCTTCGCTTGGTTTGATTAGAGAACTAATCGCGCAGCAGGAGCAAACGAGTCACATCACTACCAAGATCATCATTGCCGGGCCGGCGACTGATTCTGGCCAAAAGGTGCACAACCTGCGCTTAGCTGTTGCGGAAAGCGACCTGCGCAGCGAAGTCTTCGTGTTTGTCGACACGGACGCCAGACCACAAGCCCAATGGTTGCGATCGCTGGTTTCGCCTCTAGCCGATGAAAAGATTGGAGCCGCGAGCGGCTATCGTTGGTTCATCCCTGTTGCTGGCGGTCTCGCTTCGCACCTGCGCGCGGTGTGGAATGCATCGATTGCATCAGCGCTGGGCGCGGGCCGCGATAAGAACTTTTGTTGGGGTGGCTCAACTGCGATTCGTAGATCAACCTTCGACGAGTTACAAATAGCCGCGCGCTGGCGCGGCACTGTGTCAGATGACTTCACTCTGACGCGCGCGTTGCATGAAGCTAAATTGCCGATTCACTTTGTGCCTGCCTGCCTGGTCCCGGCGCTGGATTCATGCACGATGCGCGAGCTGCTGGAATTTACCAACCGGCAATTGCGGATCACGCGCGTCTATGCGCCGCACTTGTGGAAACCGGTATTGATTGGCAGCCTGCTTTTTTGTCTGGTGTTCTTTGGCGGCGTCGTCTTAGTGATCGCCCGCGCAATTAATCACGCTTCGATCGCCATCCCGCTGTTGTTGCTTTTGATTATTTATTTGTTGGGGACACTTAAGGCCCACATTCGCATCAAGGCGCTGCTTTCCGTCATGCCAGCCTACGCGACGGAATTGCGTCGCGGCTGGATATTCCATCTTGTTCTATGGCCGTTCACTTCGGCGCTGTATCTTTGGAACGCGCTGGTTGCGGCCGCGTCGCGCCGCATCAAGTGGCGTGGCATTACCTACGAATTGAAATCAGCCACTGAAGCTGTCATTATCGCCCGCGAGTAGTTGAATAGACTTTAGTCTGTTCCCTCGGACTGCTCGTAGACAGCGAACACAGACCAAAGTCTGTGCCACTTATGCCAAACAAAGCTGTACAACTGGTTCAACTACTCCGTTCAACCAAACGGGAAAAGCGTCTGGGCACAGTCATCCTGTTTGTGACCTCGCGCTGCAACGCGTTCTGCAAGACCTGTTTTTATCACGAAGAATTGAATCAACCGGGCGACCTCACCTTCGAGCAGATCGAGAAGATTTCTCGCACGATGCCGCCGATAACTGATCTTTGGCTGTCAGGCGGCGAGCCAACTTTGCGACGCGATGTTTCGCAGGTCATCGAAACGTTCGCGAAAAACAACGGTATCGATCGCCTTATTATTCCGACCAACGGATTGATCAAGTCGCGTGTTTACGAAATCGTTGATAGTGCGCTCAGCACGCATCCGTCGCTCGATCTCTATCTGAACATTGCGCTGGATGGTTATGGTGAGACTCACGATCGCATTCGCGGGGTGCCGGGAAACTGGGAAAAGGCGCTCGATTGTATTGAGTCGCTGTATCCGTTGAAACAGAAGTTCGGCGATCGCTTTCGCTTGAATGTTAATACAGTCGTCTGCGCCGACAACTATACCGAAATCGGAAAGCTTGGCGAGTTCATGTGGCAGAACTTTAGACTCGACGGCCAGTACTTCAACATTATTCGTGGCGAGACGCTGGTGGGCGACGAGATAAAGCAGGTGCCCGCCGCAGTCTTACCCGAGATGTACGCGTATGTTTCGAAGTTGACGAAACGCTACGGCGATCGCATGTTTGCCGCCGACGACGCCAGTAGGCGTTTTGTGAAGAACGTCGCCTACGTCGGCGCCATCACCACGCATTACCGAAATCAGCACGCCAATTTCCAGGGGTCGACCGCGTGGCCTTTTCCCTGTACCGCCGGCGAGACGACTGCTGTGATCGATTACAACGGCGACGTGCGCGCGTGCGAGCTGCGCGAAAAGTTTGCGACGCTCTCTGATTATGATTACGACTTTGGCGCGCTTTGGGCTGCGCACGAGCGCGACGTCGAGCTAAACGCAATTGACGGCGGCAAAGCTTGCTGGTGCACGCATGTCTGCTTCATTCACGATTCCATGCGTCACTCGACCCGCGCCATGCTGTACGAACTGCCGAAGAATTTTCTCACGCGCGAGAGTTGGTAATAATGGCGAATTCCGACAACAGCGAAACTAACCGCAAAAGCGGCCTTGCATATGCTGCGGCTTTCACCTTATTCGCCTGCGTAGCGGCGCTAACCGTAATCGGCTGGTTGGCGGATCGCTCGTTCGGTACAAAGCCGTGGTTGTTGGTGGCCGGAATAGTTCTTGGCGCCATAGCTGGCTTTTATCAGTTTGTGAGGCTGACTTCACAACTGTAATGTAAAGCAAACTGTTAGTTTGCGATGGTTGAATGGCATTCGGCGACCGCAAACTAACAGTTTGCTTTACGAACCTAGACAACCGCGCATTCGCCTACCTCGACAACCGGGCGTTTTCCTGTGTAAAATCCCGAGCTTTGCTAATGAATGAAATCGACGACAAAGGGGCTTTTGAGCCCGTTTCCACGCCCGGCGACGGAACCAACCAGCGCATCTTTCGCAGCATGATCGTGGCAATCATCCTGGCCGTTGGCGCCAGTCTGCTGTTTGCGCCGTGGCGCGTGAGCACCGGCCTGTTAGTAGGCGGACTGCTCTCTTTGCTCAACCATTATTGGCTGATAACTTCAACTACTGCGGCATTCAGCGTCCTGGTGAACGGAGAGAAGCCACGCTTGAGCCTTATTCAATACGTCCTCAGGTACGCGGTTATCGGTTCCGTGATGCTGTTGTCGTACAAGCTAGGGATTGCCTCGATACCGGCACTCATCGTCGGCCTTTGCAGTTTTGTCTTCGCTCTTTTCGTCGAGGCATTTAGAGAATTCTACTTCGCAATTATTCATCGAGAGGAAATCATTTGATGTTGTTGCAAGCGGCAGCCGCAGGCGCGGAACACGCTGAAGAAGCGGAGCACACTCCGATCATCGTGCAATTTGTGAATCACTACTTTGGCGAGTGGGCGTACCGCTTTGAGATGAACTACACCTACCCGTTCTGGACGAAGTTCTTTGCCAAATTTGGCACCACGCCGGAAGCAGTGTTTGGTCCCTACTCGCCGGAGACCGCAATCCCCTGGTACACGGTGATGTTTGTCATCGCTTGTATCTTAAGCGTAGTGACCATTTGGATTTTGCGCGGCCAACTTTCAGAAGAAGAGCCTGGCCATGGTCAACAAACGCTCGAGCTGGGCGTGCTGGCAGTACGCGGCATGATTGAAGACATCATTGGCCCGCACGGTTTGAAATATTTTCCCGTCGTCATGACTTTTGCAGTGCTGATCCTTTTCTCGAACTTGATGGGACTGTTTCCGCTTTTCATGTCACCTACCGCGGCGGTGAGCGTGACGTTTGCACTCGGTCTCGCTTCGTTTCTCTACTACAACTGGATAGGCATCAAAGAAAACGGAATACTCGGTCACCTAAAACATTTGGCCGGACCTGTCTGGTGGATTTCCTGGCTGATTTTTCCGATCGAGTTGATCAGTAACTTCATCCGTCCGTTTTCGCTTGGCATTCGTCTTTTCGGCAATCTCTTCGCTGATGAAAAAGTCGTAAATACGGTGTCGCAGCTTGCGCCTCCATATACCTGGATTGCGCCCCTGGTCTTGATGCCCTTGAGTATCTTTGTTTCATTCATTCAGACGTTTGTTTTTATTCTTCTGTCGCAGCTTTATCTGAGCGAAGTTTCGCATGGGCCGCACGAAGAACATGAGGAGCATCACGAGGCCGTGGGGACATCTGATCACGGCCAGGCGCAGCCGGAGCATGCTGCACTCGCGGTTTCTTAAGGTAATACGAGAGTCGCGCGTCGAGCGGTGGGGACAACGCGTCTTTACACGTTGGCACGCTGGTTTGAGTTGGACCGAAGCTTCCAGAAAAGCAAAAGCAATCACTGGGCAAATAATTAATCTGGTGCGAAGTAATAGTGTCTGTCTCGCAGGAGCGCCGTTGTAAGAGGGGCGGTGGATACCGGATGCAGGCGAAATCATAACGCCGGTGGCTGCTTATTTATCTGGTTGGCTTAGCGTCTATTTCCGAGGCTAGTGCCTCTCTTCAAGGAGAAGACTGAAATGAGAAGACTTAACTTAGTTCTGTTCGCGGTAGTCACCGTGCTGCTGACCGCCATGACAGCTTTCGCCCAAGCGGGCGGAGCAGATCATCCGGTTGATAACAACGCTGGACTGAAGGCAATTGCGGCGGGCGTTGGCTTTGCGATCGCGGTGGTCGGGGGAGCACTTGGTCAATCACGGATTGGTGCGGCGGCTTGCGAAGGTGCGGCACGTAATCCCGGAGCAGCGCCAAAAATCCAGGTGATGATGATTTTGGGACTGGCGCTCATCGAGTCGCTGGTTCTGTTTGCTTTGCTAGTTGTCTTTGCCAAGATTAACTAAGGCCGACAGCGCGCCGTCTTAAGCGGTGTGATTGTTGTTTGATGCGGAGTGTAGCTGATGGCTGCGCTCCGCATTTCTTTTCGCATCTTTGCTGCCATCTAAAACTCTGTGATAGGCTCTTCGCATTCTCCCAAGAAAAAGTAGTCTCCGGTAGAGCAAGAGGAACAGGTCTGACTGCCTCGTCAGCGAATTAATGAAAGCAGCGATGTTTGCCGTTCTGTAGGTTAGCGAGGATATTAACGTTCGATGAAAGCTTGTCCGAAGTGTGGCTCAGAATATCCTGACACGACTACGTTGTGTCCGTCGGATGGTATTGCGCTTGAGAAAACGGACGATTCGTTGCTCGGGCAAACACTCGCCGGGAAATACCGTATCGACGAACGACTGAGCGAAGGTGGCATGGGCACCGTTTACAAAGGGACCCACGTGCTGATGGACAAGACGGTCGCCGTCAAAGTACTTCGTCCCTCGCTGGCTGCCGACGAAAAAATTGTTGCCCGCTTCTCTCGCGAAGCACGCGCCGCCTCCAAGATTTCTCACCCGCATGCGTTAAGCGTCACTGATTTCGGTGAAGACGAAAACGGCATTGTCTTTCTGGTGATGGAATTCATAGATGGACAAACCCTCAAGGACATCATTCGCGAGCAAGGCCCTATGCCGCTCACGCGCGTCGTAGAAATTATCAAGCAGGTCGGAGGCGCGCTGGATGCAGCCCACGCCGAAGGTGTGGTGCATCGTGATCTCAAGAGCGACAACATCATGTTGCTTAACACGATGAATGCTGACTACGCGCAAGTGCTGGATTTCGGAATCGCAAAGATTAAGGAACGAGAAGGCGAATACGATCCGGGCCTGACTGCTCCGGATTTGGTTATCGGAACGCCGCAGTACATGTCTCCCGAGCAATGCTCGCAGGCGCCGGACATCGATGCGCGTTCCGACATTTATTCGCTTGGCGTGATCATTTACGAAATGCTGGTGGGCCATGTGCCGTTCACCGGCGGCTCGCCGACTGAGATCATGCTCAAGCAAATGCAACAACCCGCGCCATCGATCAATAATGAACGAAGCGATTTGCCGCCGGCGGTCGGGCAGGTAGTCGCGCGCGCACTGGAAAAGTTGCCGCACGACCGCTATGAGTCAGCGGGTGCCTTGATTGACGACTTGACGATTGCGGCCGGCATGGAGCCCGTTGCGGTACGACCAAACAGCAAACCATTAGTCATACCAACCGGTTCAGGTGGACTCGTAGACGATGACAAAGACGAAGAAACCGTAGTACGCAAGCGGATTACGACGCCAATGCCGAGGCCGCCAATGCCTGCGCCGCTGCCGTATGAGCCTGCGCCGGCAGCGAGTTTCAACCCCTGGAAGATTTTGATCCCGTCGATGATCGGGCTGCTGGTTATCTTTGCGGCGATCTACGCTTTCACACGTCGTTCGCCGACACCAACAACCGAAGCGCAACCTAATTCGACATTGACTGCGGATCCAAATGGCCAGCCAGTTGAACCGGCTCAGCCGCCGACAGGTCAAGCGGAATCGGGAATACCCGCCGTTGGCGTGACCAATCTGAACGCCAACAAAGCGGCGTCTCCCTCACCTGTTGCCAGTCCAAGTGCGGCAACCGGAGTCGAACCAAACGTCAACGACAACGCTAACGACAACTCCAACACTCGCAAGAACCCTCCCTTGCCGTCGCCGACGCAATCGGTAGATGAAGCGCCGCCGCTGCCGCCGCCCTCTCCCAAGTTGCCGACGCCGAAACCAACGCTGCCGCCGCCGAGTAGTTCACCGCCGGCCACGCCAGAAATAAATCCGCCTAATTAGATTGAGTTGCGAAGCGCTCATTCAGTTGATCGCGAATCAGCTGAATCAGTTGAGCTTCGTCTTCGATTGAGATTCTGATTTCCAGCACGTAGCAGGGAACTGCAAAATGAAGTGACGAGAGTTTTACTGCGTCCTTCGCGGTGGTCAGAATGCCGGCAGCGCCTTTTCCGTTAGCCTCGGCCACGATTCGATCCACATCGATTTGTTGATAATTGTAGTGATCCGGAAAAGCCCGCGCGACCGTTAATTCAAACCCCTCGCGTCGCAAGTGATTGAAGAAAGATTCCGGATTGCCGACGCCGCACAATGCAGCGACCGGCTTTTGAATCGAGGAAACTTGATCGAGCGTCTCGCCTCCCAGCCGGCGCAATCCGGTCGTCAACATGCGCGAACGAAAGATTGGCCGTGGTCCAACTCTCCTCTGTAATTCAGCAATGATCGCTGGCTGGTCGGTCTTTTCTTCTGTCCTGGTTAGCACGAAACAGTCGGCGCGCGCCAAGCTGCTGAGCGGTTCGCGCAGATGGCCCACGGGAAGCATGCCGCCGCCCCAGGGATTTGTTGCATCCACAGTCACGATGTTCAAATCGCGAGCAAGCTGCAAATGCTGAAAGCCGTCATCCAGCACAAAAACTTCTGATTGCAAATTATTGATTGCCCAGCGGCCCGCCTCACTTCGATTTGAATTACAGATAACGGCCGCGACTCCCAACAAGTTTCGGGCCAGCAGCAACGGCTCGTCTCCCGCGGCTGCGACCTCGGCGAGAATCTTGTGACCGTTACTGACGACAACCTGTGCCTTCGGATTTTGCCGTCGATAACCGCGAGTCAGCACGCAAACTCGTTTGCCTTCATTCGCAAGTACGCGACAGATCCATTCGACCAGCGGCGTTTTTCCCGTTCCGCCAGTGGTGATGTTGCCGACGCTGATTACAACTGCGTCAAGTTTGGAAACGGATAGCAAATGGCGGCGATAAGCTGCGAGGCGCAACCGGGTCGCCAAACTGTAGAGCGCGCTGAACGGCGGGAGTATGAGAGAGTTGGCAGTCTTCATCGGGTTCTCGCCGGCATAACTGGATTGGCCAATAGGATCTTTAGCGATTCCATCGTTCGTTCAGTGGCGCCGCGGTTCTGGTTGACGAGTTGTTTAGCGCGTTCTCCAAGTGCTCTTCGCTTATCGCTGTCCCCAAGCAAGCCAGTAAACAATTTCTCAAGCTCCAGCGTCGCTTCCGAATCAGGCATCGACGGCAATTGAATGATCGCTTCGGCGTGCACGAATTCTTCTACGATTTCTCGGAAATTGTAAGTGTGTGCGCCGGTCATAATACACGCACCCACCGCAGCGGGTTCGAGGATGTTGTGTCCGCCAGTTTTCGCGATGCTGCCGCCGACAAACACGATCGTCGCCAATGAATAAACTGACTGCAATTCGCCGATCGTGTCGAGCAGGATAACTTTGGCAATGCTGTCGCTTTCTTTTTGTGGCGCGTTTCGGCGGGCCGATGTAAGACCTGACGCCTCGAGTAGCGCGGCGACTTCGCCAAAACGTTCGGGATGGCGCGGCGCGATCAGCAACCGGGCGTTCGGAGTTTTTCCAATAAAACGTTTGAAAGCTTCAAGGACAATGCGCTCTTCCGGCCCGTGAGTGCTGGCGGCAAGAATCAATGGAGAATCGTCAGTGAAGTTGAAACGCTCGCGTAATTCTGTAGTCAGCGCGTCATTCAAAGGCAAGGCACCCGCGTCGAATTTCAAACTGCCCGACACCTGAACCTTTTCCGGCGCAATCCCCAGTAACCGCAGGCGACCGGCGTCGGCTTCAGTCTGCATGATGGCCAAACTAACGCCGCGCAGCACTTGCGACATGAAACCTCGAAACAGTCGATAGCGCCGAAACGATCGTTCCGACAGCCGGCCGTTCAATACCGCCACCGGAATCTGTTGGCGCTCGCACTCGCGCAAGAAGCCAGGCCACAGTTCCGTTTCCATAATCAACACCGCTTCTGGGCGCAGTGCCTTGAGGGTGCGCCGCACCGACCAGCGCCAGTCGAAAGGAAAATAAAAAATCTTTTCAGCGTCTTGCTTGAAAATTTCTCGCGCAAGAGTTTGCCCGGTGAGCGTCGTGGTGGAAATCGCGAGGCGGTGATCGGGGAGTTGTTTCTTAAGTTGCAGAACTAATGGACGCGCCGCCTGAGTCTCGCCAACGGAAACACAATGAATCCAAATCAGCGGTTGTCCGTTTGCTGGAGACAGCGTGCCGAGGCGTTCGCGAAATCCGGCGACGTATTTGCCGTGGTGAAAGGCATCGTAGAGAAAGCGAGGCAGCAGGACGAGAAAACCGACAGCGAGCAGGAGGCTGTAGATGAAATACATGAAAGTGAAAAGTAACAGGTGACAAGTGACAAGTGAGAAGAGGTTCCTAACCTTTCACTTGTTACCTTTCACTTGTCACTACTTGGCACGCTCAATGTAGCGGCCTTCGGTGGGATCGACGCGAATGCGGTCACCTTCGTTCACAAATGGTGGCACGGTCACGGTTACGCCATTTTCCAGTATCGCTGGTTTGTTCACGTTTGAAACCGTCGCGCCTTTCATTGTCGGTTCGGTTCGGGTGACCGTCAGTTCCAGCGAAGGCGGCAGATCAATTCCAATAGGCGCGCCTTCAAAAAACTCGGCCTGGATTTTCAAGCCTGGCGTTAACCATTGAGCGGCATCACCCAGGTCGTCTCCGCTCAGCGCAACCTGCTCGTAATTCTCCGTGTTCATGAAGTGATGATGGGAACCGTCGGAATACATGTACTCCATCTCATGCTGTTCGAGTGAAGCGCGTTCAACCGTGTCAACCGAACGAAAACGGTGCTCGAACGAGGAGCCAGTCTTGATGTTTCTCAGTTTCGTTTGAATCATTGCGCGCAAATTTCCGGGGGTGTGATGGCGGAATTCCATCACCTTGCACGGCTCGCCTTCAAACAGAAGCACCATTCCCCGGCGAATTTGAGTTGCAGAAATAGCCATAACTTTTCTTAAGTTCTCCGTCTAAGCGTTGTTTAATTAACCGCGAGCTTGGCGAGCAATCGGGGCCTTATTTGAAACGCGTAGTCTAGCGAGGCGCGTGCAGCTTTGTCCAGTGAAGCATCAATCAAGATAAGTCTGAATGAGGCCGATCCCGGCCGGCAACGAGCACAGCGGAGTGCCCCAGGTGCGTAAAAAGGCGGCCCTGCCAGAATCAAAATCGACCCCGGCCTGACCGCCTTTTTGAGGAGCCCACCTACCTCGTTTTAGTTAACGTCTCATCAGCCAAAAGGTTCCAATATGAACTCAGGCTGCACGCGCTCGGGGAACGCGACGCTGGCGAGCAGCTTGGTCAAGCCAGGCCTGCGCCGCCTCGTACTTAGAAAATCGTTTTTCGTCCGCGCGAAACGCAGCCGTGTGATAGTAGCGGCGACCATTGATAACTTGCGCGGCGTGCTTAATGTGCAGCATCTCATGATAAAGGATGTACTCGACGAACCATTCCGGGACCTGCGGCGAATCCAGCGACTTGCTTATCGTAATCGTTTCATGCACCCGATCGTGATGACCCAGAATGCTGCGCGTCCGACGTTGCGACCAGGTGATCGTCGGCTTGGGCAGAGTGGAATCAAAATAGCGTCGGTTTATCTTCAAAAACATTCGATCAAGGTCGTAGGTGTTCCCTTGGGCGCTGGAAATCATTTTCCGGCCGCGACGCTTCCGGGCGATGTCGGATGAACGCACCACATCGGGTGCCATTGAATATTCGCGATAGGTGCGTTCGTAGGCTGCCGGCCCGCGTTTGCCAAGAAGTTTAGCTACCAGGACAAAGGCGAGCGCCCGCGTCACTTCCGCTGGGCAGGTCTTGCAAATGTCCGACAGGCGAACGTGAACACTGCCCGAGCGCAGCCTGATCGTGTGATGAAGCCCAGCGTAGGGATAAAAGCGCACGTCGATGGAGGGCAACGGACGGTTGCCGCCGAGGTGGTGAAAAGCATCAACGAAAAACTTTTTCACCTCATCCATGGCTTTTCGCTCCTTCTAAGCCTGCGTGCGCTTGTCTATTTAACTGTTTCATCCAGTATGCGGAGGAGAAAATCTTGATTACAGCTCGTACTGTCGAACCCGAGGGCGCGGGTACTGAAAGTCGTTGGCTGCCGTTAATCTTACGGAGAGCGCTGGCGAGCGTCAATTGGAGCAGGTGACAGTCCAAAAAGCCCAGCAAAAACGCAAATTTAGGAGTCCCAGCCAGGGCTCCGGGCCGGCAACGCGAAGGTGGGCCTGAGTGCCTGTTGCTACCGCGGTGCTGCCTGAAAAATGAAATCGTTGACCCGCATTAAGACGTTGAAGGCGTGAGACTTAGAAACAGACGACAAACCCGCCCAAACGGTTTGCAGCGTTGTACCCGATTCTTTATACTGCGATCAGCAGTTTGCATTGCAGGTTTTGCGCTTCTTCTAATGTTCGCCCGCGGTAACCTTTACGGAATTCTTGGAAACGTCCTGGCTTTTGAAGTAGTAATTCATGCCCCGTCGACACTCAAGCATCCATACAACAGACGCAGACGCCGTCGATCCTCGTGCCCAAGCCGTGCTCGCAGCTTTAATCAAGGAGCATCTAGGAACGGGCGAGGCGGTAAGTTCGGGTGCGCTGGCTGACCGTTTTGGCCGGAGTTCAGGTTGGAGTTCGGCGACCATCAGAAATGTATTGGCGGAGTTGGAAGAAGCAGGCTTGGTCGAGCAACCTCATACTTCCGCCGGCCGCACGCCCACCGATAAGGGTTATCGTTATTACGTTGATAACACGCTCGAGGAATCACGTTTGTCACGCGCCGACCTGCGCGCAATCGACAAAGTGTTTGCCTCGACTGGCCTGGATTCGGCGACCTCGTCGGATCGGGTCATGGAAAAAATGTCGCACGCGCTTTCCGAACTGTCTGAGAATGTCGGTATTGTTTTTTCGCCATCGCTGGCCGACAACCGGCTGAACCACATCGAGTTTGTGCAGCTTTCCGATAAACGCATCCTGGTAATCCTGGTTACCACCGCAAACACGGTTCATAACAAAATTATCAGGCTGGAAGATCAAATTACGCAGGATGACCTGGAAAGCACGGCGCGCTATCTCAACGTCGAATTCAGCGGCAAAAGTCTTTTGGCAATTCGCACCGAGATTCTTGAATTGATGCGGCAAGAGAAAGCGCTATACGACCGCCTGCTGCGAAATGCGATCCTGCTTTGCGACATGAGCCTCGAAGGCGAGGACACCGGCGGTGGCGACGTTTATGTTGACGGTGCTTCAAACATGCTCGCTAAGCCTGATTTTGTTGATATCGATCGCATGCGCGAGCTGTTTCGAACTTTTGAAGAAAAATCTCGCCTTATTAAGATACTGAATGAGTGTGTCTCGCGCGATCAGATTTCCCTGGCTGGCGACGTACACGTTGTGATCGGACGCGAGCATCCCAACCCATCCCTGCGAAACTGCGCTTTGATAACCGCCCCATACCGGCTTAGCTCCAGCGAACATCTCGGCACTTTGGGTGTTGTCGGTCCGATGAGGATTGAGTATTCCCGGATCATGGCTATGGTAAACTACATGGCGCGGTTGATTGAGCGCCGGCTCAATGATGATGCCCGAGCGTAATTCCTTCTAACCTTTGCAGAATCAAGTGGCGACATGGCTCCTGACGATAAGGTAAACAGGGCGAAACGCATTCCTGTTAATTTTCACGATGGCAACGGAGAAGACGATCCCGAAGCCATGTCAAACGAATTGGAGACTCCCCCGGAAGTGACATCCCCTACGCCTGAATCCGGCCAACCGGACCTCGACCACGAAACCTTCGCCGAAACAGATCCGCCAGTGCGCGCGTCGTCACAGGCTGACGGCTCCCCTGCGGACGTTGCCTCCAACGCCGGTGGTCCGGAACTGGCCGAGCTCGTCGCGACGCGCGCGGAACTAAAGCGGCTGGAAGCGGAAGCCAAAGACTTGCGGGATGGTTTGGCCAGGCGCCAGGCGGATTTTGAGAATTACCGCAAGCGCATGGAGCGAGAGCGAACGGAGACTTATAATCGGGTAGTTGCTGACATCGCCGCCAAGCTGTTGCCGGTATTGGATAATTTAAAGCGGGCGCTGGAAACGGAAGCTTCAGTCGAGGCGAGTGAATCCGACGAGTTTCGCCACTTTCTCAGCGGCGTCGATTTGATCTACAAACAGTTGAATGGAGTTTTGGATGCGTTTGGAGTAAAGCCAGTCGCCGCCGAAGGCGAGATGTTCAATCCTCACGTCCACGAAGCCGTCGTGACCGAGGAAACGGACGAATACGAGCCGGATATGGTCATGCAGGAAATAGTTCGCGGCTTCAAACTCGGAGACAAATTGATCAGGCCATCGCTCGTAAAAGTCGCCGTCAAAAAATGATTAGGATGCTTCTCCAATAGGATTCACAAAACATGGGAAAAGCCATAGGCATTGATTTGGGCACGACAAATTGCTGCGTTTCCGTTCTGGAAGGCGGCGCGGTTCAAATCGTACCCAATAAAGAAGGCGGCAGGACCACGCCGAGCGTGGTGGGCTTCACCGATAAGGGCGAGCGTCTGGTCGGCCAGATCGCGAAACGGCAGGCGGTGACCAACGCCGCGAATACAGTTTACGCCGTCAAACGATTGATAGGCCGCAAGTACAACTCACGCGAAGTGCAGCGAATGCGCGAGACTTCGGCTTTTGAAATCGTCGATTCGCCAAACGGCGACGCCCGCGTGCGGGTCCAGGGCCGTAGCTATAGTCCACCTGAGCTTTCCGGAATCGTGCTGCAACGTTTGAAAGCCGCGGCTGAAGACTTTTTGGGCGAACCGGTAACGGACGCAATCATTACCGTGCCCGCTTATTTCGATGACACCCAACGCCAAGCGACTAAAGACGCCGGCAAAATCGCCGGGTTAACGGTCGAGCGAATCATCAATGAACCAACCGCCGCCGCGCTTGCCTACGGGCTCGGCAAATCCGACATCGAGCGCATAGCCGTCTACGATTTGGGTGGCGGCACGTTTGATATTTCGATCCTTGAAATGAGCGATGGTGTGTTTGAAGTGTTGTCCACGTCCGGGAATACTTTTCTTGGCGGCGAGGATTTGGACGAACGCATCATGAACTGGATGGCAGATCAATTTTTGACTGATACGGGAATCGACCTGCGCAAGGATCGTCTGGCATTGCAACGTTTAAAAGAAGTAGCCGAGCGGGCCAAATGCGAACTCTCATCGGCGAGAGAAACGAACATCAATCTGCCCTTCATCGCTGCCGACGCGACTGGTCCAAAACATTTTAATAAGCAGCTGACGCGCGATGAGTTTGAAACGCTAATTCGGGATCTGATCGAACAAACAATCGAACCGTGCCAGCGGGCGCTTCAGGATGCAAAACTCCAGCCAGCAGACATCGACAAAGTTATTTTGGTTGGCGGCCAGACTCGCTCGCCGATTGTTGAGCGCACCGTCGAGCAGATTTTTGGCAAGAAGCCATCGGCCGAAATCAACCCTGACGAGGTGGTGGCGATGGGCGCTGCCATCCAGGGCGGCGTGCTGACGGGCGAAGTTAAAGACATCGTGCTGCTCGATGTTCTACCGTTGAGCCTGGGACTGGAAACTCGTGGCGGCTTGTTCACGAAAATCATCGATCGAAATTCAACCATTCCGCTGCGCAATAGTTTGACCTTTACAACCGTTGTCGATAACCAGACCTCAGTCGAAATTCATATTCTGCAGGGTGAGCGCGAGGTTGCGGAAGGCAATCGCTCGCTGGGGAAATTTGAGCTGGTCGGCATACCGCCGAGTGCGCGCGGGGTGCCGCAAGTCGATGTAACTTTCGAGGTCGATGCTAACGGAATCGTTTCCGTTTCGGCCCAGGACAAAGCAACCGGACGCGAACAACAAATGCGCATCACGCCAACCTCGGGTTTGGCCCCGGATGAGATTCAGCATTTGATAAAAGAAGCGGAAACGTTTGCCGATACCGACCGCGACGCGAAAGAAGTCGTAGTATTGCGCAACAAGCTCGAGTCGTTACTGCGCAACACGCAGAAGTCGTTCACCAAGTTTGGCGGAATGCTTTCGGCTAACGATCAGGAGATTGCGGACCGCGTTTTCAGCGAGGCCGAAGCAGCCGCGACTGCGGAAGGCCGCGAGACGATAAATAAGGCGCTGACGGCGCTGGAGCGCGTGGCGGGTCAGCTAACAAATGCGATGATGAACCCGTCGAACGATGCGACACCCGCGGGCGCAGAGGATTCGAATTAGTTTCAAGTAAATAGAGATTTTGCCACATCAATTAACCAGGAAAGGTTTTAAGAAATACTGAATGAGTAAGCGAGATTATTACGAAGTTTTAGGAGTTAGTCGAACCGCGACTGACCAGGAAATGAAAAGCGCGTACCGGCGGCTCGCAGTTAAGTTTCATCCGGACAAAAACCCGGGCGACGCGAGCGCGGAAGAAAAATTCAAAGAAGCGGCTGAGGCGTATAGCGTGCTGGCCGATGCCACCCAGCGCCAGCGTTACGATCATTTCGGCCATGCGGGCGTTTCGAGCGGTGCTGGGCAGCCTTGGGGTGCACCTGGATTTGGCGGCATCGAAGATATCCTTGGTGATCTTTTCGGGTTTGGTGACGTGTTCGGAACTGGCCGCGGCGGCGCGCGCCGTTCAACAGCACAACGCGGCGCTGACCTGCGTTACGACCTCGAAATAACTCTTGAAGAAGCGTACGCCGGGATGACCGCGCAACTGCGGATTCCGCGGTTGGAAACTTGCGAAACGTGCAAAGGTAACGGCGCGGCAGCTGGCTCGCAACCGGAAACTTGCAGCAACTGCCAGGGCTCCGGACAAGTACGCTATCAGCAAGGCTTCTTTTCTGTCGCCCGCACCTGTTCGGTCTGCCGCGGCGCTGGACGCGTCGTCAAGAATCCCTGCGCAGATTGTCACGGCGCCGGCCGCGTCGAGCGCGAAAAGCAGATGGAGGTCAAGATTCCGGCGGGTGTCGAAACCGGCTCGCGTCTGCGAGTGCAGGGCGAAGGCGAGTCGGGCACGCAAGGTGGGCCAGCTGGCGATTTATATGTCGTGATTCATCTCGCCGAACACGAACGCTTCGAACGGCAGGGAAGTAATCTTTACGTGATGCTGCCGATTACCTTCGCGCAGGCGGCCCTGGGCTCTGATGTTTTTGTGCCCACTCTCGAAAGTGAAGAGAAGATCAAGATTCCTACCGGCACGCAAACGGGTACAGTGTTTCGCTTGAAGAATAAAGGCATGCCGGTGCTCGGCGGCCGCGGTCACGGCGACTTGTTTGTTTCCGTGAGCGTCGTGACGCCGACATCGTTGACGCGCGAACAGCGAAAACTTCTGGAACAACTTGCGGTGGTCGAGAACAAGGACCTGGAAGACAAGGGCCTGGTCGATAAAGTTCGCGACATTTTTGGTTGAACCGGCTCCGTCTGGGCTGCGCCGTCTGACGTCGGAAGGTCTCGGACCTTCCGGCAGTTCCTGGATTCAATCGGGCTATGCCCCCGAAAATGTGAACGTCACTTTCCCAGGTTTCAAACTAACAACTGATCACTGTAGACATCTGTGCCGCGGGCACGACGGAGCGCAGTCATGAATTACTTCCCCCGTAGATTTCATGTTCTAGTTCTCGCAATTCTGGTTGTCTTAACGTCTGCCACGGCTCGGGCGCAGGACAGCATGGAGCGCTGGCAAAACTTTGATTTTGCAAAGTCTGCGCTCAAGTCCGCTGACGTTGCGAAGGTCCCACTTGAAGATCTGACGCTGATGCGTGGCATCGTTTTTGGCCGGCACGGGCGTGTCTTCAAGGACGCGACGATCAAAACCTATTTGGAAGCGCAGGATTGGTACAAGCCGAATCCTGACTTTCAAAACTCAATGCTGAATGCGACCGAGCGCAACAATCTCGATTTGATTCGCGTCGCCGAAGCAAGCAAACACGAGACGGTGCAGCCGGGTGACATGCGTTACTGGCGCACGCGTGCGTTGACGGCACCTAAGCTCGGTAAACACAGCGGCGCCGAATGGCTGGTTCTAAGCTCCGAAATCGAAGCGATTCACGGCAAGCGTTTTGAGAGCGATGCGTGGCTGCAGCAGTACTTTGACGAGCGTTATTGGTACAAGCCGGGTAAGTACGATCCCAAGTCCCTGTCCGCGATCGAACAGAAGAACCTCGCGACAATTTCCCTGGCGCAGAAACGTTCACGCAAGGTTGCGCTGGCTCCCGGCGACATGGAGCTGTTTGAAAATCGCTTGATCTCGGCGCAGATGCTGCACGGGTTGAGCCTTTATGAGTTACGCTTGCTGCGAAATGAGATTTATGCGCGGCATGGGCGCTCATTTCAGGCGCCCTGGCTGGCTCAGTACTTTTTCAGCCAGCCCTGGTACCAACCAGACGAGAACTTTAAGGATGAACAAGTGACCGGCAGTGAAAAAACGAACGTCGAGACGATCGTCGCCTATGAAAAAAAGATCCACGACAATCTAAGTACTAAACCCGTTACCCGAGCTTTGCTTGCAGGGCTTTTCGTTGAAGACGCCAGCCAGATGCGGCAGGAGATTTATGCGCGCCGCGGCAAAGTGTTCAAGGAACCGTGGCTGCAAAAGTATTTTTCGAGTTTCGATTGGTACAAAGCCGACCCGAACTATTCCGATACCTCACTCAGCCTGGTGGAGAAGGCGAACATTGCGACCATCGCTGCTTACGAGAAAAAGGCGGTGAGCGCCGCGAGCGTTATCGAAGGTTGATAAGGCCAACTACCGGCCTCGCGTGACGAGGCCAAGACACAGAGAAGTGGGCGGTCGGCAGGAGCAGTAGGCAGAATCAAAGAGGAGGGCGACGGTGCCCGGCTCTTCTAATGTCCGATAAATTCAGTTTGTCGAACATCCTTCCAAACGAGAAACTAGTTTGCCGGAAATCACAACCGGTAACGGACTTTAGCTCTCCGCAGCGCTTCATCCGGATTATCAAGATTTTGCAGACGTAAGGTTACGTCGGCGTTGAGATTGAAACCAGCGCGCTCGCCGGCCTGAAGCTTCACCGTGCCCGCAGCCGCAATCATTGCCGCGTTGTCTGTCGATAGGTGCAGTGAAGGGAAGTAGGCGGGAATGCCAAGTTGCGCCGCTGCCTTGCCGGCCGCTTCGCGCAGAGCGCCGTTGCAGGCGACGCCGCCCGCGACAATCAAAGTCCGTGGCCCATATTCTTTAGCTACTCGCTCAGTTGTTCCCACTAAAGAACGAATCACAATGCTCTGGAAACTGGCGGCGAGATCTTTGATCGCTTGCGATGGCGGATCGCCGTTCTCAACCGGACGCACTCCGCTTTCGCGCACATATTTGGTGACCGCAGTTTTCAAGCCGCTAAAACTAAAGTCAGGTGAGCCGTCGCCCATGCGCGGCACCGAAAACTTTACCGCCTTTGGATTACCTTCGCGGGCCAGGCGTTCGATGATTGGCCCACCGGGATAACCGAGCCCGAGCAGCTTGGCGACCTTGTCGAAAGCTTCGCCGGCCGCATCGTCGCGCGTGCGTGCTACAACCTTGTACTTGCCCGGCTCAGGCACGAAAAACAGATTCGTGTGGCCGCCGGAAACAACCAAAGCCAGCGCGGGGTATTCGACGGGTGGGTTTTCGAAGGCTACCGAATAGATGTGACCTTCGATGTGGTTTACTCCGACCAGCGGTTTTTCCAGCGCAAACGCCATGGCCTTCGCATAAGAAACGCCAACCAGCAATGAACCAACCAAACCTGGCCCAACCGTGACTGCGATGCCGTCGATCTCTTCTTTACGAACATTGGCGCGGGTAAATGCCTCTTCAACGATCGGAACGATCTTATCGAGATGTTCGCGCGAAGCGAGCTCGGGTACAACGCCGCCAAAACGTTTGTGAGTTTCGATTTGCGAGGCGATGACGGACGAAACGATTTCGTGGCCGTCGCGCACCAGAGCAGCGGCGGTTTCGTCACACGACGTTTCGATTCCCAGAACGAGCATGAATTGATTCTAACAACTGATTAGTCGATGGGAAACTCGGGGTGATTGGGAAGGCTCAATGCTCTATGCGTCCTTAGTGCTCTCTGTGTCTCTGTGGTGGATGGCTGTCCTAATGAACATTCACCACCGAGACACAGAGAACACTAAGGACGCACAGAGATCGTTCAGCTCATTACGGCGTGGAATGCTGAAACAAACGCTTCCATCTGCGGTCGGGTGCCGACAGTAACGCGCATGAAGTTTGGCATCGCCGGAAACACCCGCCCCACTTGCACCTTGCGATCGTTCATGGCGCCGATGATCGGCCTCACCTCCCGGCGCAGGTCAATCATCATGAAGTTAGCGTGCGAGGGAATGTATTTGTAACCCGCCTTATCGAGCTCCGAGTAGACATAGCTCTTAACTTCGGCGTTGCGCCGGCGCCCCTGCTCGACTTGTTCGCGGTCCTGCAAACTCGCGATCGCCGCTACCATCGCCATGATATTCACGCTGTCCCAGGCTTGCTGCGCGCGCATGCGCTGGATTAATTCCGGCCGCGCCACGCAGTAGCCACAGCGCAACCCGGCCATACTGTAGATTTTCGAAAACGTGCGCGCCACCATTAGGTTTGGATACTGCGCGATCAGCGGAATAACACTCTCGTAGTCTTTTGACTCGACATAGTGATGATATGCCTCGTCAACCAGCACGATGGTTTGCGCCGGCACCCTCCCGAGAAATGCGCGCAGTTGATCTTTCGGCGTAATACTTGCAGTCGGATTGTTTGGATTGCAGATGTAGATCAAGCCGGCATTTTTCTCTGCCAGCATTTTCGGCAAATCGTGGGCATAGTCTGAAGTCAGATTGGTCTTTACAATGTCCGCGCCGGCGACCGCTGCATGAGCGAGAATGGCTTCGAACGTTGGGTGGCCGACCACCAACTTCTTACTCGGCCCGGTGAATGCCGCTGCGGCGACTTTCAAAATTTCGCCCGAACCACTTCCCAAAAGAACTTGATCGCTGGAGACACCATTCAGTTTCGCCAAAGCATCGACCAGCCCTCCTTCATGTTCGTCCGGATACCGCCACGCCAAACTAAAGGCATCGGTCATTGCCTTGACCGCCAGCGGAGATGGTCCATATGGATTTTCGTTAGAGCTAAGGCGAACCAGCGTCGGGCTATTAACCAGGCGCAATGCCGGCGTTGACAGGGCAAAAGATGGATTAAGTGCTGCATACGCCGCGCCGGCGCTCACAACTTTTGCAAAACCGCGGCGCGAAAGAGATGATTTCATGGTCCCTCCTGAAAGTTTGAGAGGCGGCTGAAGAGTCAGCGCTTCTTGGAAAAAAAACTTAGTGCGGAATCGCCCTGCTTGAGTGTTCGGCTGCGGATTATACTCCCAAGCTCATCTGGTAAACCATTTTTATGATGGTGCTCGACGATCAGCAGGCCTTCGTCTGCTAACAACTTTCCCGTGTTTCGTCCGAACAGTTCGATAACCGGAAGATAATCCGTCGCGTAAGGCGGATCGAAAAAAACAAGATCCCATGCCGCCAGCTTTTGTTTGAGACGGCGCGAAAGATAGTCAGCAGCTGCTGCCTGGGCCACTTTTGTTTGCTCTTCCGGGACGCGACAGAGGTCGAGGTTGGCTTCGACCAACGCGCACATCTTTCGCGACTTATCAACGAAGGTGACGTCGTTTGCGCCGCGCGACAGGGCCTCGATGCCAACCGCGCCCGAGCCGGCGCAGAGATCGAGAAAGCGCGCGCCCGGGATTCCTGGTGCAATGACATTGAAGAGCGTCTCGCGCAGACGATCGGAAGTCGGCCGCACCTCAAGCGACGGGGGACTCTTCAGATTTCGACCGCGATATTTTCCGGCAATGATTCGCAAGAGAGCAAAACCTCATCCGCAGATTACGCCGATTACCCAGATTTCAAAACCGTAAGACAAGCTTAAGGAAAAAACAGAAACCGACTATGAAATTAAATTGTTGTTGACTCTTTTGAAATCTGCGGAATCGGCGTAAATCTGCGGATACGGTTTTATCCGACTGTGGCCAGGCCGAAGCGAGCAGTCGAGCACACACGTTCAATCATCTGTGCGGTCTCGGGGGAGCGCTCACCTTTTGCGAGATAGAAATCAGCTTCTTTCTTTGCGGCCGCCAGTATTTGCTGATCGCGTACCAGATTACCGATACGAAATTCCGGCAAGCCCGATTGTCTTGTTCCCAACAATTCGCCTGGTCCGCGCAGTTCCAGATCCTTCTCGGCGATCTTAAACCCATCATTCGTCTCGGCCATGATACCGAGCCGTTCGGTGGCCACACTGGTCTTAGTTTCCCCAGCCAGCAGCAGGCAATAACTCTTCTCAGCGCCGCGCCCAACGCGCCCGCGTAGTTGATGAAGTTGCGACAAACCAAATCGTTCCGCATGCTCAACCACCATGACCGACGCGTTTGGCACGTCGACGCCAACTTCAATCACCGTGGTTGACACTAGAATCTGAATCTCACCGGAAACAAACCGCCGCATTATTTCTTCTTTGTCGGCTGATTTCATTTTGCCGTGGACCAGGCCCACCGTGAACCTGGGAAAGACCTTGTCGCGCAAGTACTCGTAACGTCGCGTCGCATCCTTCAGGTCCATCTTCTCTGATTCTTCAACCAGCGGATAGACAACGTAGACCTGTCGCCCGGCACGCACTTCGCGAGCAATTATTTGTTTGACCTCGAGACGTTGTTCTTCGCCCAGAACTATAGTTTCAATCGGCGTTCTGCCAGGGGGCATTTCATCAATAACCGAAACATCAAGGTCGCCATAGATCGTCATCGTCAGCGAGCGCGGAATCGGTGTCGCGGTCATCACCAGCACGTCGGGATTTAGTCCGCGCTTGCGTAATTCAGCGCGTTGCATCACACCGAAGCGGTGTTGCTCGTCGATAACCGCGAGGCCGAGTTTGTCGAAAGACACCGACTCCTGAAGCAACGCGTGCGTACCAATGCAAGCATGAATCTCGCCAGCCGCCAGTTCGATCTGCAGCTTTCTTTTTTCCGCCGCTCGTAATGATCCGGTTAACAGTTCAACTCGATATGGCGCCTTTGCCAGCAGCCGCTTGATGTTGCGCGCGTGTTGCTCGGCCAAGATTTCGGTCGGCGCCATCAGCGCGGTCTGGTAACCGCTCTCCATCGCCGCCAGCATCGCGATCAACGCAACGATGGTCTTGCCGCTGCCGACGTCGCCCTGCAGCAGCCGGTTCATCGGCGCTCTTGACTGCAAATCCTTGAAAATTTCCTTGACGACGCGGCGCTGTGCCTCAGTTAACTTAAAAGGCAGGACTGAGCCAATCCGTAGCTTGGTGGCGCGGTCGAGCTTGATGACCGCTGATTTTGTTTCTTTTGTGCGTTTGCCACGCTTCAAGCCGATTGCCAGTACGACCCAAAAGAAATCTTCAAAGATGAGACGAAGATGAGCAGGACTGCGCGCCTGTTCATACAACTTAAGCGGCGTGTCGTCGGTCGGGAAATGAATGGCTCGCAACGCAGCACCGCGATTAATAAGTTTATGGCGACGACGCAATTCGGCGGGCAGGGTTTCCGGGATGGCCTCAGCGGGCAACAGTGCCAGGGTTGCATGGACAACCTCACGCAGGCGTTTAGAAGTAAAGTCACCAAGCTTGCGATAAATCGGAACGCTGCGCCCGACATGAATTCCCGCCAGCTTCGGATCGTACGCGTCCTCATCCTTGTTCGGGTCGTTCTCAACCGGCGACAACATCTCCAGCTCGTCCGCCGGTTTGTTAAGGTGCAGGGAATAAGTGGCGCGGCGCTTGTCCCACGTCCAGGCCCCGAAAGTCATGAAGCGCGCGCCTTGTTGAAAGCGTTTTGTGTAGTAGGTGACGATGTCGTGCGCGTGCGATCCGGAAACGAACCACCAGACAACCACGGGCCGGCCGGTTCTTTCCGGGTCAGTTGCGGTGACTTCGAAAATGAATAGGTTCGACCTGCTAAACGAGCGGCGGTTTCTTACTTGATAACCTCCGGCAACTTTCACTTCCAATTCCAGCGAAGCTTCCATGCCCTCCGTCAGTTCGCGTATGCGCGCCGGGTGCGAACGATCTTCGTAGCGCATCGGCATGTAGCCGAGCAAGTCCTCAACGATGACTTCTGCGAAATTCCTTTTTTCAAACTGCGATTTCAGTGCAGCGGCGAGTCTTTGCGATGACGTTTGTCCGAAACGAGCAAGCCGATACCTGTAGAGATCTTCAACGGGAGTGTTGAGGCTGAAGGGGGCCGGCATTGCCCGTGATCATAACACGCAACCGCGCCAGGAATTAGAGGTCGTCGATAGAACTTTGAGCGAGCTTTTGCCTAAGCGCGAGGCAGTAGTTAAGCTATCTGCACACTGAAATCCAGAAAAAGGTGGTGGGGCCTGTGACTGCTGACGAGCCGATTGCCGAAGGCACAAAACAAAAACTGACTGACATCCGGCACATACTCTTGCGCTTGCATAAATCCTTGCTTGATTTTGAACGAGTGGGTTATGAGCGGGCCCATGGGCGGATCGAGAATAGCTACGAATTCTTAAACCTCGTCATGCATAACCCCTGGTTTGCCTGGCTGCGGCACCTTTCGGAATTGATTGTGCAAATCGACGAGGCAATCGATGAGCGTGAGCCAACCAGCGAAAGCACCGCTGCGGCATTGATCGAGGAGGCGAGGCTGTTACTGGTTCCGACTGAAGCAGGCGGAGAATTTCAGCAGAAGTATTTTGTTTCGGTGCAGCAGTCGCCGGAGGTGGTCCTGGCCCATGCGGAGTTCGCCAAGCTGCTCGGCCCGGCGAGGCTTTCAAAAGAGATTCACTGAAGCGGGCTTAGCGAATTAACGCAGATTTACGCGGAAAAGACAAAAAGCTATTACGCTTAACTTTTTGCAGATCCGTTCTTATCTGGGTTAATACCCCGGCAGATTTCTAGCTCGCGGTCGCTTCCGACTTCACGCAATGCTGGTCAAACGCCTGGATGAGCTCGTTGGCAACTTGCGAGGCATCCTTACCCTCAATCTGGCGACGCTCCATCATGTAAACCAGCTTGCCGTCTTTTAGCAGCGCGATCGAAGGTGACGATGGCGCGTAGCCAGTGAAGTAACTTCGTGCTTTGTCGGTCGCCTCGATATCGGCGCCCGCGAAAACGGTGGCGACTCTGTCGGGCGTGACGCTGTGCTGTAGGGCCTGGGCAATGCCCGGTCGGGCTTTACCGGCGGCGCAACCGCAGATCGAGTTCACCACGACCATCACGGTGCCATCGGTCTTAGTGAGCGTTTCGTCCACTTGCTCGGGCGTGCGCAGTTCTTCGACACCGATACGCGTCAATTCCTCGCGCATGGGGCGGATCATCAGTTCGGAATAAGGCATTGCAAAACATCTCCTGAGTTCTAATTTAGGAACTGATTGTAACACGCCGGCAGCGGGAACCTGATTCAGGCCCGAGACCTTCAAAGACTCGGTTCGCATTCGCCAGCCAAAAGCGAGCGAAATATCACTCGACCACAATTCGACCTTGAAGCGCGCGAAACTTTTTGTCGCTAACGCCATTAACCATCAGCAACTCTTCCGGGCGGCGAAAGCTACCGTATTGTTCGCGGTAAGCCACGATCCGTTCAGCAATGACTTTGCCGACGCCTGGAAGTTGTTCCAATTCCCGGGCTGACGCCGTGTTTATGTTGAGCTGAACAGCCGCCACGGTGGTTTGAACGGCGCGTGGGAAGGTGTTACTGCGCGGCAGTCGTCCACAAGAACTACCAATTATCAGGACCAGCAGCAGTAACAACCTGGCGTCGGGCTTTGCTGCGAAGCGAACCTGTTTCATGTATGCAAGTCCCTGGTGGTGAAGAGCTTGTGACATTGCCGCTCAGGTGTGCAGTTTGCTGGAAGTCTAATTATTGCAAAACTTCGTCTGTTTTATGGGGCGATGTCCACAGAGTTTTCCACAGGAACCGTGGAAAAATGTTTCTAAGCAGTGGCAGACTTTAGTCTGTGCCTTCAGAGAACCACCGACTAAAAATCTGTGCAACTTATTCTTCTTCGCCGCCGCCTTCATCCCACTGCGCCATCATCTCATAGGCGCGGCCCAGCACCGGGCGTGGCCTTGAACCATCAGCCTGTCCAATCAAGCCTTCGCGTTCCATGATGTCGAGGATTGCGGCGGCTCGTCCGTAGCCGATGCGCAGGCGTCGTTGCAGCACGGAGGTCGAGGCGCGCTTCATCTCGACGCATATGCGCAGGGCTTCTTCAAAAAGCTCGTCGTGCTCGCCGCCGCTATCTTCCAACCCCAGCGCTTCTTCTTCCGACTGCGTTATCGTGTCATCGTATTCAGGTGTGCCCTGAGCCTTGGCGTGCGCCACGATGCGCCCAATTTCTGTTTCGTCGATGTAGGCGCCGTGAACGCGGATAAGCCGCGACGTGCCCGGCGGCAGAAACAGCATGTCGCCGCGGCCGAGCAGGTGTTCGGCTCCGTTGGTATCGATGATCGTGCGCGAGTCGACCTTGGAAGAGACGCGAAACGAAATGCGCGACGGGAAATTTGCTTTGATCAAGCCGGTAATCACGTCGACTGATGGGCGTTGTGTTGCCAGTACCAGGTGAATACCGACGGCGCGTGCCATTTGGGCCAGACGCGTAATGGACTCTTCAACTTCGCGCCCCGAAGTCATCATCAAGTCGGCGAGCTCGTCGATGATGATAACGATGTAGGGAAGCGGTTTGTGCGGCTCGCCTTTCTCGTCGTATTCCTTGACGAGATTCCGGCGCATGATCTCAGTGTTGTAGCCGTCGATGTTACGCACACCCCAGCCGGCGAGATCCTTGTAGCGCTGCTCCATCTCTTTGACTGCCCATTTCAGGGAACGCGACGCCACTTTCGGATCAGTAATGATCGGCGTCGCCAGGTGCGGAATGTCTGCGTAGAGTCCCAACTCCAGGCGCTTTGGATCGATTAGGATGAACTTAACTTCATCAGGCCGCGCCCGGTAAAGAATGGAAACAATCAGCGCATTAACGCCGACAGACTTGCCCGCGCCGGTTGTGCCGGCGATTAGCAAGTGCGGCATCTTCGCCAAATCCGCGACGTAGTTCAGTCCGTCAATCGTTTTCCCTAGGGCAATCGTGAGTTTTGAAGACGACTCACGAAACGCGCGCGACTCAATCACTTCGCGCAGAAAGATTGTTTCGCGACGTGGATTGGGAACCTCGATGCCGACATGAGGCTTGCCCGGCATGCGATCGATGCGAATGGATTCCGCTTTCAACGCCAAACACAGATCGTCAACCAGTGAAACGACGCGCGAGTACTTAACACCCGGATCAGGCTTGAACTCATAAGTCGTTACCACCGGTCCGGGACAGATGTGTTTGATTTGGCCGGTGACGTTAAACTCTTTGCACTTTTCGGCAAGGCGCGTCGCGAGACTTAACAGTTCCGTGTCGGCCTGCTCACTGTGCGGCGGCGCTTCGTTCAAAAACTCCAGCGGCGGCATTGAGTAATCGGTATACGAGACACGTTTCGAGCGATCGGCGTCGAAGGGAAGTTTTCCGGTCGCCGGCGCCTCGCCTTTCGGACGCAGGACTGACGCGCCCTTGACCATCTCCTCGACATTTTCTTCTTCCTCAACTGCCACGTTGCCGTTGCCGCGCGGAAAGATCGAGCGGCGGCCAGAACGGCCTTCTACCACAGTTGCTGTTTGGGCTCCCGCGCCTGCGGCTGCGGCGCGCGCGGGGGGAGCGCTTGCTTCCGCCGGTTGCGCCTGTTGGACCAGGCGCGCTTCACCGCGATTGATTGTTTCGGCCCCCAGGGTGCCCGTCGCCGGCGCTTCCATGAACTGTGCGATGCGCTGTTCCGGGCTCAGCTCGGGCGAATTCTTCATTGCCGCGCGCGCTGCCAGGTGTTCAGCTTTCAAAGCCGCGCGTTTCTCATTTCGCAGCCGCGCCTCTTGCCGCCGCACTTCGCGCCAAGCTTTGAATCGTTCGGGCAGTTTGCCAACAAAGGCGAACCGTTCAGCAAATAAAGTCGCAAGCTTTTGATAAAGATCGACAAATGAAAAGTTGGTGGCGAGTAATAGGCCAGTCGCAGCAACCGCGATAAGAAGAACAGTCGCGCCGACGGTGTTTAGCCCGCTCTCGAGCCCGCGCGAAATCAATGTTCCTATCAAACCGCCTGGCCGCACGCTCGAATCAAAAAGTGCATGAAGTCCGGAAATTGAAAGTAACGCGGCCGCCGACAGCGTCAGGATTAGCAAGCCCAGCAAGCGAAAGAACGGCGCGCGGATGCTGCGCGTGCGAAAACGGCGCCAAGCCGCGCCCAACAACAACACCGGCAGCAGATACGCGGCGATCCCGATTGCCTGAAATAACAGCGCGGCAACATTTGCACCGATAGAGCCTGCCCAGTTGCGCGTCATACCCTGGCTCGCGGAGTTCCATGAGGGATCGCTGGGATAAAATGCCGCTGAAACCAGGCACAACGCCAGCAACAGACCCACCGCGAAAAGCAGAATCGCCACAATCTCGTTGCGGCGGCTGTTTCGCGGCGTAATTACCCGCGGCCTTTCGTCGAATTCGGTAGTGGCCATTTTCTGTTTGACGTTAGTCAACTAGGCTGCCTTCTTCGACAGCAAATACGCCTTGATAAAATCATCGAGGTCGCCGCCTAGCACTGCATCTACATTTCCGCGTTCCAGTTTAGTGCGCGTGTCTTTGACAAGCTGATAAGGGGCGAGCACGTAGCTTCTGATCTGCGAGCCAAAAGAGATGTCCGCGCGGTTTGCTTCCAACTCGGCCGTATCGGCTCTCCGCTTTTCCAACTCCAGTTCATAAAGACGCGAACGCAGTACCTGCATCGCCACGGCGCGGTTCTGGTGTTGTGAACGCTGATTCTGACACTGCACGACAATATTGGTTGGCAGGTGGGTAATGCGCACCGCTGAGTCAGTCGTGTTGATGTGCTGACCGCCGGCGCCGGTAGCGCGATAGGTGTCCACGCGCAAGTCTTTTTCGTTGATCTCCACTTCGATGTTTTCGTCTATCTCAGGATAAACAAACAGGGAAGCAAAAGAAGTGTGACGCCGCGCGGCCTGATCAAAAGGAGAGATTCGCACAAGGCGGTGCACGCCCGCCTCTGCCGTCAAAAGGCCGTAAGCGTATTCGCCTTCCACTCTGAACGTAACGCCTTTCAAGCCCGCTTCTTCTCCCGGTTGATAGTCAATGATCTCGGTTTTGAATTCGCGTTGCTCGGCCCACTTCAGGTACATGCGCAACAGCATCTCTGCCCAATCCTGAGATTCAGTGCCGCCGGCCCCAGGATGAATTGTGCAGATAGCATTCAGTTGATCGTTGGCGCCGCTCAGTAGCATTTCAGTTTCGGCAACGCTGATCTCATGCTCGAGCCGTTCAACTAGTGCACGTAGTTCTTTCAAAGATTCTTCATCTGATTCTGCAAACTCAAAGAGTACGCCCGCGTCGCTTAGCTGCAACTCAAAGTGTTCCTGGCGGTTAACCTTTTTCTCAAGCACGCTGCGTCGTTGCAAAAGCTTTTGTGCGGCGTCTTGATCGTTCCAAAAATCCGGCGCCGAGGCCTGGCCTTCGATAGCCGCTAGTTCCTTTTTCCGCGCTGTAACATCAAAGAAACCTCCCGAGTTGCTCAACTCGCCCGCGCAACTCTTCAAATGATGTTCGTAATTCCTGAATTGATAACGTTTCGATCATTGATCCTCCGGTCAACTCACTTAAAGTCTTTGCCGCTTTCGGGCACTGCCAACGAATGTGAAACCAAGAACCAATAAACTAAGAACAGCACAACTGATAACAAATACGTCGCCGTACTTTGTGTAGAAAGTCCTTCCGCCAGGCGCTGCTGACAAACTCCAGATTCGGACTTCCGGTTTAAAGCCCGAGGTCGCATCCTTTGTCTCACCATTCGGCTCGATGAACGCTGTAATTCCGGTGTTGGTTACGCTCAGTAACGGTCGTCCATTTTCTGTCGCGCGAAAAACAGCGTTAGCCAGGTGCTGTCGCATCACCGCGGTCGGGCCCAGATAACCATCGTTAGAAATATTGATCAGCACATCCGCACCTTCGTTCGTGAAGCGACGTGCGATCGATGGATAGGCGGACTCGATACAGATGAAAACACCAGCTCGCAAATTTCCCACTGGCATCAAACGATAGTTCGTCCCGGCAGTGAAATCGCCGACGATTGCTCTTATCAAACCCGCGCCCGGAACCCAGTCGGGCAACGGAACATACTCGCCAAAAGGCAGCAGGCGAATCTTATCATATTGAGCAACGAGCTCACCCTGTTCATTTATAAGCACGGCGGAATTGTAAATGCCGTCGTTGGGCGCTGTCTCCTGCGAGTTAAGCAGGATCGAAACGTGATGTTGGCGCGCAAAGCTTGCCAGTGTGTTACGGAGCTGCGCATCTCCACCGTAACCGAAGTTCATGGGTGACTCGGGCCAAATAATCAGCTTCGGTTTGCTATCGTTCTGGATTTGATTCAACGCCGCTTCGCTCATCTCAAAGTGACGCGCAGTTAACAGTTTCACCTCGTCGTTCGACTTGACCAGATCCATCGGAACATTTGGCTGAATGGCCACGATAGTGAGGCTATCCGGAAGGAAGACTGGTTTCGCTGCAAGGTATCCCTGCACAACCACAATCCCTATTGTCGCCAGGCCAGCCAGCATCACGGCTGTGAACAAGGTCATCAAAGATCCGGGAGTGCGAACCATGAGAGCATATGCAATAGCGGCGTTTACTAAGACAACAAGAAACCCCACTGCGTAAACGCCACCAAAACCAGCGGATGGAATCAGCGCAGGATGAAAGGCCTGGGAATAACCAATCGCATTCCAGAGTTGGCCGGTTACCTCAAGCCGCAACCATTCCAGCGCGCTCCAGGCAACCGGAGCGAAGAGTATGGCCGCCGTCCCCGATTTCCTGATTGCCCGCGCCATGAATAACCCGAACAGGCCGGGAAAGATGCCAAGCAAAACGGCTCCGGGGAGTAAGAGTGGATACGCAATCAAGCGTGAGATGCCGCCCGTATGAATCATTGAATAGGTAAGCCAGTAACATGAGCCGTAAAAGAAGATCGTTCCAAATACCCAGCCCAAAAAGAAAGGCCTCCAGCGGCCTTGACTGTTTCCTAACAGCAAAAGCAACGGCACGAGCGCGCACCACGCGAGTGGCCAGAGGTTAAAATCAGGAAAAGAGAGAATCAGCAGAGCGGCCGAAAGCGTAGCCGCGCCAAAATCGATGAGGACGGGCAACCGTTCACGAACTTGTGCTAGGGAGTCAGCAAGACGTTGAGCGTTGGAAGGTGGGCGACTAGACACGGCAGCCTGCATGGCCGTGAGTTTAGCAAACGCAGAAATTGAGAGCTAAGGTTTCCCGGGAGATGACCGTACCCGAAGCCTGATTGAGTCAGCGCCGGGCCAGGAAAAAAATATTTCCAGGGTTATTAAGTTGGTCGTGTTCGCGACGTAAAAGAGGCACAAACGGAGTCAATTCGACAGAAAACGTCACCGTCAAAGTGACAAATTTCGTCGGCGCCTTAGATAGTACATGGGCAACTTTTGAAAGCGTTATTAGAAGACTGGGAACGGCATGCTGCGCCAGAAATCGTAGAAGCTCGAGGAATAATTATCTGCGCCCTAAATGCGGGAGAACCCAGCCATTGCTGGCTGGGTTCTAATTTCGGGGGGAAGCACTGAAGGGTTGCTCGGCGGGTGGCTGGCGCAGCGGCAGGCGGCGCTCAGAGAAGTGATGGCGGCGGGGGCACTTTCAACCTTTACATTGGGTCTTCCGTGCGTGCCAGTTTGTTCTAGAGCATGTCGCGTGCCACGCGAAAAGTTTTTGTGGAAACTACGTGTGATTAACTCTAAAGCGGAATTGTTTCTAAACGACGCCCGTCCCGGCGCAGTAAGATGCCGCGAATGTTTTAGTTGCAAGCAACGAACGATGAGACTTGCGCCCCAAAAGAGGAAGAACCCGGTCATTGCTGACCGGGTTCCAATTCGGGGGGATTAAACTGAAGGATCGCTCGGCGGGCGGCTGGCGCAGCGGCATGCAGCGCTCAGAGAAGTGATGGCGGCGGGGGCACGTTTCATTTCGTGCTAGCCATCCCTGTACTCAGCACGAATCGTGCCATGACCAGGCGCACGCGAGAGAAGTCACGAAGGTCGAGACATC
>JANMKA010000028.1:0-44634 GCA_031371765.1 Blastocatellia bacterium
TGAAGAAAAAGTTTGCGCGCGCCTTGGGCTCAAACCCGCTCCCGTCTCAACGCAGATCATTCAGCGCGACCGCTATGCCGAATATCTGACGACCCTCGCGATCATTGCTGCTTCGCTCGACAAGTTCGCGCTCAATGTTCGTCACTGGCAGCGCACCGAAGTACGCGAGGCGCAGGAAAAATTTACAGTCGGGCAAAAAGGCTCGAGCGCAATGCCACACAAGCGCAACCCGATCATCTCTGAACGCATCTGCGGCATCGCGCGCATCGTTCGCGCCAACGCGATCGTCGGTTTGGAAAATGTTGCCCTTTGGCACGAACGCGACATCTCGCACTCATCTGCCGAACGGGTGGTGCTGCCCGATTCAAGTATTGCGCTGGACTACATGCTGCACAAAGCGACTTCGCTGATTGCCGGCTTGGTGGTCCATTCCGAGCGCATGCTGGAAAATATTCAGGCAACGCGCGGACTGGTGTTTAGTGGGCAACTGTTGCTGGCGCTGACCCAGAAAGGCGTCACGCGCGAGACTGCTTACGAATGGGTACAGCGAAATGCGATGAAGGTTTGGGACGAGAACAAAAACTTTCGCGAACTGCTGGGCAGTGATGCGGATATTTCGGGCCAGCTCTCGGCAGGCGAGATTGATGCAGTGTTCAACCTCGACACTTATCTAAGGAACATCGACACGATCTTTGAAAGAGTTTTTGGCGAAGGTTAACTCGGAGACTTGGATGATTTGATCTGTCTTTGTGTAACCTCCGGGTTCTCGGTGTCTCGGTGGTAATTGATTGAGTCTGACCACCACAGAGACACAAAGATCACAAAGGACGCACAGAGAATTCCTTTTACTTCTCAACAATCTTTTCCGCCATGTTGCCAATGATTGGCAGCTTAAACTTCTTGCCCTGATAGGCTTTGACTGCAGCCAAAATCAGCCCGACGAAACAGACCATCGCGATGAGCCAGAAGACCAGCCAGATCAGCCAGACAAGCATCTGTATCAACGCGCCGATGCCGCCACCAACCACCGCTCCACCGATTCCGAAAGCAAAAGTCAGGAGCACCGCCACGACCATCAACACTATCATGAGCACGGAATTCGTAATGCCAAAGAGGATCGACTGCATTGCATGAAAGCGTATGAACTTGTTTTCTTTTTCAATGAAATAGAAAACCAATCCCACGATCCAAATGTACGAAATGGCCGCGGCGACTTTTGGATCCATACCCGTGCCGCCACTTTGCGAACTGCCGGGGGCAGGCGGTGGCGTACCGGGCGCGCTGCCGTAGTTCTGTTGTCCGGGGGGCGGGTTTTGCATGTCGGGTTCTCCTGAGCGGAAATGTTTAGGCTGAATTAGGTCGCGCGAAATATATGCTATCCACTACACATGAAGCAATGTTATGTCTTAGTATGAACCGGAAATTCGCGGCACAGTCACGAGCAACATGAAAGCAAAAGTTTACGTCAGCCTGAAACCGGGCATTTTGGATCCGCAGGGTAAAGCCATTCAGCATTCAGTTGAACTGTTGGGTTTTGGGGGTATCGCCGACGTGCGTCAGGGTAAGTATTTCGAGATTGCCCTCGACGATGCAGACGAACAGCAGGCGCGCGAGTCAGTCGCCCGCATCGCGCGCGAAGTTCTTTCCAACCCCATCATCGAAGACTATCGCGTGGAGATCGAGGCGTGAAATTCGGCATCATAGTTTTTCCCGGCTCAAATTGTGATCACGACGCCTACCACGTGATCTCGAAACAGGTAGGCCAACCCGTCGACTTCATCTGGCACCGCGACACAAATCTGAGTTCCTACGACGCAGTGATCATTCCCGGCGGCTTCTCCTATGGCGACTATCTGCGCGCCGGCGCGCTGGCCCGCTTTTCCCCGGTGATGGAGTCGGTAAAAAAGTTTGCCGCGTCAGGCAGGTTCGTCCTGGGCATCTGCAATGGTTTTCAGATTCTTTGCGAAGCCGGACTCTTGCCGGGAGCACTAATCCGCAACCGTGATCTCCATTTTATCTGTGAACATATTTTTGTGCGCGTCGAAACTGCCGATACGCCCTACACCAATGAATTGAAAAAAGGATCGGTGCGGCGCCTTCCCATCGCTCACGCCGAAGGAAACTACGTTTGCGACGATGAGACCTGGGACTTGCTGCGCCGCGACGATCGCATCGTGTTTCGTTATTGTGATGCGGAGGGCAACGTGACCGCGGCGGCGAACCCAAACGGCTCGCGCGACAATATTGCCGGCATCTGCAACGACACCCGCAATGTGTTGGGCCTGATGCCGCATCCTGAACGCGCCTGTGAAGACTTGCTCGGATCGAGTGATGGTCGTGATATTTTCCGTTCGCTGGCAGCCACCCTGGCGCTGGCAGCCTAGTAGCACGCATCCTGATACAGTTTGATTTTAGGCGACCGAGTGTGATGAGGTCAGTACCGTCCGCGGTAGCGGATGGGTGCAGTGATTGGATTGGCAAAGCCGATTTCCGATCGGTGTCTAGCGATCGGGCCCATTGGCAATCGCCAAGCGAAAAGAGATGTCGGAATCCATCCGCTACCGGACGGTACTGACCTCATTGCCATTGCGAGGCCTTTGCTTCAAACTGCATCACTACCCAAAAACGCATGGAGAAACTCAAATGAGAAAACATCCAGCCTGGCTGGCCGCCGGACTCTTACTCTTTGCCGTGCTCGCCTGCAATCTCGGCAAAAACAACAATGCCAACAACAGCAACAACAGCAATGATAAAGGTACAGTCGTCGACAGCGATGCCGGCTCAGGCGCGACCATCAAAGAAATCTACATGGCCAAAGACGACGGCAGCGGCAAGCCGGGTGATCACACCAGCACATTTGAACCGGGCGATCACACCATTCATTGCGTAGCCACTTTGAAAGAGTCCAAGGCGGGAACTGATATGAAGTTCTCCTGGTGGATCGTCGATGCCGATGGCACGCAGAACAAGAAGATCAAAGACATTGACTACAGCACCAAGACGCTGGAAAACGTTATTCGCGGTCACCTGACACTGCCGCAGGATTGGCCCAAGGGAAAATACAAAGTCCAGATTTACGTTAATGGCGATCTCGACAAGACGGTGAATTACACGGTCGAGTAATTATCCCAAGAAAAAGTGGAAAGTGCTGAGTACTGAGTACCTGAGTTAAGAGATTCCCCGCTCAGTACTCAGTACACAGTACTCACCACTTTTCTTCTTAAGAGAAGCAAACATGAAACGTGCTCTTCCTTTTTTGATTATCGGAACTGTGCTGGTCATCGCGGTGGTGACGGCCTTGTACCTGAAGCGTTCGGCGACCACTGCAATCGCGCCGCCGTCTCCCGCGCCCGCAGTACCAGTGGCAAGCACTGGATCCAACGGCCCAACGACCGGCAATGAAACTGCTGCCACTGCTGAGCTGGGCGCCACGCCGCCGCACGCGCATGGGCCAGCAGATGCGCCGGTTACGCTCGAAGAGTTTGGCGATTTTGAATGTCCGCCGTGTGGCCTGCTGCATCCTGTCCTGAAAACGATGGAAAAGGAATTCAGCGGGCGCATTCGCCTAACCTTCCGCGAGTTTCCGCTGGTGCCGACGCACGTGCATGCGCTCGCCGCGGCGCGTTCGGCAGAGGCAGCGGGGTTACAAGGAAAGTTTTGGGAGATGCACGATCTGCTTTACGAAAACCAAAAGACCTGGCATGACGCGTTCGACGCTCGTCCGATTTTTGAAGACTATGCAACAAAGATTGGCTTGAACCTGGAGAAGTTCAGAAGCGACAGTTCGGGCGAGATCGTGGCGCAGCGAATTTTTCTCGACGGCAAACGCGCCCACGCGCTGGGCGTCAACGGTACACCAACCGTTTTTATGAACGGCCGCGAAGTGCCGTTTGAATCGCTCGTGCCCGATAAGCTGCGCGTGCTGATCCAGGCGCAACTCAACGCGAAGTAACTTCCCCTCCCTTTGCGAGGGTGCAGGCTTTCGACGCGTAGCGTCTGTCCGAATTTAGCCCGGCCTTTCAAGGCCGGGAAACAGTAAACAAAGTATTCGCGTCGCGTAGCGAAGCTGGAAACTAGCCCGGTACTCGGTCGTGGCTACGCGACGAGAGCAAGGAAGGACCTGATCCCGGCGTTGAAACGCCGGGCTACACTCGAACCGACGCTACGCGTCGAGGACACTTGATCAAGCTTCCTGAACTGTGTGCCACTGATTATTTAAGCCAATCCTTGTGATCAACTCGCCCGATACTTCTCAACCAACTCAATCGCGACAAGGGCCAATCCTTTACGCTTTAGCGGCTTTGGTGTCGCTCGTCGGTCTGGCAGACGCAATCTATCTCACCATTGAGCATCTGTCAGGCCGCAGCGTGCGCTGCACGATCGTTAGCGGTTGCTCGGAAGTATTGAGCAGTGAATACGCGACGGTACGCGGGATACCGCTGGCGATGATTGGCGCCGCGGCTTACTTCACGGTTTTCAGCCTCGCAGTCCTCGCCGCCTACAGTTACAAATGGGCGGCCAAACTGCTGACGTTACTCGTGGCGTTAATGTTCATCGCCACGCTTTGGCTGCTTTACCTGCAAGCATTCGTCATCAAACATTTCTGCCAGTTCTGTCTCTTGTCCGCGCTGGTCACGTTTCTTCTGACTGTTCTGGTTGTTATCTCATTTCGCCGGGACTAGCGAACGCTTACCCTCTCTTGCCACCGCTCGTTCGTCGCTGGTAATCTTTTGTTTCCGTTTCCCCTTATCACATTTCTGACAGGAGCTGCCGATCATGAAGAAACTATTCGCATTCTCTCTCAGCCTTGCCGCCGTATTTGTAATGGCTACCGCGTTCAGCGCGCGTGCGGTGCGTCCGGATCTTCCCATGCCGCCGGCTATCGGCGCGACGATTGATGAGTTCACCCTGCCCGATACGAATGGCAAGGATCATGCTTTGGCTTCGCTTAAAGGTAAGAATGGCACGGTCCTGATCTTCATCGCGGTGCAGTGTCCGATCTCCAACGCTTATAACGAGCGGATGGAAAAGTTAGCGCAGGACTACAAAGCGCGCGGCATTAATGTCGTTGGCATCAATTCCAATGTTTCTGAGCCCGCCGACTCGGTAAAGGCGCACGCGGCTTCCCATAACCTGACCTTCGTGATCCTGAAAGACAACGGCAACAAGATCGCCGATGCGCTCGGCGCTACGCATACGCCGGAATCGTACTTCCTCGATGCGAGCAACAAGCTGCTCTATCACGGCCGCATCGACAACAACAAAGACACTACGCAAGTCGTGACCAGTGACCTGCGTTTGGCGCTGGATGCCGCGCTGGCGGGCAAGCCAATCGAGAAAACCACCGCCATGGCTTTCGGCTGCAGCATCAAACGTGCATAAGCGCAGACTCGTAAAGCAAACTGTTAGTTTGCGTTCGTTCGCAACCCAGACTATTGGTGTGCGGACTCAACTGGTCCTGCTAGCGGCCACGTTCTGCATTCTGCTTTCGAGCGTTTCCGTTTCTGCGCAACGGCGAAAAGGCCCAACGACAAAGCCGCTGCCCCCGGTGGTTGCAGTTGACGCCGCCGGGTTGCAAGCGCTGCAAAAGCGCGAGAACGGGAAACCGTTGCTGGTTAACTATTGGGCCACCTGGTGCGAACCATGCCGCGATGAGTTTCCCGACCTGGTAAAGATTGACGCGGACTATCGGCCCAAAGGTTTGGATTTCATAGCGGTAACCCTGGACGATTTGGCGGACATCAAGACGGGTGTTCCCAAATTTCTGCGCCAGATGAAAGCGCAGATGCCTGTCTACCTGCTAAACCTTGCTGATCCCGAGCCGGCCATCAAGCTGGTCGATCCCGGGTGGAGCGGCGCGTTGCCGGCAACTTTTCTTTACAACGCGAAAGGCGAAGTCGTTTACAAGAGTCTCGGGCGGATCAAGGTCAATGAACTGCGCGCCGCGATAGATAGAGTGATGAGCAATGAGCAATGAGTGATCAGTTAGCGTCAAGCAGTTCAGCACTCGGCACTCAGCACTCAGCACTCAGTACTCAGCACTTATGGAACAAATCACTCCCGAAGTAGTCGCCGCTCATAACCTCACGACCGAAGAGTTTGCTCGCATCAACTCTCTGCTGGGCCGCGAGCCGACGTTTGTCGAGCTGGGCATTTTTTCGGTCATGTGGTCGGAACACTGTTCCTACAAGTCTTCCCGAATTCATCTGAAGCGGCTGCCAACCACCGGCGAGCGCATCGTTGTGCCGCCCGGTGAGAATGCCGGCGTAGTCGATGTCGGCGACGACTGGTGCGTAGCTTTCAAAATCGAGTCGCACAATCACCCTTCATTCATCGAACCGTTTCAGGGCGCGGCCACGGGCGTCGGCGGCATTTTGCGCGATGTGTTCACCATGGGCGCGCGGCCGATCGCTTCGATGAACAGTTTGCGTTTTGGATCGTTGGACCATCCGCAGCATGGACGACGGAATCGTTCGTTGCTGGCCGGAGTCGTCGGCGGCATTGCGCATTACGGCAATGCATTCGGCGTGGCCACGGTCGGCGGCGAAGTTGCATTCGATGACGCCTACTCGCTCAATCCGCTGGTGAATGCATTCGCGCTGGGAATACTGAAACGGAATCAAATATTTTTTGGCAAGGCGACCGGCGTCGGCAATCCGATTCTTTACGTCGGCGCCAAAACCGGACGCGATGGCATTCACGGCGCAACCATGGCCTCGGCAGAGTTTGATGAAGAGGCACTGGAAAAACGGCCCACGGTCCAGGTAGGTGATCCGTTTCTGGAAAAGCTTTTGCTCGAAGCGTGTCTCGAGGCCATGCGCAGCGGCGCGGTCGCCGGCATTCAAGACATGGGCGCCGCGGGTTTAACTTCATCGTCGTGTGAAATGGCGGCGCGCGCGGGCACGGGCGTGGAGATCGATCTGACTCTAGTGCCGCAACGCGAAGAAAATATGACTGCCTACGAGATGATGCTTTCAGAGTCTCAAGAGCGAATGGTCATCGTGGCACACTCCGGACGCGAGCGCGAAGTGATCGACATCTTCCGCAAGTGGGACCTTGATGCTGTCGTCATCGGGCGCGTGCGCGAAGGCCATAACATGCGCGTGCTGCATAACGGCGAGACCGTAGCGGACATCCCGGTGGCCGCGTTAACTGATGAAGCGCCGTTGTATGAACGGCCGATGGCGGAGCCCGCAAGTCCAAAGTCCAAGGTCCAAAGTCCAAAGTCCGAAGACCAAAGACTTAAGACGCAAGGCCAAAGTCTTGACGGCAAAGATCAAAGTACAAAGTACAAAGATCAAAACGATTCTCTGCTCAAATTGTTAGCATCGCCCAACCTCGCTTCAAAACAATTTGTCTACAGACAATACGATCACATGGTCAGGACGAACACGGCGGTGCTGCCGGGCGCGGACGCTGCCGTGGTGCGCATTAAAGAAACGCGGCGCGCGCTGGCGATGACGCTGGATGGGAACGGCCGTTACTGCGCTGCAAATCCACGCGAAGGCGCAAAGCTGATTGTCGCCGAAGCCGCGCGCAACGTCGTTTGTGTCGGGGCACGCCCGCTTGCCATTACGAACTGTCTGAACTTCGCCTCGCCAGAACGCCCGGAAGTGATGTGGTCCTTCTCGGAAGTCATCGACGGCATGGCCGAAGCCTGCCGCGCCTTCAACAC
This sequence comes from Blastocatellia bacterium, assembly GCA_031371765.1. GTDB lineage: Bacteria > Acidobacteriota > Blastocatellia > Pyrinomonadales > Pyrinomonadaceae > PSRF01. The sequence goes on from JANMKA010000028.1 coordinate 7,676, forward strand.
GCCGGTCGTTTCTGGCAACGTTTCGTTCTACAACGAAACCGAAGGCCGCGGCATTCTGCCAACGCCGGTGATTGGCATGATTGGTCTGATGGAAGACGTACGCCTGGTGGTCCAGCCAGGATTCAAACAGCCGCAAGACCTAATCGCGCTTTTGGGAGTCACTGCTGACGATCTTTCCATTAGTGAATACGCCGCAGTTATTGACGGCGTCTCGACAGCGGAAATGATTGCGAATGGTTCGGTGCCGCAAATTGATTTGCAGGTTGAACGCGCGGTGCAGAACGCCTGCCTCGCGGCCGCTGAAGCAGGATTGCTCCGTTCAGCTCACGATTGTTCCGACGGTGGTCTCGCGGTAGCGCTGGCCGAATGTTGTTTCTCTTCACTAAACCGCCCGGCGCTGGGCGCGGATATCTCTTTACTGGGCCCACTTCCTGTCGCCGCTACGCTCTTTAGCGAATCGCCCTCGCGCATCGTCATCAGTTTCGCTGCTGCTGCTCGCGCAGCGATCGAAAACATCGCGCAGCGCGAAAATTGTCCGCTGACGCTGATTGGTGAAGTGGGTAGTGACGAGCTCCAAATAAAGGTTGGTGAAGCAACGGCTATTTCCGCGAAGGTAACGGAACTGGAAACCGCCTGGCGCGGTTCGCTGCCGAAAAAACTTGAAGCTGAAGTGATGGCCGCAGGGCGGGAGTAATCCTTTTGGAGTGCGCCGGCCTGGCGGCGCTTTGGTCCGACTTTTCGCGACCGAATCTGCTCAAGTCTAAATCAACCTTTGGCCAAAGCGGTGCCGGGCCACCGCACTCCAAAGGCTGAACCACCATGCACCCCGTAATCTACCTCAACAAAGTGATGCTGGAAGCGACGAAGGCGCGCGTGGCGCCGGTGTCTTCGGCAATGCTTTATGGCCGCGGCGTGTTCACGACCGTGGCGATCTACGACGGCAAACCGTTTCTCTGGCCACAGCATTGGCAACGACTCAAGGACCACGCCCAGCGTCTAAACATCGATTGCGCCGGCGCCAACGAACGCAACGTTGGTGAAGCAGTTAAAAAACTGCTGGCTGTCAACCAGGTGAAGGACGGACGCGCGCGTGTGATTCTGCTGGCGCGCAGTGGTCGCGACGTCTGGCGCGCACAAAAGGAAAGCACGCGCAAAACTGATTTGCTGATCATGACCAGCGAAGCCCAGAAGATTTCGCGCGCCGGCTTGTCGCTGGCCGTTTCGCCTTATCGTTGCAACACGTTCTCGCCGCTGGCCGGTATCAAGAGTTTGAATTATCTGGACCAGGTGCTCGCCTGGGAAGAAGCGCAGGCGCGCGAGTTTGATGAAGCAGTAAGGCTCAACGAGCGTGGGGAAATCGTTTCCGCTACCGTGGCCAATATTTTCTGGGTTCGAGCAGGAACGATTCACACGCCCGCCTTAAGTACGGGCGCGCTCGCCGGCGTCACGCGTGAAGCAGTTATTGAGTTGGCGGTAAAACAATTCATTCCTTTGATCGAAGGCGTCTACGAACTGGCTGACTTAACGGAGGCTGAAGAGATATTTTTGACTTCCGCCAGTTACGGCGTCGCGCCGGTGACCACATTCGACTTTAGGCGCTACTCGATTTTGGACGACAGCGTGTTTCGCCGGCTATCAGCAGGTTTCAAAGAACAGGCCTCGCAAAGTTAACGATTATTTGGAGTGCGGCGGCTTGACGCCGTTTTTGCCGCCGGCGGCTTGACGCCGCTTTGACTAAGCCCAATCGTCTCGTGGTTTCTTTGGGAAATCGCTAAGGTAACTTGAAAAGCGGCGTCGAGCCGCCGCAGTCCAAACTAAGGCGGCGTCAAGCCGCTGCACTCCAAATCGAACGAAATCTTCATTGCCTAACCTCGCCTGATGAGAGTACAGTACGCCCAACTCATGAAGCGCCCGTTGCCACCACACTGCCTCGCCATTTGCCTTTCTGAGGCCTGTAGTTGTCCGGATCTACATCGCTAGCTGACTCGACGAATAGGAGAAGCTCGAAGCGGTTTTCGCCGTTGAGATTCTAATGCGCGAACAATTACACACAGCTATTCCCCGAACCGCAAAAGCGCGCAAGCGTGTGCTGGTAGTGAATTGTTATTTCGATGATTCGCGTCAGCCGATTCGTCGTACTACCAAGATCCCCCAGGCTGTGGGGCCGATTTATCTCGCCGGCGCTTTCGCGCGCGAACTGTGCGACGTGCGCTGCTACACCGAACTGGCGAGTGGCCCGCTCGAAGATGAGCAGTTGCTTTCGTGGCCGGACATGTTGGTGCTGACCGGACTGACAAATAGCTTTGATCGCATGTTGCACCTCACTGCTTATGCGCGCACGAAAAACCCTAAAGTCATTGTCGTTGCCGGTGGGCCACCAGTGCGTTCGCTGCCGCTGCTTGCTGAGAAAGTTTTTGACTACGTCTGTCTCGGCGACATTGAGGAGCTGCGCGAAGTGATCACGGAAGCGTTCGGATCGGAATATGTGGCCGAGACAATGATCCCGCGTTATGACCTCGCTTACTGGCTGGGTCGCATTGGTTACGTCGAGACCACGCGCTACTGCAACTTTCGTTGCTCGTTCTGTTCGTTGACGGCTGAAGGTCGCGGTTACCAGACTTACGATCTGGATTACATTCGCCGCCAGATCCTGGCGTCCGGCAAACGCAACCGCATGTTCTTTCTCGACAACAATTTTTACGGCAGCGATCGTCATCACTTCAAAGCCAAGCTGAACCTGATTAACGAGCTGCGCGCGGCCGGTCAGTTTGATCAATGGGGCGCGCTGGTCACGAATGACTTTTATGCTCGCGACGAAAACCTGCAATTGATAAGAGAGGCGGGCTGCGAACTGTTGTTCAGCGGCTTGGAATCTTTTGATAACGATTGGCTGCGCAATTTCAACAAGCTGCAAAACACCAAAGCACCGCAGGTTGAGATGATTAGCAAGTCGCTGAACGCCGGCGTGGTTTTCAGTTATGGGTTGATGGTTGATGTCACGACTCGCAGTGTTTCAGATCTGCGGCGCGAGCTGAACTTCATTACCGCCACGCCGGAAATCACCATTCCTTCGTTTGTGACTTTGTCGATTCCGCTTTTGGGCACGCCGTATTTTTATGAGTGCCTGGAGAGACGCAGCATTCTGCCAAACACCAAACTGCGCGACATGGACGGCACGACCGTGATGCAGAAGCCCGTCGATCCGATTGCTGAAGTGGTTAAGTTTGTCGATGACATCCAGAGCATGAAAGGTTTTCACGGCCGGGTGGTAAAGCATGCCGCGCGTTTCGCGAAGATCTATCACTCAAAACTGACAAACATGCAGATGATATTGGCGGTCGGCGCCGGGTTGCTGGTTTGCGCCCAGCCACTGACGACTTCATTCACCGCCTTCGGCTGGGCAAAGAAACGGCCGCGGCCGCGCACTTACATCAGCTCGACTGAACCGTTGGACCACATGTACACGCCGGCGTTTCGCGTGGACTCGCGTTTTGAAAGTTACTTCCAGCCGACTATGGTGACGGATGCAGCGGGAGAGCTGCATGAAGACATTCTGACGTCAGGGCTGCTGAAGGATAAGAATATCGTTGAGCGCGCTATCGCGCAGGCGGTGTGATGGGTTCTTCGCGGCTTTGCCGCCTCCCGTGCGGAAAGGCTCTGCCTTTCCGGCACCCTTCAAATCTATTTGAGGCTAGGCCTCCTTCGATCTCACGAGGCGTAGCCTCAAGAATCTAAAGACCGTTATCCGAAAGGCGGAAGGTTCCGCCCAGACTGCGGCAAAGCCGCTCTGGATTCCGTTTGCACTACTTCGTTGTAGTCGCGCGTCTTTCACGATCCCGCAACATGCGATGCAGAATCTTCCCCGCCGGACTCTTGGGAATTTCACTTACAAACTCTACCTGCCGAATGCGCTTGTAAGGCGCCACCCGATCCGCCACAAATTGAATGATCTCTTCATCACCCGCCAGCGTCTTTAGAACTACAAAGGCCTTGGGAACCTCGCCATGTTTCTCGTCCGGACTGCCGACCACGGCCGCATCGGCGACTGCCGGATGTGTCAACAGAACGGCTTCAAGTTCAGCGGGCGCGACCTGCCTGCCGCCGACTTTGATTAATTCCTTAATTCGATCGACCACAAACAAGCGGCCTTCGTCATCGCAGTAGCCGATGTCCCCGGTGCGCAACCAACCATCCGCCGTAATCATTTCGCGGGTGGCGACAGGATTACCGAGATAGCCCTTCATCACCTGCGGGCCGCGCACCCAAATTTCGCCTTCTTCGTTGGGACCAAGCTCCGCGCCATTGTTGTAATCAACAATCTTGCATTCGGTGTTGGGCAAACAAAAACCAACTGAACCGGGTTTGTGAGTTTCGCTATCGGGCAGACTTGCGTGCGAAAGTGGACTGACTTCAGTCATGCCATAGCCGTATCTGATCTCGCAGCCGAGACGCTGCGAACAATCCCGGGCAATTTTGTCGGCAAGCATCGCTGCGCCACAGTGAATCAAGCGCAACGCCGACAGATCGTGCTGGTCCACCTGGGGCGCGCGCGACAGCGTCAGCACCAACGGCGGCACCAGCGGCGCGACTGTCACTTTGTATTGCTCCAGCATTTGCAGAAATTGATCGAGATCGTAACGCGGCACCGTTACGATGGTAGCGCCTTCACTTAGTCCCAGGTTCGCGACGATGTGCAAGCCATAAAGGTGATACATCGGTACGACGCAGATCATTGTGTCGTCGCGGGCGAATGCCTCGTTGGCCTCCATCAACCTGAGCATCGCCACCAAATTCCGATGCGTCAGCATGACGCCCTTGGGAAATCCGGTGGTGCCGCTGGAGTAAGGCAGCGCCGCGAAATCTTCATTTACGGCAATCGTCGCCTGGTTCGCTAGCGGCGCTGTTGTCAGCAACGAAGCAAACGAAATTGCGTTCTCGGTCTCGCCAATCGCGAAAAGTTTTGTGATGCCGGCCGCCTGGGCCACCGCTTGTGCCTTTTCCCTAAGCTGCGGAATGGTGAGCAAGTAGCGCGCGCCCGAATCCTTAAGTTGTCTGATTATCTCCTCGTCGGTGAACAGCGGCGGCACCATGGTGGTTGCCGCGCCGAGGCTGGCGACGGCATGGAAAGCGAGGGGAACTTCGGGAAGGTTCGGACTGTAAATCGCGAACACTTCACCTTTTCTGACGCCATGGGTGGCGAAACCCGCGGCCAGCCGGCTAATTAAGTCCGGCAGTTGCGCATAGGTGTAGGTGCGCCCGGTTGGTCCATCGATCAGGGCGGGTTTGTTACCGAGACTGGTCGCGTTCCGCAGCACGTACTCGGTGAGCGTCGAGTCGGGAATGTCGACCGGAGCGTGAGGGCTTTTGAAGATCATTGGCTTTGGTCTCCTGAGAATCCTTTTTCGTAAAGCAAACTGTTAGTTTGCGGTCGCGGCCAGGCCACGTTGGATTAATTTGCACCAACGCAAACTAACGGTTTGCTTTACTTTGCGAATGGTTCATCGCGTTCTTTTACCGCTTGCTTGAATCCAGCTTCGGCGGCGCGCTGCTGGAATGCATAGCCTTCCTTCGTATGTCGCGCGACACCATCGAAAAGCGTGCCCAGCATTTGTGAAGCTGGCAGACCCTGGCCCAGTAGCGTTTGGTTGATCAAGAGTTTCATCATCACCAACTGATTGATCGGTAACTTTGCTACGCGCTCTAACAAACTCTCAAACTGCTCATCAAGTTTATCTACAGGCGCCGACTCGGTTGCCAATCCCCATTCCGCTGCCTGCTTGCCGGTCAGACAATCGCCGGTGAAGAGCAAACGTTTCGCTTTCGCTGCCCCAATTCGATAAGCCCACAACGCCGTGGTGGGCACGCCCCAGGCGCGCGCCGGCGGATAACCAATTGAAGCAGTGTCCTCGATAATTAGCAGGTCGGAACAAAGCGCCATGTCCGTGCCGCCGGCAACGCAAAAGCCGTGAACCTTACAAATGACCGGCTTGTCGCTGTAGAAGAGACTCATGAACCCGCGTACGTTGCGGCTCATCATGGCGTAGTCAACCATCGGGTCCCACGTGCCCTCAGGATCGTGATTCACAACCTGTACTTTCGGATCCATTGGCGAGCCTTTGGGCCAACCCATCAGTTTCCCTTCACTGCCCAGTTTTTGTTCCGCAGTCATCACCAAATCATAGCCACCACAAAAACCCTTCCCATTTCCTGATAAGGCAATTACATGGACCACCGGGTCAAGATTTGCGCGCTCAACACAAGCGGCCAGTTCCGCCGGCATTTCGAAAGTGATGCCATTGCCACGTTCAGGACGGTTGAGCGTGATGCGCGCAATCGCGCCGGTAACGTCGTAGGTTAGTGTCTTCAGTGTGTCCATAGTTGCTCTCATCTTTGGAACTGCGGCAGCGCAACGCTGTTGCCGAATGTCTTTCAAATCCGCGCCCTGGCCAAAGCGGCGCCAGGCCGCCGCACTCCAAATTAGAACCCGGGCACGAGCATGCGCATCATTCGCTCCGGATTCATTATTCTTTGCGTGGTCAGCCACGCGTCTGCTTCCGCCTGCAACTGCCCTCCGCGCTCATCACCTAACAGTTCGCCAAGCCGACGACGCGAGGCGGCGGCGAAGAGATGCATGTCCACTCGCTCAAAGCCTGCCACGGCGGCGGCGAGCAATGTCGTGGCCTCAGTGTGCTGGTTGCGTTGATGCGCGACAGCGCTTCTGACAACCGCCGCGAATGGCTTTGCCCAGGCCATGTTTTCTTTTTCTAACTTGCGGGCGAGATTCTCCGCCAAAACCAATTTATCTCGATCCCTGTTACTCAACGCGGTTGCCAAAACCGCGCGCGCCCGCAGGTAGGTCGCCTCAATGCGAAGCACTTGGGTGCGTAGCAGCATCGAGTTTTCCAGGGCCGGCCACTGTCCCACGATGTGCCTCCAGGCAACATCAAAGTCGCCGGTGTAAAGTTCGATCTGCGCCTGGGCCAACAAAGAGCTGTAATGTTGCAGGTGAAATCCTTCATGCGGCCAGGCTTTCAACGCCTCAATGACTTCAGCACGGGCCTTGTCGGGATCGTCGGCCGCCAGCCAAATCGAATTCATGCGGGTGCGCAAATCGGTGGCCGCGAAAACGTTGCCTTGTTCGAGCGCAGCTGATAACAACGAAGGCACGCGCCGCGACACTTCGGCCAGCTCGCCAAGATATAAAAGCGAGCTCAACATGAACCGGTTTGCCATCGTCAGCTCCCAGGTCACGCCGGTGCAGCGATCGCGCAAGACCTCCGCCGCGCGCGCTCGCAAAGTTCAGCCGCAAGTTTCCACTCGCCTACTAAATAAGCGCTGACGCCGCGAGACCAGATCGCCAATCCAATTGCGTGCGGATGGCCCACCTTCTGCGATAGTTGTTCCGCCTGCTGCGCAATCTGCAGGGCGCGCTCTCTCGTTTTGCCGCCGCGGGCAGCGCTTTGCGCAGCTTCGAAAGACATTGCGCGCGCGATGCGATAAGGTTCGCCGGCCTTTAACGCCAACAACAGGTAACGACATTGAAAATCTGCGCCCCGGATCAAATCAACTGCGCCCAGTCCCGCCGCGACTGCCCAGCAAGTATCAATGCGCACCAGATCGGCTTCCGGAATTTGACTCGCATCTCGCTCGGTAAATTTCAATCCCCGCAATTTGATCTGCAAACGTTTCAATAACAGCGAAAACAACGCGCGCCGCGGGCCTGCCGGTAACTTGAACCCCACGGCTGCCAGCACCGACTTGATCAGTTCCAAACCTTCCTTGATGTGCCCGCCCATCAACAACTGCTGCGCAGCGCGCCGGCGGAACTCGAGACTGGGCGCGGCGGAACTCAGCTCGGCCACTTCCAGATAAGCCTCCGCTGCTTCAGCCGGACGGCCGGCATTTGCCAGCGACTCGGCGAGTCCGCGTTTCAGATCGACAAGCTCGGCGCCACGCGCGGGCGCCAGTTCCAGCGCGCGCCGGTAAAAGCCGGCGGCACGATCAAATGCGAGCGCGCTCGCTGCTTTGCGGGCGGCAACGGCGGCGTGGCTGGCCGCGCGCACGCGTTCGCCAGCGCCGAGGTAGTGCTCAAACAACGCTTCCGGATCGTCGATGCCGCGCACCTCGATGGCGTGGGCCAGGCGTTTATGAATCTGCGTGACTTTCGTTGCCGACAACTGCGAGGCCAGCGTTTCGCGAATGCGATCGTGGTACAACTCGAGCGTGTGCCCGTTACCGGCGCGAATAAACTGAGCCGCCCTGAGCGAGCCGATCAGCTGCAACTCATCGCCGGAAAGTTCCGCCGCTTGGTAGCAAACCTCGGGATTGATTGGGCGGCCGGCCACCGCCAGCGTGTCGACAAACGCCCGCCCGTCTTTCGGCAAGTGGCTCAGTCGCGCGTCAAGCATCATCGCCAGCGTGATGCCGGTCGTGGCTGTCTGATCGCTGGTCAAGGCATAGCGCGCTAGCTGTTCGAGCAAAAATGGATTGCCGCGTGCTTCGCCCACCATCGCATTGGCAAACTGGGCCAACGCCTCCGCCTTTGGACCAAGCAATTGATCCAACATCTCGTACGCTTCCGCCTTGGGTAACGCGCCCACGTAAACTTCGCGGCAGTGGTCCGTGCCTGTCTTGTCCAATAACGTTTTTAGAAACGGCTTTGCTTCCAGGTCTTCGGTGCGAAAGCTGGAGAGCAAGACGAGTGGCGGCGAGTCAGGCGGGCGCAGCAAATCTTCCAGCAGCGAGGAGCTATCCGCATCGGACCATTGCAAATCATCGATATAAAGAACCAGCGGCTGGCGATCAGAAATGCGCGCGAGCAATTCGCGCAAAGCGGCAAAGGCCTTGCGGCGCAACGTGAAAGGATCGGGCATCTCATGCTCGCGTTGCGGCGCATTAAAAACCGCATCCACTTGCAACATCACCGGAAAAAGTCGTGCCAGCGCCAGGACCTCGCGCGGCATCAGGGCTTCAGCTTTTACGTCGGGCAACGACAGCAGATATTTAGTTAGGCTGTCTACCACGCCATCCAGCGCTTTGTAAGGGACTGACTCGCGCTCGTAACAACGTCCTTCGAGAATCACAACCTCCGGTTCGTGCGTGCGCAACTCATCGAGAAAATGACGCGCGAGCGCGGTCTTGCCCATGCCCGAGCTGCCATGCAGGTAAACGGTAACGGTGTGATCGCGCCGCGTGAAAGCAAAGGCTTCGTTGAGTTGTCGTAACTGCCGCTCGCGACCGACGAATGCAGCCGCCTGCGCATTAGACGAAGCCGGCGCAGACATGATTGGACGTTGCAACGGGCCAGTCATTCCCTGGCCGAGTAGGCGCAGGACTTCGCGGCCCTCGGGCCGTTCTTCGGGCTTGCGCCGCAAGAGCCGCACACATAAATCGTCCAGGTCCGGAGGTACGCTGCTGACGATTTCACTGGGCGCGGGCGGATCGAAGTTTTGTTTGTTCATCATCACTTCGAAAAACTTTCCCGAGAAGGGCAAGCGCCCGGTCAGCGCCTGATACAACATCACACCAATGCTGTACCAATCACTGGCGCGCGAAATTGGCAGTTGCGCGCCCTGTTCCGGCGACATGTAATCGGGAGTGCCCGCGAGCGTCACGCTGTCGTGCAGTTCCTGGCCCTCCACCTGCGCCACCAAACCAAAGTCAAGAATGACCACCCGCCCTTCGTTTGTTACCAGCACGTTAGAGGGCTTGATGTCGCGATGAAGTTTTCCTGTTTCATGCAGGCCATGGAGACCTTCGGCAAGTTGCCGTAGCGCCACCATTAAGCGACCGAGATCGAGTTTCGATTTTTCGAGCAAGGAATCGCCCCGCCGCTCGCGCGAATCTTCATCTGGATCCGTAGCGCCGATTGTGTCTAGCTGGCGCGTCACTGCTTCGTAATCCGCAAGCAACTCCGGCGGCGAACCTTCCTGCGTGCCTTTCAACAGTGTGGGTGTCCTTGACGACTGTTTGCGTCGGGAGTGATAACCGGGGCGAACGTATTCAAGAAAATTGACGCCCTTAACCAGTTCCATGGTGAAGAACCAGTACTGGCCATCGGCCATGAACTCGTAAAGCGCTACCAGGTTGGGGTGCGAGACATCGGCGAGCGAGCGAAACTCATTCTTAAAACGTGAGATGTGCGAAGCCTCGGCCCGGGTGAGCGTCTTCAACGCCACCAGCTTGTCGGTCTCGCGATCATGCGCTTCATAGACCACGCCCATGCCGCCGGAGCCGAGGCGGCGGCGAATGTGAAAACGTTCAGTACCAAGAAAGTCGTGTGAGCTTTGGCTCATTTACTCTGAAGCAAAACCGTGCGAGAAGGGTAAGTTAGTATAGATTAGTCTAAGCGATTATGTGCGAGAGGCATAGACCTTCGTGGGAAAAGGGCTGAAGAATTCCTGGCAGGATTTACAGGATGAACAGCATTTGAAAAGCGCACAACCCGCTCAACGAATTTTGTTAATCTTGTAAATCCTGTCGCTCTCTATTTGCCAAACGCCCTGGCACGGGATGGCTAATGACCCATTTAAGGAGACATCGAAATGGACTGGCGCGTCTTTCTGACAACTTTTGGCGTTATTTTTCTTGCGGAAATGGGCGACAAGACTCAACTGGCGGCGATGACCATGGCTGCGCAAACGAAAAGACCGTGGGCGGTTTTCTTCGCCGCGGCCCTGGCGCTGACTGCCGTTTCGGCGCTTGGCGTAGTGGTCGGCAGTGTCATCGGAGATTACATTCCGCTGATCTGGGTCAAGCGCGGCGCGGCGGTAGCGTTCATTGTTATTGGCGTGTTGATGCTGGCGAACAAGTTTTAGCGAGTTGCTATCTGACTTTCGCTCCAGCGGAGCGAGATGTTTATAGCCACGAACACACCCAACAGGAGCTCGCTCCGCTAGGAGCGAAACTTTTTGAACAAGAGCCTGACCACGTGAAAGCGGTTGCGCTCCTCCGGAGCTAAGGAGGGAAGAAAGGATGACCAGGCTATAAACATCTCGCCCCGCTGGGGCGAAGCAATAACATTGCTCGTTTCTCTCCCCTTCGAATATTTTTTGCAGATACCGCCCAAACGAATTACAGTCTCTCGGTTTCTCTTATCTCTGAGCGCCGGAGGCAGTTAATGCCGCAAACTCCCCATACCGAGCGCCACTTCACCGCCAGTGAAGTTGTGCGCGACATCGTGATAGGCATGTCAGACGGATTGACGGTGCCGTTCGCGCTCGCCGCGGGACTGACGGGCGGCCTCGCAGGAACTTCGAACCCAACCAGCATCATCGTTACCGCCGGTCTTGCCGAGATCGCCGCGGGATCAATCGCGATGGGACTGGGCGGCTACCTGGCAGCGAAGAGCGACGCAGAGCATTACGCCAAAGAACGTGAACGCGAGAAGCGCGAAGTCGCGGAGATTCCGCACGAAGAAATGAAGGAAGTCGCGGAAGTGTTTGAAGAGTACGGTCTAACCCGGGAACAAACTCGGCCGCTGGTCGAAGCCCTGCGCGAGCAACCGCAAAAGTGGATCGATTTTATGATGCGTTTTGAACTCGGTCTGGAAAAGCCCGATCCGAAACGCGCGTTCACCAGCGCTTTAACGATTGGTGGCGCTTACGCCGTCGGCGGGTTCGTGCCGCTGGCACCGTACATTGCGCTGAGAAGCGCCTCGACGGCGTTGCTGTTTTCGATTGCACTCACACTTTTGGCGTTGCTGGTTTTCGGTTTTATCAAGGGCCGCTTCACCGGAATGCGGCCGCTGAGAAGCGCTCTGCAAACGGCGTTCATTGGCAGCGTCGCGGCCGGCGCGGCCTTCTTGATTGCTAAAGCGATCTCCTGAGAGGGAGATTCAGATTGGAAGCGCAACAGAGCCCTGAATGTGTTCGCCCCGGAAGGGCGAGATGTTTATAGCCAGGAAATTCTTTCGTTACTCCTTAGCTCCGGAGGAGCGCAACGGTTGTCGTCCCTTGGCTGTGGTCCGCCGGCGAGTTCCGCTCCTAACGGAACGAAGAAATTTTGTGTGAGCTTTTTCCTATAACCAGCTCGCTCCGCTGGAGCGAAAGCGAATTCCACAGTTGTACTCGTAACTTGAATTCACAGATCACAAACCGGAAGGTTAATCTGATCAGGAGAAGTCAGAATGGACACAGCACGAGACGCAACGCCAGTGAAGATGGATGACTCCGGTTTTGCCGGACATCCGCGCGGGCTACCTACGCTTTTCTTTACCGAGCTTTGGGAACGCTTTAGTTATTACGGCATGCGGGCCATTCTCGTGCTCTACATGGTTGCGCCCGTCGCGCAAGGCGGCTTGGGCTTTGACACCAAGCACGCTGCTTCAATCTACGGCACCTACACCATGTCAGTTTATTTGACGGCGCTGCCCGGCGGCATGATTGCCGACCATTGGCTGGGCGCCAGGCTCGCAGTTTTGCTTGGCGGTATCGTGATCGCCTGCGGCCACTTCTCAATGGTCTTTCATTCCATGGCGTTCTTTTATCTGGGAATGGTCCTGATTGCCCTCGGCACTGGATTGCTGAAACCAAACATTAGCGCCATGCTGGGAAATCTTTACAGCAAAGACGATCCCCGGCGCGATAGTGGCTTCTCGATTTTTTACATGGGGATAAATGTCGGCGCGTTTTTCGCCCCGCTGGTCTGCGGCTATCTCGCACAAGGCGAAAGCTTCAAAGGCTTTGTTGCGCGAATGGGATTTGATGTTTCTACGAGTTGGCACTGGGGTTTTGGCGCCGCGGGCGTTGGCATGTGTCTCGGGCTGGTAATCTTTTTGCTAAACGCCAAACGATTTCCGGATGCGCGCTCGAGCAGCGACGATGCAAGCGCTGAGGAACGCGCAGACGAGTCAGTATCGGCGGCTGCTGCCTCAGCGGTTGCTGACTCGAAGCCACGCAACCCAATCATCGCTGTAGTACTGAGCCTCATTCTTCCCGGCATGGGCCATGTGTACAAGGGGCAAGTGGGCGCCGGACTGTCCTGGCTGCTGGCATATATCCTCGGCTGGATTTGGTACTTCGCGTATGGCGGCGGAACCATCCTGAGTGTTGTCATCGCTGGTCTGGTGATCGCTTGCGCGATCTCTGTGGTGCGACGCTCGACCGCAACCACGCAGTTGTCGCCCGGGGAATGGAAACGTGTCGGGGCAATCTTTGTTTTCTTCCTGTTCACGATTCTTTTTTGGGCGGCTTATGAGCAGAAGGGTGCAAGCCTGAATCTCTTTGCGAAAGATTTAGTGCGCACGGAAGTCTTCGGCATGAAGTTCCCCTCGAGTTGGTTGCAATCGTGCACGCCGCTCTTTGTAATCATGCTGGCTCCGATCTTTTCCCTGCTCTGGGTGCGACTGGGAAAGCGACAACCATCGAGCCCGGTGAAGTTCACCCTCGGTCTGCTCTTCATCGGGCTTGCATACTGCCTGCTGGTTCCGGCGGCCTTGATGACAGTCAATGGCCGCATCAGTCCGTTGTGGCTTGTTAGTCTTTACTTTCTCGAAGTGGTAGGCGAGATGTGCTTGAGTCCAGTCGGCCTCAGCACGGTTACGAAGCTTGCTCCCGTGAAGTTGGTCGGAATCATGATGGGCGTCTGGTTTCTGGCGGCATCGTTCGGCAGCAAACTCGCCGGCTACCTCTCGGGATTTTATGTGCCTCAGTCAGGGACGCTGGTTAAGCTTTACGGCAGCATCGCGGTGGGCCTGCTGATCTCGGCAGGATTGCTGGCACTGCTGACCTCGAGGATCAAAAAATTGATGGGCGCGGTGAAGTGAGCAATCGTCAGATGCAGGACTCTGTGCGTCACAGAGAAACCACCCACAGATACGCGGACTTTCAGCCAGACGCCTAACGGTGCGATAATTCCGGCAAGCAATCTCTCCTGAAACAACGAGGTTCCCCTGCGCCATGAGCACAGCCATAGAAGAAGCCTCTGATCTTACCGACGAAACCACTCATAAGTGGGTCTACCTTTTCGAAGAAGGGAGCGGCGACGACAAGTCGCTGCTCGGTGGCAAAGGTGCGGGCCTGTGCGAGATGACGCACGCGGGCTTGCCGGTGCCCCCGGGATTGATTGTCACCACCGAAGCCTGCAATGCCTTTTTTGAAAACGACAAAAATTTTCCCGCACAGATGTGGGAACAGGTGCAGGAAGGTCTGCAAAAGATCGAAGAAAAAGTCGGCAAGAAATTCGGCGACCCGCAAAACCCTTTGCTGGTTTCGGTTCGCTCCGGCGCCGCGTTCTCCATGCCCGGAATGATGGACACGGTTCTCAATCTCGGTCTCAACGAACAAACCGTTCAGGGTCTGGCTGCGCAAACCGGCGACCTGCGTTTTGCGCTTGATGCCTATCGTCGCTTCGCTTCACTGTTTGGCGAAATCGTGATGGGCGTGGCCCATGAGAAGTTTGAACGCGTGATGGATCGCTACAAGGCGCAGACGACCGGCGGTCGTGACACAGACTTAAAACCAAAGCATCTGCGCGACATCATCGCGGCTGAAAAACAGATCATCCTCGCCGAGCAGCATGCAATTCCTGAAGATCCTTACGAACAATTGCGCGTCGCGATCGCTGCGGTCTTCAAATCGTGGATGGGCCGGCGCGCGATTGACTATCGTCGCATCAATCGCATTCCGGATTCGCTCGGTACGGCAGTAAATGTGCAGGCAATGGTTTTTGGCAACATGGGCCAGGACAGTGGCACCGGCGTCGCTTTCACGCGCAACCCCTCAACCGGCAAGAAGGAACTGTACGGCGAGTATTTATTGAATGCGCAGGGCGAAGACGTGGTCGCCGGAATTCGCACACCTAATCCCATCAGCCAACTAAAAAAAGAGCTGCCGAAAGTTTACGAAGAGTTTGCCGCCATCACCGGCCTGCTGGAAAAGCATTATCACGACATGCAGGACTGTGAATTCACAATTGAGCGCGGCAAGCTTTGGATGCTGCAAACGCGCACCGGTAAACGCAGCGGCGCGGCGGCAGTACGCGTCGCAGTTGAGATGGTTGGCGAAAAGCTGATTGATCGCGCTACCGCCGTTCAGCGTGTTTCGCCGGAACAACTCGATCAGTTATTGCATCCGACAGTTGATCCACAAACTAAAGCCACGGTGCTGGCTACCGGACTGCCGGCCAGTCCGGGCGCCGCGCAGGGCCAGGTTGTTTTCAGTCCCGACGAAGCCGAAGAGTTGGCACGCGAGAACGCCAAAGTAATTTTGGTGCGGCAGGAAACCAGCCCCGACGATTTTCACGGCATGGTTGCGGCGCAGGCGATCGTTACCGCACGCGGTGGCATGACGAGCCACGCGGCCGTGGTTGCGCGTGGCATGGGCAAGCCGTGCGTGAGCGGCGCGAACTCACTCGACATCGATTACAGCCAACAACAGTTTTCTGTTGGCGGCACGGTGATTACGAAAGGTGAATGGATCACCGTCGACGGCTCAACGGGCCGCGTATTCCTGGGCCAGGTGCCGACCGTGCAGCCGACGCTCGGTCCTGAGTTTCACGAGTTGATGACCTGGGCCGACAAGTTTCGGCGTTTGCGCGTGCGCGCCAATGCCGACACGCCGCGCGATGCAAAAGTCGCGCGCCAGTTTGGCGCCGAAGGCATCGGACTCTGTCGCACCGAGCACATGTTCTTTGGCGACCAGCGACTGGCGGCGATGCGTGAAATGATTCTGGCGGAAGGTGTCGGCGCGCGCGAGAAAGCGCTGGAAAAATTGTTGCCGCTGCAGCGTGGAGATTTCGTCGGCATCTTTCGCGAGATGGTTGGCTTGCCGGTAACCATTCGTTTGCTCGATCCGCCGTTGCATGAGTTTCTTCCTAATGCTGAAGAGCTGCTGAGCGAACTCAGCGAGTTGAAGATGGCCGTGCGTTTGGCAACGACGCTGGGCGACATGGACAATTTGCTTGACGAGATCGACGAGAAGCGCCGGCTGCTGAAACAGGTCAACCGCATCCGCGAAGCTAACCCGATGTTGGGATTTCGCGGCTGCCGCCTCGGTTTGGTGTTTCCCGAAGTGACTCGCATGCAGTGTCGCGCGATTTTCGAGGCTGCCTGTTTGGCGCAGGGCGAGAAGAAGAAGACCGAGTTGGAAATTATGGTGCCGCTGGTTTCGTTAAGCGAAGAATTGCACCAGCAACGCGAAGTGATCGACGAAGTGGCGCGCCAGGTGATGGGCGAATACGGAATGACGATTGAATATCGCGTCGGGACAATGATCGAATTGCCGCGCGCCGCCTTGATGGCGCATGACATCGCCGCGCACGCCGACTTCTTTTCGTTTGGCACGAACGATCTGACGCAGACGACTTTTGGGCTGAGCCGCGATGACTCGGCCCGCTTCCTGCCGAACTACGTCGAGCGCAAGATTTTGCCCGAGGATCCTTTTCAAGTTTTGGATCGCGACGGCGTGGGCCAACTGGTCCGTTTGGGAACTGAGCGCGGGCGCAGTGTTAAGCCGGATCTGAAGGTGGGAATTTGCGGCGAGCATGGCGGCGATCCGAGCTCTATCGCATTTTGTAATGAGATTGGTCTTGATTATGTAAGCTGCTCGCCGTTCCGCGTTCCAGTTGCGCGGCTGGCCGCGGCCCAGGCATCGCTGGCGGCTAAGGCGAAAGAAGCGACAAGCAAAGCAGGCGCGTGACTGTGTAGGGTGAATTCAGCTTACAAGAGAAATAAGCAATTCGTTTGCGCTCCAGAGAAGCGAGATGTTTATGGCAAAGCGCGCGCCTAAGGATCTTCGCTCCGTTAGGAGCGAAACCCGGCAGCGAAACCTTTGGCGAGGCGGCAAACGGTTGCGCTCCTACGGAGCTGCGGATTACAGGAAAGACGGCCCAGGCTATAAACATCTCGCCCCTCTGGGGCGAAGAAACAAACTAAGAAGGAGTCATCATGAAGAAGTACACTTTTCTTTTCGCTTTGTTACTGGTTACAGCAATCTCGGTTAAGCCACTCAGCTTGCCGGTTGCGGTACCGGCGGCCGGCACTGTGGCGCCGACCTTCAAACTCGTAACCAACGAAGGCAAAACCGCGGAGCTGGCGAAGTTTCGCGGCAAGTGGGTGGTGCTCTATTTTTACCCGAAGGATTTCACCAGCGGCTGCACCCTCGAAGCACACAACTTCCAACGTGACCTCGCGAAATATAAGGCAATGCATGCGGTGATTCTTGGCGTGAGTGTGGACACTGCCGAATCGCACAAGAGTTTCTGCGCTAAGGAAGGCTTGAACTTCAAACTGCTGGCCGACACCGACGCGAGCGTTTCCGAGAAGTACGGATCAACTATGGAGTACAACGGCATGAAGTTGTCGGCGCGCAACACCTTCATCATCGACCCGCACGGCAAGATTGCCAAAGTATTCGTCAAGGTTAGTCCTGCCGGTCACAGCGATGAGGTACTGGCGGCGTTGGCCCAGTTGAAGAAGTCGTAGCAGTCTGGCCCCTTCGCACGCTGGCGTGAGTCAAATTAGGGTAATCTAATACTTGACTGACCACGGGCGCTACCGTCTTCTCTTGTTGATCGAAGGCAGACCGGCTTGTGCGGATTCGCGGCCTCTCGGAAGTGGGGTTGTGCTTCGACGTGAGGCTTTGCGGCTTCCCGAGCATGTTTTTCGTTCAAGATGGAGTCGTCGTGATTCCTTGTCCTTGAATAGCATAGGACAGTACGGACAGCTAATTCCTCTGGATAATCCACTGGGCATTAAGGGGTCCGAAGCTGCCTTCCGTTTCTTCGTGGCCTTCTTCCGGTTCATACTCTGCCTGTCTCTTATCTATCTCACTTTTCGAAACGGCAATGAACTACTTCAGGCGATGGAAAGATCGCGCGCGTGGGTTATGTCACGTTTGTTGACAGGCCGGACCTGGGATGCTTCCAACGTCGCGACAGCAGCCGTGTCGCCATCGAGAGTCAGGAACTCCACCTTGTAAGCCTGCCCATCCTTGTGAATATGGACGACCGTGCCTACGTCACCGGTCTCAAGTCCCTCACTTAGCAGTGGCACAGTCAGCACAACGAGATCGTGTTCCTTAATCATAACTTCCAAGTTGCTCTAGCTAGCGATAGCGTACTCCACTAAGCGAGGGTTCTCCATTCGCTTGGATGCGTTGAGGATTTCCATGCCAACTACATTACCGTCCTTGTCATAGTCGAGCACGAGTCCGGGCCTGGTTTCGTCGCTCTCCTCAATCGGAGCACTGTTGAATAGGATGCGGACCACATCCACTTCGGGGTCGTAAGTCACCTTCATGATTCTCTCCAGTACTTCTTAATCTTGCTTGTGCGATATACCGTCACTACGATAGCGGGACTTACAGTATCATCCAGAATTACTCGAACCAAGTAAATCTTCCCCTCTCCGAAGTCTACCCGCGATTGGTATACCTTTTCCAAACCGCTTGCAGAAATAAGCTGTTCTGGATTTTGCAGAACGTCGTGCACAAGTGTTAGCGAGATATTACGTCGCCCTGATTCTTCTTCCGCGTGTTTTGATAGCCTAAAATTCAATCCCTTTCCTCAAGCGGCCCTAATTCTTAGCGTGGTTCCTACCACGTTGTGTATTGAACGAAAAGCGTTGGCAGGCATTGCCAGTATTCCGAGCAATGCAAGAGGGCTTACATGACCATCCGGGGCGAAAGCTCGGCCCATATGGAACGCGCTGTTTACATTGTGGCGTGGTTATTAGTGGAACGGCGAATGCCTCACGAAGGATTTCCGGCAACCGCACCAGCCCTAACTACCGTTGCCCTCGTTCTCTAATCGTTGTTTTGGTCGTTCGGAAGAACCACCGACTCTGCTCGCTCAGGCGGTCCCGGAATCAGCCAACGGAAAAGCAGCGTCGCAGCGGCCGCGCCGAGCAACTGCGCAACAATGAATCCTGGAGCATCGACGGGCCGGACGCCGGCGAACGTATCGCTGGCTGAGCGCGCCAGCGTTACCGCCGGATTGGCAAATGAGGTTGAGGCCGTGAACCAATAAGCCGCCATGATGTATGCGGCCACCGCCACCGCGGTAGCGCTTGAGCGCAGGCGCGAACAACCCCAAATCACCGCCAGCAGACCAAACGTCGCCACAAACTCGCTGAACATCTGCCGCCAACCGGCGCGCGCATGCTGTGAAGCAAAATAAATAGGCAGGCCAAACATGACGTTGGCCGCCGCCACGCCGGCGAACGCGCCGATAATCTGCGCGCTTATATAGGCCGGAACATCGCGCCAACTGATACCGCCTTGCGACGCAGCGGCGAGTGTTACCGCTGGATTCAAGTGCGCCCCGGAGATCTGACCGAAAGTTAAGATAAGCGCGACGAGTGCGGCACCAGTCGCAATGGTGTTGGCGAGTAAAGCCAAAGCTTGGTTTCCGCCGGCCAGTCGCTCCGCCATAATGCCGGAACCCACCACGGCCGCCAGCAGAAAGGCAGTGCCGACTGCTTCCGCGACCGCGCGCCGAAAGAGATTTAACGATTGTCTGTTAGCTGGCATTGGAAATGGGGGAAACCGAGCGAAGCGTTTAGATTTCTGCGACCCAGGCGCGCAGGCGTCCGCGAATGTCATCGCGCGCCTCGCGAAAAGCCTGAAGTTGAGCTTCGTGATCGCCGTACGCCGCTACCGGATCCGGAATGCTCCAGTGAATACGCTTTGTTCTCGCCGGGAAGACCGGACAGACTTCATTCGCGTGATCGCAAACGGTGATGACGTAATCGATGTCCTGATCCGCAAACTCTTCGACCGACTTTGATCGTTGCGCCGAAATATCGATGCCCACTTCGCTCATCGCCTCAATAGCCAGTTGGCGCACGTAACTGGGATAAATTCCGGCGCTGGAAACTTCAAACCGATCGCCGGCATCGTGACGGAGCAAGCCTTCCGCCATCTGGCTGCGGGCGGCATTGCCGGTGCAAATGATCAAGACGCTTGGTTTACTCATCTAATTAACTCTCCATGCTCAAGCAATAGTTTTGGGTTTTCTCTGTGCGTCCTTTGGTTCTCTGTGCCTCCGTGGTAACCAGCAGTTAATGATGATCCACCACAAAGACACCGAGAGCACAAAGGACGCACAGAGATTTATTCAAACCAGGACTATTATCAGAATTACTATTCAGTTACCGATGATTCCTGTGTTATTTTGTCGCTTTCCAACCTGGCAAGAATAAACCAAAGCATTTCAGAATTTGTTCAGTTGCAGTTTTTAAGCTGTCTCAATCTTAAACCAGTAACGGGTCTGGTGACACGCCGTAAAGGAAGCCAAATGACCAACACTCGAATTGCCAATACCACCACCAGGCTAGTCGCTATCGCGTGGTCCATCCTGCTCATCACTTCATTCGCGACAGCCCAGGAAAAAAGCAACAAGCTCGACGAAACGTTTCTCAAGAACCTGCAGTTTCGTTCCATTGGCCCGGCGATCATGGGCGGTCGCATCGACGACATTGCGGTCGTTGAAAGCAATCCGAGTGTTTACTACGTCGGCGCGGCAACCGGCGGCGTTTGGAAAACAGTTAACAACGGCACAACCTTTGAACCAATCTTCGATACGCAACCCAACACTTCGATTGGCGACATCGCGATCGCTCCATCTGATCCGAACATCATTTGGGTGGGCACGGGTGAGCCAAACAATCGCCAAAGCTCATCCTGGGGCGATGGCGTTTATCGTTCGCTGGACGGAGGCAAGACCTGGACGAACCTGGGCCTGCGCGATACGAAACATATTGCCCGCGTCGTGATCGATTCACGCGATCCGAATATTGTTTATGTAGCCGCGCTGGGCCATCTGTGGGGACCAAACAAAGAGCGCGGCGTTTTCAAAACTACTGACGGCGGCAAGACCTGGTCGAATGTTTTATTCGTCAACGAAGATACGGGCATTACCGATCTGGTAATGGACCCGCAAAGTCCGCTGACGCTATACGCTGCTGCGTATCAACGTCGCCGAACGCCGTGGGGGTTTAACGGTGGCGGCCCGGGCAGTGCCGTTTATCGAACGGTGGACGGCGGCGCGAACTGGACCAAGCTGACGAAGGGTTTGCCGGAAGGAACTACCGGACGCATTGGCCTCGATGTATTTCGCGGTAATCCGAACACGGTTTATGCACTTGTCGAAAATGCGAAGGGCGGCGTGTTTCGTTCCGACGACCGCGGCGACAACTGGCGCAAAGTGAGTGAGCTCGATTCGCGGCCCATGTACTACAGTCAGATTCGCATTGACCCGAACAACGAGCAGCGCGTCTGGCAGTTGGCCGCAAACATGTACAACTCGGATGACGGGGGCAAGACGTGGGTTTCAAATATTGTGCAGCGCATTCATGGTGACTTTCACGCGCTGTGGATCGATCCTGCGAATTCGAATCACGTGCTGGCCGGATCCGACGGCGGCTTGCATGCTTCTTACGATCGCGGCCGGACTTGGGACTTCATCAACACGATTCCGCTCGGCCAGTTTTACGAAGTTTCGCTGGATAACCAAAAACCATTTTGGGTTTACGGTGGGTTGCAGGACAACGGCAGTTGGTCAGGACCAAGCGGCACGTTGAATTCGGAAGGCATCACCAACGACGATTGGTACCGCACCGGCGGCGGCGACGGTTTTTATTCAGTGGTCGACCCAACCGATCCCGGCATCGTCTATGTCGAATCACAAAACGGGTCGCTGTCGCGACTGGAAATGAAAACCGGCGAACGCAAATCGATCAAGCCTGAATCGCGGCCCGGCGAAAAGCGTTATCGCTTCGATTGGAATTCGCCCATCGTCATCTCGCCCTACAACAATCGCACCATTTATTTCGCCGGCAATCGCGTTTTCAAGTCGATGGACCGGGGCAACACCTGGACCTGGAGCGACGATCTGACGAAGGACCAGGACCGCGAAAAGCTGCCAATCATGGGCGCGCTGCCCGACAAGAACATGCTGTCGCGCCACGATGGCGTGGAGACCTTTGGGCAGATCGTTACATTTGCGGAATCGCCGATCAAGGAAGGTTTGCTTTACGCCGGCACTGACGATGGCAATCTGCAAGTCTCCCGCGATGGCAGTCGCACCTGGAAAAACATCACTGCGAACATTCCCGGCGTCCCTAAAAACACTTATGTCAGCCGCATCGTTCCTTCGCGTTACGCTGAAGGCACTGCCTATCTGACCCTGGATGGCCATCGCGCCGACGATTACAGCACTTACGTTTTTGTCACGAACGACTTTGGTGAATCCTGGAAAAGTATTAAGTCGAATCTACCGGCTGGTGTGACGGCGCGTGTGATTCGCGAGCATCCACGCAACCAGAATCTTTTATTTATGGGAACTGAGTTTGGCGCTTATGTTTCGTTTGATCGCGGCGCGCGTTGGACTCGTCTGCAGGGAAACTTTCCCACCGTGCGCGTTGACGATATTCAAATTCATCCGCGCGACAACGCGATGGTGCTGGCCACGCATGGCCGATCAATTTGGGTGCTTGACGATCTCAGCCCACTCGAGCGCGCCGCCGACAGCATTCTCGCTTCCGACATTCATCTGTTCGACGTGGCGCCGGCCACTCACTTCCGTCTCTACAACCGCAAAGGCAACATCGGGCACAAGTGGTTTACGTCGCCCAATCCGCCTTATGGCGCGGTCATCAATTACTACTTAAAAGACAAACCAAAAGACGACGTAAAGATTACGATCACGAACAGCGCGGGTACGGTGGTGCGCGATTTGAAAGGACCAAAGGAAGCGGGCTTGAGCCGCGTCGTTTGGGATCTGCGCTTGAACTCGCCGGCACCACCACCAGAGGGCGCGGGCGAAGGCGCCGGCGGCGGCGGCTTTTTTGGACAGTCACGCGGTCCACGCGTGCAGCCCGGCACTTATACAATCAAGATTGTCGCGGGAGACAAAACTGCCAGCGGAAATGTGACGGTTCAGGAAGACCCGCGCATCCAGATTGTCGAGGCCGACCGTAGCAAGCTGGCTGAGGCAATCGCTCGTGTCTACGCCCTGCAAAAATCAGCCGAGGCCGCGCGCAAGACAATGCGCAGCCTGAACACGCAAATCACGGCGCTGCAAACTTCCTTGAAAGACAATCCGGAAGTTTCGAAACAAACGAACGATTCGATCCAGAAGCTGTTGGATCAATTGAATCAAATCCAGAAGAAACTGGTTGCCCCGCCAGATACGGGCAGCGCTGGCCCAGCTCTGCCCGACGAGCCGCGCCCGTTGCTTAGTCAAATCAACAACCTAGCCGGCGGGCTCGACAGTTACACCGCCGCGCCCACTGCGGACGAAATGGTCCGCATCGACGACCTGGGCAAGCAGCTAAATGATTTGATTGCAGAACTGAATAAGTTTGTGGAGACAGACGTGGCGAATCTGAACAAACAATTGCGCGAAGGCGGCTTGCAATTCCTGAATCCCGGCAAGCGCCTCGAGCCGCCGCAATGAAAATAGTTTCAAGTTACAAGTTTCAAGTTTCAAGTAACGCTGTGAACCACCAGCAGGAAACTTGAAACCTGAATAACTTGGAACTTGAACCCGGAAACTTGAAACTTGAAACTTTGGGGGACTAATGGTAACTCGATCGGAGTCGTTGAATCGTCCTTCCTGGCTGCGGCCAAAGTATCTTCTTTTTGCCTTTATCGGCATGATGATGGTCTATGTCGCGCAGCACAATGAGCGCTTCCTGATCGACAGCGCTGATCCGATGCGGGCTCACTTTGCGCCGTTCAAGTGGTTGCTGCTGCCACACGGTTTGGCGGGTGCCTGCGCTCTCTTGCTTGCCCCAATGCAATTTTCTGATCGCCTGCGCCGGCGCTTTGCCAGAATGCATCGTGTAGTCGGACGGATTTATGTGGCGAGTGTTTTCTTCGTCGTGGGGCCGGTGGGAGTCTATATTCAGTATTTCGAGGAACGCATGGGCGTGCCCCGCTCGTTCACGATTGCCACCGCGGTCGACGCGATCCTATTGATGTCGACCGCAGCCATTGGCCTCGCCTTCATCCTCAAGGGCAAAGTCCAGCAGCACCGCCAATGGATGACACGCAGTTATGCAGTTGCTCTGGTGTTCTTTGAAGTGAGGCTGATCTCCGGCGTGTTTCGACTGGACGACAAAGGCAACGCGGTCGCCGAACTCGTCGTTTGGATCTGCGTGGCCCTGGCGATCCCTTTGGCCGACGTCGTGCTGCAAATCCAGGAATCGTTTCGTTCACGCGCCAGCGCGCTTACGCATAACAAGACAGGTCGATCCCTCACGCACTGAGCAACTAGGGGACGCGAATGCTCAGAGTGCCAGGATTGCTGACTTGGCCATGGGCCTTAATTTTGATAGTACAAGTGCCGGCGGGCAGGTTGTTCGGTACTCTGAAGATTACTTGTGTAAAAGCAAAGTTGGGAACGGGTCGTACGTCTGCAGGTATGTCGTAACGTTGGCTGTTACTATCAATCAGATTAATAACGATT
Source organism: Blastocatellia bacterium (assembly GCA_031371765.1). GTDB lineage: Bacteria > Acidobacteriota > Blastocatellia > Pyrinomonadales > Pyrinomonadaceae > PSRF01. The sequence goes on from JANMKA010000028.1 coordinate 32,087, forward strand.
GAGGACAAGGGTTCGCCTTGGCCCAGTTGGAGGTTTGCCGCGAAGATCATCACTCTCGTATTTCGATCAGTTCCTGAGAAAAAACGGTTTTCGCTGTTTACAACGGGAAACGTTTCATAGGATGTTTGGACCCCAAACAGGGACGTCTCAGAATGTGTTCGCGCCTAATGATGAGCACCGCCCGTTGCTTGGTCAAATAAACGGACTCGCCGGCGGACTGGATAGTTACACGGCCGCGCCCACTGCGGACGAAATGGTCCGCATCGACGACCTGGCCAAGCAGCTAAATGATTTGATTGCAGAACTGAATAAGTTTGTGGAGACAGACGTGGCGAACTTGAACAAACAACTGCGCGAAGGTGGATTGCAATTCCTGAATCCCGGCAAGCGCGTCGAGCCGCCGCAGTAGAGCTATGGTATGCCAGGATTGAATGCAGATCTGCCGGCTTGGTTATGACTGACAGCGCCGAATCTCCACAACGAGTTCGTTCTCAAAAGAGACCGCGTTTTGTCAGGTTGCTTCTAATTTGTGGCGGAACGCTCGTCGCGCTTCTAATCGCTGAAATCGGCTTGCGGGTCTCTGGTTTCAGATACTTCAATCCTTACATTGTCGATCAAGATGCTGGTTATTCGCTTGCGCCGGGCGCTGAAGGTTGGTGGAAAAAGGAAGGCGTAACTTACGTCAAGATCAATAGCCGCGGCTTCCACGATAGGGAACATACTATTACGAAGCCTCCTGATACGCTCAGGATAGCTGTGGTCGGGGATTCATTTGTTGAAGCTCTTCAGGTACCACTGGAAAAAGCTTTTTGGTCGGTGATGGAGCGAAAGTTAGAGGAGTGTCCTCGGCGTGGAATTTCGAAAGTTGAGGTGTTGAGTTTTGGCGTTGGGGGCTATTCAACAGCCCAGGAATTAGTACTTTTGCAAAAACGCGTCTGGCAATTCTCGCCTGATGTTGTTGTGCTGTTATTCACCACCGGCAATGATGTTAGGGATAACTCCCGGACTCTCAACGCCTACAAGAAACAGGCACTGCCTTACTTCGTTTTTCAGGACAGCCACCTGGTACTCGACGATTCTCTCCTCAGAGCCCGAAACCGCTCACTTATATTTCGTTTTCACCAGTCATTTCTGGGCCAGTCATACTACCGACTGCAAAGTAACCTGCGTCTTCTGGGATTGCTTTATATGATTCGGGAGGGTTACCAGTCGTCTGCTCAGATCTCCGAGCGCGAGCAAAAACAAGCCGGTTCTGGAAATCGTCGAATCGAGCCCGGATCGGACAATGAGATCTTTCGTAACCCGGCCACTCCCGACTGGAGCGACGCTTGGAAAGTGACGGAGGGACTACTTCTAAAGATTCGGGATGAGGTGCAAGCAAAAGGCGCAAAATTTCTGGTGGTTACGGGGAGCATGGGAGTCCAAGTTTATCCAAATGCCGATGCGCGTCAGGAATATATGAACAGCTTGGGCGTTAGCAATTTTTTCTCGCCCGATTATCGTATCAAGGCCTTAGGCGAGCGTAATGGGTTTAAAGTTTTGAATCTCGCGCCCGCGCTGGCAGAATACGCTACTCGGAACAGAGTCTTTCTTCATGGGGTACGTGAGGGCCAAGGGCTGGGCCATTGGAATGAAACTGGTCATCGACTAGCTGGCGAACTCATTGCTCAGGAACTCTGCAGCCCGCCGTTTATTTCACGTTGACGATACGTTCACTCCTGGCATCTTCTGTTAAAACTCCTGCGTTAACATCAGTTTTGATCTGGACTTGCGAACAACCGGCACACGAGACGCAAACAAATGAAAAAGGGCACCCAGAGGGACGCCCTAACTCACTGAATGTATATGGTGCACCCGGCATGATTCGAACATGCGACCCCCTGATTCGTAGTCAGGTACTCTATCCAGCTGAGCTACGGGTGCGTGCCTTTTTGGTAAATAGTAAATGGTAAATGGTGAATAGTAAACTGGGGGCCAGTTTCGCGTTTCTAGTTCCGAGTTTCGAGTCAGAACTCAAACGCAATCCAACCCAAGACGCAAAACCAGAACTCGGAACCCGAACCTAGAAACTCGAAACTCTTACCTCGCGAAATACCCAGGCTTGGTTCGTGCAGTCAACTCCGGCTGCGCTACTTCAACACGTATCTCATGCCACTTGCCGTCGCGCCTTCGTTCGGTCGGAGGCTTATAACCGACGGTGTAAAGCGTGCGCAGATTCGCCGCCACCTCAACATACAATCTCGCCATCTGATCCAGCCGCTGAATTTCATTAAGCCGGCCCCCGGTGCGATCCGCCAGGTTTTGCAGGCGAGCGTGCGCGGCTGCATAGATTCCGGTGATCACTGGATCGCGCAAAGGCAACCGCTTGGGATCGCCCGACGGCAACGCCAGCGGATAAATAGTGACGCCCTGGCGATCGGCATTATTCAAAACTGAATTCAGCGCCGCACTCGCTTTTGGATCGATCGAGGCAACGGCTTCTGCATCTGACTGCGCGCGCGCGGCGGAAGCACGATCCGCATTGCGCAGCGACGTGTCCAGCCCGTCAGTCAAAACCACAATCGCCTTGCGCCTCTTCTGTTCCTTTGCCAACTCACGCAGTGAATAGTTGAGCGCTTCATACAGGTGCGTTTCCCCCGCGCCCACCGCAAGCTCTTGAATTGCGTATGCAGATTTTCTGCGGTCGGTAGTAAAGCCCGAGAGATTTTTTATCTTCGCGTTGAATTGAATCACCGCGACGCGATCGTCCGGCCCCAACGCGTCAAGAAAGCGGCTCGCCGCCTGTTTCAACTGCGGGCGAAAACTGGTGGTCGAACCTGACATGTCCAGCAGCAACACCAAACTGAACGGCGTATCGGTCGGTTCAAAGTTAAGAATCGGCTGTTTCACTCCGTCTTCATAAACCGTGAAGTCATTGCGCGAAAGGGACGTGACTGCATAGCCGCGCGCGTCGACCACGCCGATGTTCAACTGCACGAGGGATACGTCAGTGGTCACGACATCGTCGGGACCCTGGGCGTTCGCCGCGTTGGGAAGAAGACTCAACATGAAAACCGCCGCCAGAACTGCGAACGAACACTTTTGCCTGGATCTGAAGAATAGCGTCATAAGTTTGCTTAGAGATGAGCGAAGAGTATGCCCGCGCTACTTGTGCTTTTGCAATTCGAGTGGCTGTTAGCGAAGGGAAACGAGTTGTTCCGACGCCGGAAAGGGTGGTGGCGTTGCTTGGCTTAACTCAAATGTAACGGCCACGTAAGATTTGGCTTTGCCTCCCGATGTGCGGCGGTGGCTATGCCCCGCCGGTAGCAGCCAGATTGTTACCGGGCTAAGCCCTTGATTCGGCTTCGCCCTTCAGATTTGGTTGGCCAAAGGTTTCGCAACGGGCATAGCCCGAAGCAAAAAGAAGCGCTACGGCGGGGCGTAGCCACCGCCGCACATCAGACGGCAAAGCCGAAGCGCCCCGGCCGAAAACCTTTAACCCACAGTGCTATTGCATGAAGCCAAGAAGGGCATATAATCGCGGCGCTCAAGTTAAGTCCAGTTTCATCACCCGCCGCTCAACGCAAATTCCAAACTTAAACGCGGAGAACTGCGCCGTGTACCAGCCAAACTTCTGCTGCGAGTGTGGCAACAAACTGATTCGTTTGCGCTGGCACTTCTGGACCAGCCGCCGGTTTTGTAAAGTCTGTGCTGCGCGTTTCAAACGAGAGCGTTTCCTGCCATTGCTGTTCTTCTCATTGGCGTTCGTTACTTCAGGCTATCTGCTGGGACGCGCGCGCCAGGCCCCGGCGCCGCCGCTGATTATCGAAAGACGATCCGATTCTCCCCTCAACAATTCCACCGGCCAGCAACTCACTTCAACTCCGGGGACGCCGCCGGCAACTTCGCCTGCGAATACCATCGAAGCCGACGTCTACACTTGCGGCGCGCGCACAAAAAAAGGCACACCCTGTTCCCGGCGCGTCCACGGACCGGTTCGTTGCTGGCAGCACAAGGGGATGCCTGCTATGTTGCCGCAGGAGAAATTGCTGGTGCAGGGGTGACAATCGCCGCTCGTTACTCAGACAGCAACCGCAGCTGCGAATAATTCTCGCGGGTCGATTCAAATTTTGAAGTGCAACCGGATCAGGTCAACAACGAATCAATCGTTCCTCCAAATTGCTGTCGCACTCACAGAATTTTAATAAGCCAAGTCAAGAATGTTAGAATTCAAGGCCATCGCCCAGGATCCCCCACTCGGCCGGCATGACGGACAGCAGTGTTGCTCTGGTAGTTTAATAATCGATCAAACAGCGGAAACATGAACGCACCCCGACTTAGTGTAGTAATGCCTGCTCATAACGCATTACCCTTTTTGCATGAGAGTATCCCGTCCATTCTCAATCAGACTTTCAGTGATTTCGAGTTTGTGATTTTGGACGATGCCTCCACTGACGGTTCAGAAGGTGTGCTGCGCGAATGGGAAAAGCGCGATAGCCGCGTACGTTTATTGAGAAGCGATCGCAAACTCGGCCTGTCGGCTAGTTCAAATTTTGTTGTCCGCAACTCAACCGCCCCGATCGTGGCTCGCATGGATGCAGACGACACCTGCTCTCCGGACAGACTCAAGCGCCAATGGGAAATTCTCGAGACGCAGCCTGATGTCGTTGCCCTGGGTACACTTTGCGAGGGCATCGATGCCGACGGGCGCCATGTCAGGCCGCGCGATCGTTGGCGGGTGGTGCGACGTTCGCCGTACGTTCCGTTTCCTCATGGCTCAGCCATGTTTCGCAGATCTGGCTTCGATGCAATCAATGGTTACAGCGAACAGTATTCTGGCGGAGAAGATCAAAATTTCTTTTTCAAGCTGAAGGCCGCTGGTCGCGTAGTGACTTTGCCCGATATGCTTTACCAATATCGTTACCATTCGGGCAATGCGACCTTCGCGACGGCTAATGGTGGTATCGGCGCGAGTTCACACAGATATGCCGATGATGCTGGGGACATTGCTGCGTTTTATATGCTCGGAGCAATGCGCCTTTGGGCGGGCCAACCACTGCGCATTCTGCCGCAAATGATAGCCAAGCGGCCCTTCAAACCAGATTTGCAGACGATGATGGCGTTGGCTTCCGCAAGTTTGGGGACTGTAAGCCCGCGCACGCTGAGATTTTTCCTGCGTTCACTGATCCGTTCTCGCGACTTTCTTGCCGGCTTGAGTGTTAAGGACGGACGAGCTTACGAATGGCACTTAAAGTAGTCGTTGCCGGCCTGGGCGCTCGGGGGAGAGATTGGGTGCGCGCAGTTAAAGCTGCACCAGCCTATGAACTCGTCGGCTGCAGCGACATCGATCCCAACGCGCTGCAAGACGGTGGCGCCGCTTTGAATATTCCAGCGCAGTCTTGTTTCCTCGACTTGCACGCAGCAATTGAGCAAACGAATTGCGCTGCGGTCATAGTCGCAACTCCTGCGGATCGTCACACCGAACCCTGCAACGCAGCGCTCTCGCGTCGCGTCGCAGTTTTGGTAGAAAAACCTTTTGCCATCAACCTCAAAGACGCTGCGGCCCTGGTCTCACTTGCGGAAAGACAAAACGTTCCCATCCTGGTGGCCCAAAATTTTCGTTTCATGCGGGCCTTCCGCACTGTAAAGCGCCTCATAAGCGATGGCGCACTCGGCAGAATCGGTATCGTCACTTGCCAGTATTACGCGGTGCCTCATGAAATTGCTGCATCACTCGCAGAATTGCAAAACAGCGTGCTCTGGGGCATGAGCGTTCATCACCTGGACGCGTTGCGTTACGTGTTGGGAAAAGAGGTGAACGGCGTGGCGGCCGAGAGCTTTACGCTGCCCTGGGGAAGACTTCCGCCGGGCGCTTCGCTGCAGGTGTTGTTATCTTTTGCAGATGAAACACGCGCCACTTACACCGCTACCTATGAATCAAGTGGGCACCAGTTTTTTGAACGGGGTCAGGAATTCTACGCGCGCTTTGTAGGCGAGCGCGCCACCCTGCACGTGTTTCAGCGCTGGCTGATTTTGTGTGAAAACGGAAAACTGCCGCGGCTGGTACGACGTGGCGCGAGAAAGATGACGGAGGAAAGAATTATTCTCGATCAATTCGAGCGCGCGCTGGTTACGGGCGTTGCGCCTGACTCCAGCGGCCGCGACAATCTGCAAACAATGGCCGTGGTTGAAGCCTGCCTGCGATCCGCCTCCGAGCGGCGCTGGATTAATCCGCAGGAGTTGCTCAATGACTACCGCTAACGGCGCAAACGCAAACGTCTTAGCGATCGGCATCGACGCGGCCGAGTCTACCTTGGTCCGGCAACTCATCGAACAAAATGAAATGCCGGCGCTGAAGGCGTTGTTGGCGAGTGGTCAATGGTTGCGCGTGCAGTCCCCGGCACACATCGGCAGCGGTGCGGTCTGGCCCACCTTCATGACCGGCGCCGGGCCAACCACACATGGCGTTTATAGCGAGTGGAGCTGGAAGCCAGGGTCGATGAGTTTGAGCCGTTACAACGGTCTGCACCTGACGCCGTTTTGGACGCTACCTGCGCTGCGAAATATTCGAATTGGAGTCTTCGATGTGCCATTCGCCCAGCCTGTTGGTATGTCAGATGGGTTTGAAGTCTCCGAATGGTGGGCACACGACACGACCGATGCAGGCCTTCAGGCTGGGCCCAAAGAAATTCTGGCGCTGGTAAAGAACTCGCCCGCGCATCCGCTCTCCGCTAACCGTTTCGTCAATACCACGCCGAACAATCAAGTCAATCTAAAAGAATTGACGGCGGCTTGCGTCGAAGGCGCGCGCTTGCGAGGACAGTTGGCGCAAACGTTAATCCGTGAGACCAAGCCACGCTTGTCGTTGCTGGTATTTCCTGAAGTGCATCACGCGGGCCATCAGATGTGGCATACGCTGCAACCGGAACATGGTGTTTACCAAACCCGGGCACTAAATAATGGCCGCACGCTTGAGCCACTGCTGAAGGATGTTTATCGAGCGGTGGATGCACAAATCGCGGGGCTGATCGAGGCTGCGGGTAATGATGCGACTGTTATGGTTTTTGCTCTTCATGGAATGCGGCCGGCGCTTGGATTCCCCGCGTTCCTGGCGCCGCTACTTTGCGAGCGTGGTTTTTCGCGGCTGGCAAACTGGCGTTCGCAGTCGTGGACCAAACGTGCGCTCTCGTTGTTGGCAACCATAAAGCGGCACACGCCTGAAGGACTCAAAAAACTCTATTACCGACTGACGCCAACGGTGGCAACGCACAAGTTGGCCCGGCCGACGATGCTGCCGGCCTACGATTGGGCGAACACTCGCGCATTTTCTTTACCGACCGATCAGTATGGCTGGATTCGCGTTAACTTGATTGGACGAGAGGCACAGGGAAGCGTTCCTCTGGACCAGTACGATCACAACTGCGGCGAACTAAAGGAAATGTTGCTGGGACTGGTTAACGATGACGGCCAGCCGCTCGTAAAGGAGGTCGTTTGCACCGGCGCAAATGCTGAGAGTGCGCTGACTAATCCTCTTCCGGACCTTGTGGTCCATTGGCACGACACAGCGTTCGCCTGGCCGGTGCGGATCAAGGACAGCAAGGTTCGGGCTGAGCCAGTCGGCAAAAAGTCTACCGGCCAACACGCTGCGGAAGGGTTTTGTATTTACCGCGGTGCTAACGCTCAGGAATTGGAAGGAGTGGTCGCGGCCAAAGATCTGAACCGGCTGATGACTGATAGTTTGTGATGACCAACCAGCGGGGGCGTGCCCCCTTCCCAACCTGCGAGATGCTTATTAAATTCTTCTCGAGCCCAATAAACTGGATTCAAACCTCGACTACGGTTAGCTCGTGGTCAGGAAGGCGGGCATGCCCCCGCAGCTTCCTAAACATTATCAACGTTATTGGTTCTACCTGATCGTCTTAATTGGGCCTGCCGGCTTGGGCGCCAACTTCACCGGAGTCTTCAGTCGCGCCATCACTTCCGCAATGCCGCGTTCGAGTTGCGCGTCGCGTCCCTCAATCTCGGACTTTGGATCATTGTCGACTTCGATGTCCGGATCGACACCGTAGCCTTCAATGATCCAATTGCCGTTTTCATCAGCCAGCCCAAATCCGGGAACAAAGACGGTGCCGCCGTCCATCAGTGGCCCCCGGCTTTGAATGCCGACCACGCCGCCCCACGAACGTTTGCCAATCAATGGACCAAGTCCCGCCTTGCGAAACATGTAGGGAAAGATATCGCCATCCGAGGCCGAGTTTTGATCCAGCAACGCAACCATTGGCCCGACAAACACCGCGTCAGGGTAAGTGATCGCGTCATCGTCGGTGCGTTCATAGTTCAGACCCAACAACTTTCGCCGCAGTCTTTCGATCAGCATGCGGGAAACATTGCCGCCACCGTTTGCACGCACGTCGACAACCAATCCTTCTTTGCGAATTTGCGGGTAGTACCATTTGATAAATTCGCGAATCCCGTTCGCGCCCATGTCGGGAATGTGAATATAGCCGACGCGTCCTCCGGTTGCCTGGTCCACCTTGCGCCGGTTCTGATTAACCCAGTCCAAATAAATCAGGTTTCCTTCGTCGGTGATCGGGCGATAGGAAACTATGCGCGAGCCGGTCAGCGAAGGCGTCTTGTTCACTGTCAAGGAAACGGGATTGTCGGCCTTGAAACGCAACAGGCGATAGGGATCGTCAGTGCCTTTCAACTCCTCGCCGTCAATCGCCAGCACGTAATCGCCGACGTTGACGTTGACTCCGATTTCATGAAGCGGCGAGCGATAGCTGTCCTCTTCGTTTTCGCCTTCGAAGATTTTGGAGATGCGATAGCGGCCCGCTGCCTTATCCAATTCAAAACGCGCACCCGGCAAACCACTGCGCGGCCGCGGCGGAATTTGGAAATCGCCGCCTTCAATGTAGGCGTGCTGAATTGTTAACTCCGAAATCATTTCGCTGATCACGTAATTGAGATCAGAACGATGAGAAACGTATTGCAACAACGGTTTGTATTGCTCACGCAGTGCGACCCAGTCGTAACCGTGCATGTTCGGCACGTAAAAGAAGTCGCGATAGCGACGCCAGACTTCGTTGAAGATCTGGTTCCATTCTTCGACGGGAACGCGATCGACAAACATCCCCGCAGTCGAAACCGGCTTCTTGCTCTTATCGCCCTGCGGCGTGGCGTCGTAAATGTTGTAACCTGGCCCTTGCGCAACCAGCAGTTTTGCGCCGTCGTCAGACATGGTGTAGCCGCGAATATCTTCCGCGATGGTGGATTCTTTCCGATCCTTGAAAGCAAATATTTTCAACACTGTCGGACGATCGCCCGTGCGGCCGTAGTAGAAAGCCGAGCCAACGGCGTAGATCAAATGTCCGGTCTTTGCCGAGATGCCACCATAGTTGTCTGCTGTCACCGGAACGCGGGCCACGCGCGTGCCGAGACCATCGAAGTCGATCGTCATGGGCGCTTGTGATTTCGCGGCCGTGTCGGACTTAGTTTCACCGGCAGCCGGCGCCGGTGTTTTGTCGGCGTCGGGAGTTGGTTCTTTCGCCGGCTCCTTCGCCGGTTCTTTTAGCTCCTTATTAATGTCTTTCGCCGGCGATTTGGGCTCCTCGCCGGGAGGCGTGCCCTTGGGCTTGGGCGTCTCGTCGGGCTTGCTAATCGTCACCTCGTCACTTTCCGGAGGAAACGGATGTTTCACATCTTTGCGCAAAGCCAGCGCGTAGATGTAAGCCGTGCGATTGGTTGCGTAGTTGAATTCTATCTGTGAGATCTGCGGTTGGAACTCGCGATCGCTGAGAAAGTAAAGATAGTTTCCCTGCGGATCCCATGCCGGGCTGTAAGAATTGAACATGTCATCAGTCACGCGACGCAGCTTGCCGTCACTGACGCCCCAGATATAAATGGCCGAAAAGCGATTTGGGCCCGCATTCATGCTGAAGGCAAGAAAATTTCCTCGTGGCGACCAGACGTAATCGCGAACCTGGCCATGCGTCTCATCCGCGATTTCAATCATCTTGTGATCCGCGAGCGTGACCACATAAATCTTTCCGTCCTTGTCGCTGAATGCGATCCGCTTGCCATCGGGCGCCCATTCAGGTTGATAACGCATCGCCTGGCCCCCGCTGGTAATTTGCTCGGCAGGCTTCAGTCCGTCCTGCGGCATGACATACAACTCTTCTTCGCCGGTGCGGTCGGAAATGAAAGCAATGCGCGACCCGTCGGGAGACCAGGCCGGCCACTTGTCATGCGCCCCAGACGAATGTGTCAGGTTGCGCGTTGGGCCTTTTTCGATCGGCGCCGTAAAAATATCGCCACGCGCGGCAAACAGCGCGCGCTCGCCTTTGGGACTGAGTCCGACGGATTCGATGAAACCGGAAACAGCAATATGGCTGGGGCGGCGCGACAACCCTTCGTCAGGAACGGTAATGGAAATTGGCGTGCTGCGATTGGTCCTGGTGTCGAGCACCTGAAGCTCGCCATTTAGCTCGTAGACGATTCTGTCTTCGTTGTCCGAACTGGGCCAGCGTACGTCGTAGCTCTTGTTGCTGGTTACCTCAGCTGTCTTGCCGCTGCCGGTGTCGTAAGAATAAAGATTGAAATGTCCGTCACGATCCGAGTTGTAATAAATCGTATTGCCAACCCACATTGGATCGCGCGTAGCGCGCGGGCCTTCGGCAATTCGCTTGGTCGCGTAGGTTTTCAGATCGAAAGTGTAAAGCGCGTTTGCCTGACCGCCACCGTAACGCTTTTCTGATCGAAAATCGCGCGACTGTGGAGAGTAGACCATCTGATCCGCGTTGGGAGAATAATCGCCCGAACCTGCTTCCGGCATTGGTAATGCTTCCGCTGGTCCACCTTCAACCGCAACTGAATAAAGCCGCGCGATCGGCAAGGCCCATGAATCACGCTGCGCCCGGAAAAACACTCGCTTCCCGTCGCGGCTCCAGCCATAAACCTGATTGTCCCACCCCCAGCGCGGCGCTAATGGTCCCTTGGCAGGATAGAAAGTAAGTTGTCGCGGCGTGCCTCCGGTCGCCGGCACCACATAGACCTGCTCATCGCCATCGTATTGCCCGGTAAAAGCGATCCACTTCCCGTCAGGAGAAAATCGGCCAAATACTTCCATGCCCGGATGGGCCGTCAGGCGCACCGCCGAGCCCCCGGCCGCCGGCGCGGTCCATAAATCTCCGCCGTAAGTGAACACTACACGGTCGCCGTAAATATCCGGGAAACGAAGCAGCTTGGTCTGCGAATAGGCGGCGGTTGCGAGACCGAACGCGAGCACCAGAAACATTGCGGAGCTGAAGAGACGATTAAGCACGCGGCGATTGAACAAGGTTAGTTCCTCCTGAGCAGTCCATTCTCTTTGAAATTTGCGGTTGTTGCGGTTCAGATTCGTCTGCTGAGCGACGCTTCATAAACTCGGCAGCGAAAGAATCTTGAGCTTAGCTTAGAAAGCAATGTTAAGTAAAACAAATGGGGATTCAACGGTGATACGCAGTATCGCCAAGTGAGGTTTCATGCAGCCATGACCCGACCAGCGGCGGCTCTGCCGCAGTCCGTGCGGTAAGGCTCAGCCTTACCGACATAGTCGCTATTGAACAAGAGGCTACGCCGCTGCTGGACGAGGCGCAGCCTCGAAGACTAAAAGGTCGGGCCGGTAAGGCTGAGCCTTACCGCACGGAACGCGGCAGAGCCGCCGCTGACATAGGGTCTTAGTCCGCTACTTCTTCGGGTTCGCAGTCTTCTGATTTGCGTTGTTGTTGGTCGTGTTAGCGACGACCGTGAGCATGTTCTTCACGCCCGTCACTCCTTCTACGGCTTTGGCCACAGCTTCGGCTTTGGCTTTCTGCGCCGCAGTGGCGACCGTTCCAGTCAGCGTTACGACCGCGTTTGCCACGTCAACATTGATGGTCGAGTCGCGCAGATCGTCCGCGGCTGCCAAATCAAAACGAGTCTTGGTCCAGAGCCAACCGTCGTTCAAGCCAGTGCCAATTGTGCGGCCCGAACCCTTCGCCTCCTTCGCGTAGTCCTCTTTTTTCTTTTCATATTCTTCGCGAGTCAGCCCGCGATTCGCATTTGTGTTTACGTTCGTGTTTACGTTCGCCACCGTGTTGGTATTGGCGTTAACGCGTGTGTTCGCGTTGTCGTTGGTGGTTTGATTGCATCCGGTAAACAAGCCGATGATTGCGGTTGCAACTAAAACTCCTAAAAACTTGTATCTCATTTTTTGCGAAACCTCCTTCAGAAACAGTTCGGAATACATACGTCCGAACCAAAACCCGCCAGCGCGCCCAGCCACGGCGGCAAGCCAGACCTAGATTATTCAGGGGTTTTGCTAAAACTAACGGGTCAAAAGATCGGGGAGATGCAACGCCGGATAACTACAGCAAGGATGGGGCCAGAAGAACGATGAACTATGAACGATCAACGATGAACTATGAATTTCAGAACGATGAATTTCAAAACGAGATCTTGTTTCATTCTTCATCGTTCATCATTCATCGTTCATCATTCATCGTTCATCGTTGATCATTCATCATTCATAGTTCCTCTTCCGCCCTACC
>JANMKA010000130.1:0-19109 GCA_031371765.1 Blastocatellia bacterium
CAGGTGTGCTATCCGCCGGGACAGATTGAACTGCGAATTCCCGTGACGGTGAAATGAAGCCGGGTGACCGATGAAAGTTTTTTGGATGATTGCGGCGGGTATCTGCATCGCCGTTGCTGCATTTTTCCTGGTGCGCCGAGATTTCAACACCGCATTCGTCGTCGCCGCACTCGGCATGATTTTCTGGTTTCTGAATTATCGCGCACAAATGAAAGAAGTAATTGCCGCCGCTGACGTCGAAGCTGACAAGGGGGAAGAATGAAATGAAAATTAACCACAGTCGATTGCGGAGAACCGGATGCGCCGCGATCCTATTCCTGATGACCGTGCCCGTATCTTTCGTCGCGCAGTCTTCAGAAGAATCTGCGGTGCGGGCCGTGGTCCAACAGGTGTTCTCGCAGTTGCAGTCACATAACTACGGTTCTGTCTATGATTCCCTGCCGTCGACCACGCGCAGCCGTTTGCCAAAATCACGTTTCATCAGTTCGCTACAACGAGCGCAGGATCGTTACGTGCTCGATCGCATTGGCATTGGGAAGGTCCGCATAGCCGGCGATCTTGCGGTTGTCGACACAGAACTGTTTGGCCGTGTCAGTCAGCCCTTTCCAGCCGAAGGCAAAATCGCGGTGCAACAGTATCTGGTGCGTGAAGATGGCAAGTGGCGCGTCGCAACCGGCGACAACGGGACTATTCAACGATTTCTGAAAAGCAATCCGGCGTTCGCTCGCAAATTTCCCATTCGCCAGCCGCGGATTTACGTGAAGCAGGGTGATAAGTGGGTCGAGTTCAAGGGTCTAAGCGTTAGGGGATAGGGCGTAGAGTTTTGGGAATAGGGTGTGCGGTAGTTCGTTGCTGTTCGTTAGTGAAACGATCTAACTGCCGGCGCTTTGCGCCATCCCACCTAAGCTCAAGTCGTCAAACGACAACTGCGCATCGTCGACTGGCTGGTCATATTCGCCGTGCCGTATTCGCGAACGCGGCACGTCCAGTGCTTCGCGCACCGCATCAAGATGGAAACGAATGATGTGCGGCGTCACGCGCACCGAGGGAATGCGACGCTTGCGGGCCAGCCGCCGGACAGTCGCCTCGCTCACCTGCAAAATCTTAGCAAGCTGACGAGCAGTCAGAAACTCTTCACGGTCTTCCATCTCTTTGTGGCCACAATCCTATAGCAACACTCGTAAATCGTAAATCGTGAATCGTAAATAGAGAAAGCCAAACCGTAGAATGGCGTCGCGAAGTCACGGACAACTATTCACGATTTACGATTCACGATTTACTTCCCAGCAATTGTCAGCGCCACTCGATAGACAGCCGCGCCATCAACCTCAACATCTTTGCTGGCGGGCTCAGAATCTTTTGCTTTAGCGGTAACGCGATACTTTCCAACTTCCGGCGTCAGCCGAAAAACAAACGAGCCAATCTCATTCGTAACTCGGCCATCAATCTTCTTGACGGTTCCATCAGCCTCAATCCTAAAAAGCTCAATGCGAACGTTGGGAACGCTGCGTCCGGTTGGATCAAAAACGCTGCCTTTAATGAAGGCGATCGAGCCTTCATCAATCGTTAAGATTAAGCGGTCGCCCAATGAGCGCGTCTTACCGGCTTTGACTTCGATGTTTTCGATGGTGCCCACACTCAAACCCGGTTTGCGCAGGGTGACACCGTAGAGCCCTGGCTTGAGTCGATTGACGGCAAACTCGCCGCTCTTGCCAGTCATCACCCGCCCCACTTCGCGCTCTTGTTGTCGGACAACAACCGTGACGCCCACCGGCGTTCCGGCTTCGACACGAACTTTGCCTTTGAAGCCGCCGGTCGCTTTGTCTTGGGCAACAATCGGAACGGCAGTCACTAGCGCCATTATGAGGATGAATAGGAATGATCTGGTTTTCAGCATGTCTTGATGATAACACCGTCGCAAACGTCAGCAAGTTTGGGTACCTCTTATTGATGCCGCATCGCCGTAGACCTGTTGCCATGCATAAGAAACTATGCTTTTCGCAGATTACACAAGTTATAGAGAGTCAGAAAAACAAATTCCAATGGTTAAAGTTCCTGGCTCTTTCTGAATCTGTGTAATCTGTGTAATCTGCGGACAGTTGTTCGTAGTTGGAGCCGCTTGGCTGGTGTTACCTGCGCACGTATAATCCGTTTAAGCTCGTGCCGGATAAGGCCGCGAATGTCTCAGTTTTACCAATTCAACAAAGCCATTCTTCTTCTGTCGCTGCTGCTAGCGCTTGCGATCGTTGCCGCAGTGTTCCCAATCGCAGCTCAGCAATCCGATCCAAAAGCCGTGCGGCCGCGCCAGGTGTTCCCCAGAAATGAACAGGCGCCGGACGAAGTTTTAAAGATCGACACCGATCTGGTCTCAGTCGACGTCAGGGCGAACGATTCCGCAGGACGCCCGCTGCGAAACCTGGCTCAGGAAGACTTCAAAGTATTTGTAGATGGAGCCGAACAACCCCTCGCTTTTTTCCAGGTTGAGCGACGCAGCGGCGATCCGCGACCGCTGGCGATGGTTTTTGCAGTCGACATCTCCGGCAGCATGACCGCGGACGAAATGAATCGGCTGCGGCGCGCGTTGAATGCGTTTTCCGAGAAGTTGTCGGACCATCCTGCGCTCTATGCAGTCATGTCGTTTGGGATGAATGTGAAGACGGTACAGAAGTTTACTACCGAAGCAAACAAGCTGGACCGCGCGATCGAGCGTTTGGCGAAAGAGCCAAACGGGTTATCAACTCATACTTACGATGCAGTAGACGATGCGGTTCGCATGCTGGTCCGTCATGCCCCGCGCACGCGCGAGGGACGTTTGATAAAACGCGCGGTGCTGGTTGTCACGGACGGGTTTCCGGTGGGCGATACGGTTTCAGCGCCGGTCGTCATCGAACGCGCCAACGCGGCCGATGCCAGCATCTATGTCGTCACGCTTCCCTCTTATTCGCGAGTGTTGCCGGCTGCGCTGCAAAATCCGCTGCCGACGCCTTTGGATGTTAGTGGGTTAGCAGAATTGACTGGCGGACGAAGCGTCTACGCCGACGAAACGAATTACGAAGCGCTGTTTCGTGCCCTGGCAGAAGAAGTGACGTCGGCTTATGTGCTCGCGTTTTATCCGCCTGAAGAAAAACGTCATGACGGACGATTTCACACTATCAAGGTCCAGGGCCCCAACGGCGTAACGCTCAGTCAAAGTCGTCCGGGATTCCAGCCGGCAAAATAGAAGGCAGAAAGCAGTAGGCAGAAAGCGAAACGCAAACACCGGGCGTTGCCTGCCGCTTTCTGCCTACTGCTTTCTACCTACTGCCTACTATTTCTCAGAACTCGTCTTCATCTTCATCGTCGTCCAAAGCTTCTTCTTCGACGATGTCGAGTTCTACCGGATCCAACCCAACTACTTCCAGATCCGTACCACATTCTTCACACGAGACGAGCTCGCCTTTATCTGTGTCGGTATCCACATGGACATCCGCATCACATTCGGGACATGTTCCGATCGGCACTTCATTACCTCCGCAAGATCTTTCTGCCAGCGATAGGACGCCAGATCTTCCGGCGACACCCTATTCATTTATATGATTGGCCCCGACAATCTAACTGCGCCCGCTGCTTTTTGCAACACTCTTTTCTACTATTTTGTGGTTACGAAAACCGGGTGACATAAGGAGAGTGATCGCGCCATTCTGGAGGGCCCAGGCTTCGCTCTTTCAGCGAAAGTCGACCGGCGAGGATGCCAGTCCTACGCTGGAAAACTTACCGGCGGAAATTGCCGTTCAGCTCCGCGCGGTAATGAACTGCTTGGAAGTGTGGTTTCCCACAGTAACGGAATCAGTGCCAAGCGCTGCCGCCGGACGTGTTAACATGGCGCCCGACTGATTAGCGCCGCCTCGTTCATGTTCGATGCAGAGCCGATAATTCCCCCATGTTCGCGTTCCTGAAACGTCGACAAGTTACGTTCGCATTAGTGCTTTGGTTCGCGCTGGTCCTTTTAGTTTCCTACTTCGTGCTTGGCAGGAACCGAAAAAGTGAAACCAACGCGGCCAGCGCAGCCTCAGCCAAGACTTCCCATCCATCCATTTCACCGCTCGCTCACTCGACGCACACAACTTCGCTTGATTCGGACAATGACGGCCTGCCGGACGCGGCGGAGCTGCAGAGTTTCATGGACCGCCAGAACTTCCGGCAATGGTTCACTCTGATTGCTGAAGGCCAGTTTTACCACTTGAGCGATCAATGGAACGCTGAACAGCGCGACTGTGCCGGCCTGGTTCGCTTCGCCTGGCGTGAAGCGTTGCGCCGTCATGACCGGGGGTGGTTCCAAAAGATGGGTCCGGGTTACTCGCCTGTCGCCCCGGACGTGGCCCGGTACACGCTCGAGCAGGGACCACTAGGAGAAAAACTTTTCCGCACCGGCTTTGGCGCCTACAAGGACGGCGATTTGGCGGCCGGCGAATTTTCCGACTTTGCTGATGCGCAGACGCTCAAGAATTTCAACGTCAAGTTCATCAGTCGCGACCGCCACAACGCCGAGCCCGGCGATCTGCTCTTCTTCTATCAACCCTGGGTGCAAAAGTTTCCTTACCACGTGATGATTTTTTTGGGGAGCGCAAAGCTCAGCAACGAACAGGCAGGCGATTGGGTCGTTTATCACACAGGTGCGTCGCCAACCGACGAAGGAACAGTTAAGAAGGTCGAGCTATCCGTGCTCGATCATCATCCCAACCGACGCTGGCGGCCGCTGGAAAGTAATTCCAACTTTCTCGGCTTCTATCGTTTGAAAATTCTCGACTAGCCCAAAGGAGGCTAAGCCGTGTTAGACACGAATTCTCGTTCTTATCGCATTCTGATCACGTCGCTGGTGTACGTTGTAGCCATCGCTGCGGCGCTGACAATTGCTACCTTGCGCTCGCGTGCGAAGGCCGGCGCCACGCCCGCGGCACCTTACGAGGAAGTTGAACGGCCCATTCCGACGAAGCCATTCTTTTCGCTCTCGACGCATCGCACCTATGGAACGAACGACAACGCGCGTCTTTGGGTGGACTATCAAGCCGTTGACCATCTCGACTTTCGCGTTTACGAGGTAAAAGATCCGCGCAAGTTTTTTACCGACCTGAAAAATCCGCACCAGGTTGGCGAAAACGAACAGGAACAAGTGGCCAACTCCGTGCCGCATCGCAAATCGTTCCTGGAACGAGTGCGCAACTTCAAGCGCTGGGCCTATTCAGGTATCAAGGGCTTCGTGCGCGGGCAACTGAACCATGACTCGCGCCAGGCGTTCAATCAAAAGTTTCGTGCCGAAAAAGAAATTGTGCGCACGCCTTTGAATGTTTCTGACTACGCGCGCGTGCCGCTATTGAATCCGGATTTGCTGGTCAGCAGTTGGCGCGAGCCTTTGCCGCCTCTCGAAAACCAATACGACCAACGCATGATTCCCCTCGGCAAACGCGGTCCCGGCGTCTATCTGGTCGAAGCTGTCGTCAATGATTTGCGCGCCTACACTGTCGTGGTCGTCACAGATCTGACGATGCTGGATAAGACCACGCGCGACGGCGAGATGTTGATCTACACGGTCGATCGCAAGACTGGCGAGCCGCGTCCCGGCGCGCAAGTTGAGATTATCAAAGAGAAGAAAGTGGTAGCTTCCGGAACAACGGACGGTCAGGGCGTACTGCGCGCCAAGGTAGAAAAGCCAAAGGCAGCGGAAGGCGAGGAAGTGGCTGACGTTCCCGCAGCGGACGAAGACACCGACTCCAAGTCTTACCTCATCCTCGCCAAACAGAGCGGCAACTTTGCCATTTCAGATCTCGGCGGGCTGTTCTTCAGCGGTTACGAGGGCGAAGCAGATTCGGAAAACGTGAAGGGTTACGTTTACACCGACCGTCCGGTTTACCGACCCGCGCATACAGTTTCGTTTAAGGGAATCGTCCGCGCGATCGACCCGTCAGGCACGTACAAGTCCGTCGGCGACAGCACTATCAACGTCACAGTCACAGATCCAAACAGCGCGAACGTCTTCACTAAAGAACTGCCCCTTTCACCTCGCGGCACATTCAACGGTGAAATGGAGATTTCCGAATCTGCGCCGCTGGGCACCTACACCATTGCCGCCGAGATTGAAGGCGGCAGCGCAAACGGAAACTTCGAAGTCGCCGAATACAAAAAGCCCGAATACAAAGTGACAGTTTCCGCGCCCGGCAAATTCATACAGGCGGGACAGAAAACAAATTTCGCGATCGATGCCAAGTATTTCTTTGGCTCGCCCGTAGCCAATGCTGACGTTCATTACTACATCTATCGTTCCCGCTATTACGCCTGGTATTTTGGTGAAGATGATAGCGAGGCCACTGGCGACGAATCTGATCAGGAAGATGAATACTCATCTTATTACCGTGGTGGCGACGACATGGTCCAGGAGAGTGACGGGACCCTGGACGCGCGCGGCCATCTGAATGTGGCGTTTGATATACCAGCACCTGATGAGAACGATACGAACGATTACAGTTACCGGCTCGAAGCTGAGGTGACCGACTCGGCGCGCCGGATCATTCCCGGCAGCGCTAGTTTTGTCGCCACTCGCGGGACTGTGGTCGCGAACGCCGATCCCGACAAGTACGTTTACAACAAAGGCGACGTCGCCAAGATCAAAGTCACCACCAGCGACTACGAGGGCCATCCTGTTGCGGCCAAAGTACAACTCAAATTTGTCGAACGCACCTGGACCAAAAAAGAAAAGAAAGAAGACGAAGAGTATTCGTATCCGGAATATGAGATGCACGAGCGCGAGGTTGCTGCGGCAGACGTGCAAACCGATTCACAGGGCCAGGCCAGCTACGACTACACCACAACTGAAGATGGAAACCTCTCAATCAAAACCATCATCGATGAGTCGGGCAAGAAGATCGCGTCAATCGGTGGCTATCTTTGGGTAACTGACCGGCAGTTTTCCTGGACCGATTCGGCGTACTACAGTGAAGACTACAATTCGATCAAGCTGGTTCCGGATAAAAAGTCCTATCGTGCGGGCGAAACTGCCCATGTGCTTGCGATCTTGCCAAGCGACAATGCGCACCTGCTGGTCAGCACGGAATTGACCCACGTCATGGATCTTCAGCAGGTGAACTCGGCAGGAAGATCGATAGTGCTCGACATTCCCATCAAGGCCAACTACGCGCCCAACGTTTTTCTCAACGTTTCCTACGTCAAGAACGGCGACATGTTTACCAGCGACCAACGGCTGGTGGTGCCCGCGCGCGACAAGATGCTGAACCTGGAAATCATTTCGAACAAGAAGGAGTACAAGCCGCGCGAGTCCGCGTCTTACACAATTCTGGCGCGCAACTCCGATGGCGCACCCGTTTCGGGCGCGGAAGTAAGTCTCGGCGTGGTTGATGAAGCTATCTACAGTGTTGCGCCAGACTTTGCCGGCAACATCAAGAATGAGTTTTACGGCATGCGTTACAACACCGTCGAGACGCATCTGTCGATCAGCTATTCATTTACCGGGTTCGCCGGCGACAAGCCGCTCTATCTCGCGAGTAACAAGCCGGCCTACCAGCTTGCAGATTTCAAGAATGAAGGTGAACTGGTCCAACCCACAATCCGACGAAACTTTAAGGACACGGCGTTCTGGCAACCAGACGTAATTACTGGTCCTGACGGCAAGGCCACCGTCAACGTCACCTTGCCCGACAACCTAACCACCTGGCGGGCAACCGCGCGTGGGGTAACCGCCGACACAAAAGTCGGCGCCACGAAATACAAAGTAGTCGCTCGCAAAGACGTAATCATGCGTTTGGAAACGCCGCGCTTCGTCACGCAAGGCGACACCGTTACCTTGTCGGGCATCGTTCATAATTATTTGAACGCTGACAAGTCGACCCAAATCTCGCTCGAAGTCAGCGGCGCGCAACTGCAAAACGGCGGCACTAAAACCGTGACCATCACGAAGCAGGGCGAGCAGCGTATTGACTGGCAAATCACCGCGCCGAACGTCGGTGAAATCAAGCTCCTGGCAAAGGCGCTGACCGACACTGAATCCGATGCGGTGGAACTCCCGCTGCCGGTCGTGCCGCGCGGACTTCATCAAGTTAAGAACCAGAGCGAAACCTTCTCGGATGAAAACACCGATAAGACATTTGCGCTCAACATGCCGGCCGATGCTGATCAGCGCGCGCGTAGTTTGCGCATCGAAGTTGCCCCTTCGGTTGCCGGTACATTGTTTGGCGCGCTGGATTATTTGACCAGCTTCCCTTACGGCTGCACCGAACAAACCATGTCCAGTTTTCTGCCGAATGTGATCGTGACGAAAGCATTGAAGGATGTGAAGACCTCGACGGTCCGCGGCTCAAACGATCTGGAAAAGAAAGTCCAGAAGGGCGCTGATCGTCTTTACGCTTACCAGCACGATGATGGCGGCTGGGGTTGGTGGAAAAACGACCAGAGCGATCCGTTCATGACCGCTTACGTCGTCGACGGCCTGACGCTGGCAAAGAATGCCGGCTACGACGTGAATGAAGAAAGGTTGGCCAGCGGACGCCAGAAGTTAAAGGAAATGGTCGAGGCCGGAAAGACAGAAGCCGGCACGGCCATCGATCTCGAAACGCGTTCGTTCATGGTCTATGCCCTGGAAGAAAGCGGCGGCGCCGATAGTCAACAGGTCGAAAAGATCTTCAGCGAACGCAGCAACCTCCAGCCTTATGGCCGCGCCTTGCTGGCGCTGACGTTCCAAATGAAGAAGGACGACAAACGCGCGAAAGATGTTGCTGCCGAGATCGAAAGAACGGTCATCGCGGACAACTACTCGGCTCATTGGGAGTCGCGCCGTCGCGCGATGCTCGACTTTGCCGAAGAGGACGATACCGAAGCGACCGCACTTTCGCTGAAAGCACTGGCGCGCATCAAGCCGGATAGCAGCTTGTTGCCAAGAGTGGCGCGTTGGCTGGTTTCGGAACGGCGCAACAGCTACTACTGGGAATCCACCAAAGACACAGCCTTCGCCATTCTTGGTTTGATTGATTATTTGAAAGTCAGTCGCGAGCTATCACCCGATTACGATCTCGAGGTTTATCTAAACGGCGAGAACGTTGCTACGCAACACATTTCGTCCGCTGCCGGGCAGACAATTTCACTCAAGCGGCAGGCCGGTGATGTTAGTGCAACGAACGACGTGCGGATCGTGAAGCGGGGCAAGGGCGTGATCTACTTTTCTTCTTCCCTTGATTACTACACCGGCGAGGAAGACGTCCCCGCGCGCGGCTCTGCCGATCTAAATGTAACTCGCGAATACCTGCGCCTGCGCGTGATTGACGACGGTGGCTCACCGACGTGGAAACTCGATCCACTTAGTGGCGACATCCACTCAGGCGACATGCTGGTGGTTCGTTTGAAATTGAACGGCACAAAAGCACGGCATTTAATGCTGGAAGATCCGATTCCGGCAGGCGCTGAACAAGTTGAAAGTGTCGGCAATCTGAACCTCGATTACAGTTCCGGACACGACTGGTCCGACTGGTACAGCTCGCGCGAGTTTCGCGACAACCGCACGGTGTTTTTTGTGGATTACTTTGACGGCAGTGCGACTTTTCAGTACGCCATTCGCGTGCAGGTGCCAGGACAATTTCGCGTCGCGCCGGCGCGTGCGGAGTTGATGTATCGTCCGGCAGTGCAATCAAACACAGCCTCGGGACGAATGAACTTCCTGGAGCGAAAGTGAGGCGGAACCGGGCGCGGTTCTGTAAATGAGGACAAAATGCTAACTGAAACATTTTCATCAATCGTGACTGCCGGGCGAAAAGTCTTCGCAAACTGGCGCGCGCTTTTGCTGGTGGCGATTGTTTACGTCGCGCTGCTCGTCGCGCTCTACTTCTTCGTTGCGGTTCGAGAAGCGAGCGTCGCGCAAGTAGTCTTGACGTTTGCGCTCGCGGTGCTCGCTCCCATTCTCTTCTTCGTACTGCAGGCGATGATTGCTAATGGGTTCTCTGCCGAGCCGGTGACCGCGGGTCTGGTCGCGAAACGATCGCTGACAGGCTTCTGGAAGTTCATCGTGATCACGTTGCCGCTTATTGCGCTGGCAATTCTTATCGTCTACCTGCTGGCGAAATACCAATCACAGCTTGCGTCGGTTCCCGACAGCGCGACGCAACTTCATCCGATGGCAGCAGCGTCACGCAGCCACGAAACGGCGCGCGCGCCTATCAATTGGAAAGGGGCGGCGTTTTCAACCATCAGGTATTTGGCGCTTGGTCTGGTATTGCCGCTCGCCGCCATTCATTTGTGGCTGGCCACCGCGCGCGATGGACTGATGGCCGCCAGCAAGCGGATCGGACAACTGCTGGCCCGGGCCTTCGCACCGCAGTCGGTATTGATTTACGTCGTTGGTTTTCTGATTTTCGCGGTAGTTCCTTACTTCCTCTTGTTCCGCACGACTCCTAACAAGCATGCCTGGTTGGAACTTGTGCTGCTGAGCATACGCGTAGCCGCGGTCTTTGCGCTGACGCTCCTCGGTTGGGTCATAACTGTTAAAGCCATCGCCTTGCTGACTTCTCAATCACCCGAACCAGCGACGAACGAGGCTGCCTGATGTTTGCCTGGCACGCAGCCGGCGCAGTTGGCGAGCGAGCCACCGCTTTCCGTGCGGCAGACTTTCGCCGCGTGGCGCTGGTCACCTTGGCTTTTCTGGCGTTGGCGGTTGCGGCCTGGTCCATTGTTCGCAACGGCTCTCCTCGCAACGCCTCTGCGCTTACAAATAACGAAAACGAGTTGGACCAGCGCCTGCAGCAGGCCGCGACTCTGTCGCTGGGCGATCGGCGCGGCGCAATCATCGTCATGGATCCGCAAACCGGACGCGTTCGCGCGCTAGTTAATTCCGAACTCGCTATCCAGGAAAGTTTTCCCCCAGGTTCGACTATCAAACCATTCACTACCATGGCCGCTTTGCGCGCCGGCTTGATCGACGAAGAGTCGCGCACGCTGTGCCATGAAAAGTTTTCGCACGGAGAATTCCATACAACCTGTTCCCATCCGCTCGATCTGCCACCGCTCAACCCCACGGAAGCGATTGCCTACTCCTGCAATTACTATTTTGGAAAACTCGGCGAGCGGCTTTCGGAAAAAGGCTTCGCGACTACGCTGAACGATTTTGGTTTTGGCAGAAAGACTGGAGTCAACGTTGCCGGTGAGTCGGCCGGCAAGATGCAACGCTCGCTCTGGCGCCCGCAGTCAGCGATGGGCGAGGGCGAATACCTGCAGACCACGCCGCTGCAATTAATCAATGCCTACACTACGTTGGTAAACGGCGGCCAGGTGCTGGTGCCTCAGCTTCCGGCAACGTCAAAAGCCGCGCCGGAAATTCAAAGCAGCATTGTGATAGACAGCGCTCAACGGGAACTGATCGTTAAGGGAATGCGCGGCGCGGTTCGTTATGGCACCGCTGAATCCGCAAACCTCTATTCGTTGCCACTCTACGTTTTTGGCAAGACCGGCACGGCAACCGAAATCAACGGCTATCGCACGCACGGCTGGTTCGTCGGTTTTGCCGCGCGCGTGAACAGCGACGGGAACGACGCCAGTGTTCCGGCGCCGGACAAAGTTGAACTCGCGGTGTTGGTGTTCCTGGCAAGAGCTCACGGTGTCGACGCTGCTGAAGTCGCACGTCCGATCTTTGCCGAGTTTGGCAAAACGGATTCGCCAACAGTTTTAGCACCGCGCGCGTCGCAGGCGCCGGCGTCGGTTCCAGCAAATCCGGCACACGATTCTCAGTCGGCAGCTACCGTTCGCGTCTACGTTGCGCGCGAGAATGCGGTGCGGACGATGACGGTCGAGGATTATGTGCGCGGCGTGGTAGCGGCGGAAGGCAGCACCGAAGCAGAGCCGGAAGCGTTGAAAGCCCTGGCGCTAGCGAGTCGCACTTATATCCTCAAGAATCTTGGTCGACACGGTGCGGATGGTTACGACTTTTGCACGACAACTCATTGCCAACGATACCTGGCGGTGGAGGTTGCGGATGTCCCGGCACGGGTCAGGGCAGCAGTCGAAGAAACGAGCGGCGAGGTGCTGCGCGATGCAGATAATCAAATCGTCGATTCGTACTTCAGCGCATCTTGCGGCGGCGCGACTGCGAACCTGACGACGTTGTGGGGCAAGAGCGCGCCTGCTTACCTGCAAGGCGTCACCGATGAATACTGCGAGAGTCAACCACATCACAGTTGGATTGACAGGATTCCGGAAGCCAAACTTTTGCAGGCGTTGCAGAGCGATCCGCGTACAAATATGGGCGCGCGCCTAATCGACGTATCAATTACCCGGCGTGACGAATCTGAACGCGCGCAACAAATCACAATCCAGGGCGAGCGGCGGTTAACCGTGAGCGGCTGGGACTTCAAAATTATCGTCGGACGCGCGTTGGGCTGGAACCTGTTGAAGAGTTCGCGCTTTCAAATTTCCCGTTCGGGTTCAAACTATGTATTTCGCGGCAGCGGGTTTGGCCATGGCCTTGGACTTTGCCAGGAAGGCGCGCATGTAATGGCGGCGCGCGGCGCGAGCTATCGCCAAATTCTCCGCAAATATTTTCCTACAACCCACATTGAAAACGAACGCGGCGCCGCAGATTTGGTTTGGGGTTCGCCGGAATTTAGGGCGACCCAGACACGCAGCCCACGCGTCAACCGCATGACGATGGCCGGCGAAGGCCTGCGCCTCAATTACCCCAGCACCGTTAGTCAACGTGAGGCTGAAGGCTTGTTAGCCTTGTTGCAGACGGCGCGGCGGCAGTTGATCGACCGCGTTAGCGCCGCGGGAATGAGTTTGCAGTTCCCTGCTCTGGAAATTTTTGTTAATGACAGTACGGGAAACTTTGTCGGCCGGACGGGACAACCGCCGTGGGCGGCGGCAGCCACTCGCGATCGGCGCATTGAGCTGCAACCACTGCCGCTTCTCAAACGAAAGCGAATCCTCGAAACGACTGTGCGGCACGAGTTGGCCCATGTGGCCATCGATGTTCTTGGTAAGGGCCGCGCGCCTCGTTGGTTGGCTGAGGGACTGGCTATATACCTGGCCGGTGAAGGAAAATTCGTCGAGCGCTATGCTCCTCGTTCACCAATGAAAACTGAAGAGATTGAACAGAAACTTGCCGGCGCGCGATCATCGCAAGAGCTGCGAGTCGCCTACGCCGCCGCCTACTTGGAAGTAAAACGCTTGATTCAAAACGAAGGTGAAGCAAAAGTTTGGCGACGCGTGGCCCAGTGAACTAGTTACGACCGTAAAAACCTTGATTTTGTCGTCCCCTTAGTCAACGATGCTCTTACGGAGCCCGTTTTTTGCTGAGAGTAGTTCGCGCTGCGCAAGTAGTCCAGCATCAGTTATCGCGCAGAGCGGTTTGGTTACGAGATCGAATTGACAGTCTCAGCGAATAAGTTTGAGGCGACGGCAGTGCCGATTGAGTATCGCAAGTCGGGCAGTCTTTCTTCTTTCGTTGATGAAAGCGGCGTGGTGCGCGGCGGCGACCGCGCCGGCGCTCCGGCAACGGTTTCGGATCCGCCAATGCAATAAAAATTCATCAGTCCCCTGGCGCGTTGGCGGCCGCTAGATTCTGAATTTCTACCGGCTCCATCATCTCGGCCGGTTCAAAGCCAAACACTCGCGAATAAAAATAAAACTCTCCGTCGAGCGCGCGCTTGATGTTTTGCGCCTGCCGGAATCCGTGTTGCTCACCGGCAAAGGCGATGTACGCGACTGGAATGCCTTTGCCTTGCAGCGCCGCAACCATCACTTCTGCCTGGCTCGGGGGCACAACTTTGTCTTCCAATCCCTGAAAGAAAATTACCGAACAAGACAAGCGATCCGTAAAGTTGATCGGCGAGCGCTCGTAGTAGATTGCACGCGCTTCCGGGTATGGCCCAAACAAGCCATCTAAGTAGCGCGACTCAAATTTGTGCGTGTCTTTCGCCAATGCCTCAGCATCGCTGACTCCGTAATGACTTGCGCCAGCCTTGAAAGCGTCGCGAAAAGTTAACGCGCAAAGCGTCGTGTAGCCGCCGGCGCTACCGCCGCTAATCATCAAACGATCCGGATCTGCATCGCCGCGCGCCACCAGGTAGCGCGCGCCGTTCACACAATCATCGACATCAACGATTCCCCACTTCCCTTTCAGCTTGTCGCGATACTCCCGACCAAAGCCGGTGCTGCCGCCATAGTTGACATCCAACACGCCGATACCGCGGCTGGTCCAATATTGGATGATGAGACTCTTGGAGGTAGTGCAGGCCGAGGTTGGTCCACCGTGACTCAGTACCAACAGCGGCGGTCGTTCGTTGTCGGGCGCGCGATAGTTCGCGTTCGTTGGGGGATAGAAAAATCCGTAGGCGGTCAGGCCTCCTTCAGTTGGAAACTCGACAGTTTCGGGCTGCGAAAGAAAGCCAATTCCGACCTCAATGTTGTTGGCCTTTCGCAGGACTTCAAACTCGCGCGTGCTCAGATCAAGTTTGACAAGCGACAGCGGCTCGGTTGGCGAGCCCGCACGCATCACCGCCTGGCCTGGCGCCGCTCGTACATAACTAACGTCGGTGTAGGAGCTGTCAATGCGCTCCAGCTCGCGCGTTTGGGTATCGATCACGCCCAGCCGCCAACTGCCTTTTTCGACGTAGCTGCAAACAATTCCTTTCGCGGATTCGAAAGCATAAGTCGACATGCCAAAAACCCATTGAGGCATGCCAAATTCCGCTTCCATCTCGATCACAGGTTCAATCACGCCAGCTTCGTTTAAGCGGTACAAGTTCCACCAGCCGCCACGATCAGAAACAAAATACAACTCGCCGCCCGGCGACCATTGCGGGTGAAAGATCGATTCCTGATTTCCGCCAGCGATCTTTTCAGGCCGCTCCAAGCCGTCATCTTTGATTCCCGCGATCCAAAGTTCGGTTTCATCCCACGGCATGTTGGGGTGGTTCCAGGTTAACCACGCCAGGCGCGTCCCATCGGGACTAAGCCGGGGCGACGAATAAAAGTCATTGCCCGAGACGAGAACGTCCCCGGCGCCGCTAGCGCCCGCGGCCTTTACGCTGACCAAAGTATTTACGGCTTCACTCCCAGCGACAGTGTGATCTTCCCGAACACAAATCAATCGTCGCCGCTGGTGGTCGATAAGCGCGTCGGCGTACCGCATGTTCGGAATAGTCGTAAGGGCTGCAGGCGGGCTGCCGCTTTTCTGCACATAAAGCTGCTGGTCGGAAAAGTTGGAAAAGTAAACTTCGCCGCCGCGGACGGCATAGTCGCCGCCACCGTATTCGTGAACCCGGGTGCGCGCGTTAAAGCCAGCCGGTGTGACATCGGTAATGCGTCCTTCAGAATCACGTTTGACGATGACGCTGCGGCCGCCTTCGCTGGGCCGCATCTCGAGCCAGTAAATATCCTCGCCGTCTATTGCCGGTTGGCCCAGGCCAACCGTGCCGGCGACTATCAAATCGGAAGTTATGGGCGATTCCCAGGAACCATAAGGCGCGATACGCCGCTCAGTCATGTCCAGCTTCCCCTTCTCTCGCTAATTTATGATGACTATTTTCACCCCGAAACTCGGTAGAACCAGATAATTCCCGGTGGCGCAGAAAAATGTTTGGAAAGTTTTTGTTACGACCTCGTGAAGACTTTGCAAGGTTACTGCAACCATCACCCTATTGGCCCGGGCTACCATCCTGCATCGTTAATTCTCCATGGGAGAACTGAGATAAAGGCAAGGGCGTCGGTCTTGGGGGAGGTCGGCGCCCATGGTCTTTTTACCCATAACGAATTTCCAAACCTCAACTCTTTTTACTCCCGTTTCTTTTCTAACCGAATTCCAGACTTAATCGAGCCGCCAACTGTTTCCAGGAAAACCGTGTATTCGCCTGGGCTCTAACTCCCCACTTGAACTCGGAAACGGCCGGCGTTGAGTTGTCCGCTGACGTGTTTGCACAATTGCACCGGCCAACGAAAAAGCGTGCAAGCACAGCGGCGACCACACTCATGAGCGTAAGTCTTAACTCTTCATTAGTACGATTCTCATCAGTTTAATCTGGGCACGGCTTGGAATTCTCGATCGCTTGGAAGCTTATCATTTTCTTTCAGTTTTATTGATTGGGCGCAAAGACATTTTCGGCGCTGGCGCGTACAATTCCTATTAACCCGGATTTACAATTCGCTTAGTGAGGCGCCGGATAATGGCTAACGCACCCAATTTATTTCGCATGGTTTTGCAGGTCCCTGACCTTGATAAGGCTGCCGAGTTTTACTCTCAACTACTCGACAACGAAGGCCGCAGAATTCCGCGCGGCTCGCGTCATTACTTTGATTGCGGACCGGTGATACTCGCGCTGGTCGATGTTACGGCGGGCGGCGAAAAGCCAACGCCGATTCCGGATTACATTTATTTCGCCGTCGGCGATCTGGAAAAAGTTCATGAGCGAGCTCGAGCTTTGAATTGCCTGTCCAGTGACGACGTTCATGGCGCGGCAGCCGGCGAGATTGTCAAACGTCCCTGGGGCGAGCTTTCCTTTTACGTTGCAGATCCCTGGGGCAATGGACTTTGTTTTGTGGATGAAAAAACTCTATTCACCGGCAAATAGACAAGTAGTCCCAAAGCTATGTGGCACGGACTTTAGTCTGTGTCTGCTAAGCCGCCACAGACTAAAAGTCTATGCCACTCTGATTAACAAATGACTCGAACAGCAACCTATCAGGCAGGCCGCGCAGTCGCCTCCGCTATCGAAGCTCACTTCGCCCGCCATCTGGCGCTGGCGCACGCACGGGGCGAGAACGGTCTCGCGCCGGCGCCGCGGGCCGGCGCTATTCAGGCAATGATCGACGCTACCTTCTGGGCCAGCCTGCGACCGGAAGAGGGTCGTTTCCCGAAAATCTCATTGGCGTTTCTGCCTCCGGAGCAAGCGGGACGAGCACTGATGTTCGAACGCTCCATGCCACTCGATCCGGGAGTGTTAACCAAGCTCGCACCGGCGGTCGAACGTCCCGGGATACATCTCGGCATCTGGTACGACGGCGATGCTGAACAAAGCAGCGACTCGGGCGCTTGTCGCTTGCGCGTCTGGGGCGCGACCCGAGTCGTTCCCAGTTTCGGGTTCGTGCTTGAAGACGTAGAGCCGGGACTGCTGGTGATCAAACACCGCCGCGTTAATGGCTTTGGCAAGTATGCAAATGTCGCTGTGCTCATGGGCGAACAGGTGAAGGTGATCGATGAGCACGGAACCAGCTTGCCTGATTGTCCGGCGCTGCTGAAAGCGTTGCTGGCTTTCAATTCCGCTGCTGATCCAAACGATCGTCAGGCTTCAGTCAATGTGTTGGTGCAGTTGGCGGCATCGATGCGCGCACACGCGCATGGTGGTTCTTTGTTGGTAGTGCCGGCCGGAAAGGAAAGCTGGCACGACTCAATCGTTCAACCTGTGCTCTATTCGGTTGCGCCTGCCTTCTCGGCGTTGGCAGAACTCGTGGGCCGCGATGAAACCGCACGCAGCGAGAATGCCTGGGAGTCATCGGTGCGCAAAGCAGTTGACACTGTCGCAGGGCTAACAGCCGTTGACGGCGCTACGGTGATCAATGATCGGTACGAGGTGCTGGCGTTTGGCGTGAAAATCCGGCGCCCGACCGACAGCCTCCCCGTCGAGCAAATGGTTCTGACTGAACCAGTCGTCGGCAACCAGGCGGTAGTTGTTCCGCCGGTGCAGCATGGCGGCACGCGACATTTGTCGGCGGCACAATTTGTCCACGATCAGCAGGACGCGCTGGCGTTGGTGGCATCACAGGATGGGCGCTTCACTGTCTTCGCCTGGTCGCCCTGCGAAAGCATGGTCCACGCCCATCGCGTGGATACGCTGTTGATGTAAGTGTCCCGGAGCGGTTGGTTCTTAGAATCAATTGCACTTCCCTGCGCCTGGTCGCCGCAGCGAAGCAGGTGCTTTTCCGCAAAGAAAGCATTGACATTAGGTCGGTGGTTGAAATATGAAGGGGCCGCAAACTTTACTTACTCAGCTCTCTTGCTCGATCGATCACGCTAAGCAAGACATTCTAAAGCAGCTAATGGATCTTTCTTTTACCCCCAACCAAAGGAAAAAACCATGAGAGTGACCAGAAGAATTCTTATGCTCCTCAGCACGATGTTACTAATTACGGCGGCGAGCAACAGCGCCTTGCGTCCTGTGACCGCGACTGCGTTGCCACCTCCACTGCCAAATCCCGTCTTGTATTTGACTAGCACAGAGTTCTATACGGCCAACGGCAAAGACTGGATTCGCTACTCATACGACGTATTAAACAAGGATCAGTATCCGGCTGACATGTTTGCCTCCGCCCCTGGGCTGCCACCATGCGGCTTGAATACCAAGTCGTCTCGAACTTGGGTCGACTTTTTCGACTCCAGGGGAAAAAGGCTCTATGGTTTTTGCGCCTTGGGAAAACCTGGTGACCTTAACGGGATCTGGTTTGCGATGGAGGATGGCGTCGTGCCTCCTAGTTACGTTTACATAGAATTGAACGACAGACAAACAAACACGAAATACAAATCTAACCTGGCCGACACGGTCTTGTAAGCTTGAAGAGAATACCGGACCCAAATGGATTTGATTGATGCGATTCAGTGGCCGGCTATGGTAGTGACCGTGGTGGCCGCGTGGTTGATTGCATCGCAAAGAAAGTTCAAGCGCAACTGGGCGTTCTGGCTTTTCCTGTTGAGCAATGTGCTCTGGATAGCCTGGGGCGCCCATGATCGTGCTTACGCCCTAATCTTTCTGCAATTGTGTCTGGCCTTTTTGAACACTCGCGGGGCAATCAAGAATCGCGCGTCGAGTGCGAAATAATATCCGAGTTTGGCGTTTCGAGTTCCGGGTTTCGAGTTTCGAGTTCCTAGTTCCGAGTTATCTGCCCTCGAAGCGACGCGCATGCGAGTCCGAACTGGGCCCCGAACTAGAAACTCGGAACTCGAAACTCGAAACTTAATTCATGTCTCTCCCTAACATACTCATGATGTTGGCAGCGGCTTTTGCGGCCGGTGTGATCAACTCCATTGCCGGCGGCGGTACGCTGATAACTTTTCCGGTGTTGATTTGGCTGGGCCTTGATCCAAAAGTGGCGAACGC
>JANMKA010000131.1:0-9476 GCA_031371765.1 Blastocatellia bacterium
GCTGGCCATCATTGCCGGTCGCGCCTTTCGGTTTTTACTTGAAGGTTTCTTCGCGGTTCGTTATGGCTCGCAGGCGAAACAGATTCTGGCGGAATACTATCCCTGGATTGGACTGGTCGCGGCGCTGGCGCTGGTCGCCGTTTACATCATGCGAAATCGGTTAAAGAAGAAGGAAGAGGATATCGTCGAGAGTCTAGAGGTTTGACAAGAGTGGCAGGTGGGCCGGTTCGCCGGCCGCCGCCGCTTTTTCCAAAGGCATCGCTTCATATCTATGCGCCGACGCCAGATCCTTTACGCCGCTGGCAGCGAGTCGCTCAAGCAAGTGCAGAAAAATTTCCGCGGTCGCCAGTGCGTCGCTGCCCGCGCGATGGCGCTCAGGAATGGGAATAGAGAAGTTTTGCGCGACGGTGTCCAGGCGGTAGTTAGTCAAACCGGGAATCGCGCGTCGCGAAAGCGTTACGGTGCATAGGTGCGGATTGACCATACGCTGACCGGGATAAACGCGCGAGATTTCATGGTTGATAAAGTTGGTGTCGAAAGGCGCGTTGTGAGCAATCAGTACTGCGTCACCAACAAACTCGAGCCAGCGTGGCACAACTTCGGCGAACAGCGGCGCTTGCTTGACCATGTCGTTGTTGATTCCTGTTAACGAGGCGACGAAGCGCGGAATAGGAATCTCAGGATTTACCAGCGTCAGGAAGTTATCTACTATTTGTTTGCCGCGAATGCGATAGGCGCCGAGTTCGATGATGCGATTGGGCGGCATCTTGGCGCCGGTGGCTTCAACATCGACCACCACGAAATCCAAATCATCGAGCAGACGCGTTTCGCAATCATTCAGCTCCAGTTCGACGGTATTGCCTTCGAGGGGTTTAAAGCGCCGGTCATCGCGAATCAAATCGCCGACGAGCAAGCCTGCTAATTCGTCGTCAATATGAGATACCTTGAATACGACATCGACAATCTGCGAAGCGTTCGCGCGTCCGCCACACTCGCGAAGCAGTTCAATTGTTTCCTGAAGCAGCGTGGAGTCGGAAACGAGGTTGGAATAGGACGACATCGGCGCGGATTGTAGCATGCCTTACAAATTACACTGATGAGTTTGCAACCTGGACAAGTGATTGAGAAATTCCGGCAGACAGGCGCTCTGTTGGAAGGGCATTTTCTGCTCACTAGCGGATTGCACAGCGCTATCTATCTGCAATGCGCGCTCGTGCTGCAACACCCGCGCACGGCGGCAGAATTTGGGGAAGAGATTGCGAGCCATTTTCGCGACGCTGCTATTCAAACGGTAGCAGCGCCGGCGATTGGCGGAATTGTAATTGGCCACGAGGTGGCGCGCGCGCTCGGTGGCCGGTTTATTTGGACTGAACGCGAAAACGGCAAGATGATTTTGCGTCGCGGATTTTCGCTGGCGCAAGGCGAAAAGATTTTAGTGGTCGAGGATGTGGTTACGACCGGCGGCTCGACACGAGAAACGATTGCGGTGTTGCAAAGCCTGGGAGCGGACGTTCGCGCCGCGGCGTCGATCATCGACCGCTCGTCTGGCGCGGCGGATGTTGGCGTGCCGCGGATGGCATTAGCAACGCTCGACGTTCCGGCAGTTGAGCCGGCTGTTTGCGAAGCTTGTCTGCGTGGTGAGCAAGCGATCAAGCCGGGGAGTCGAAAGTAGTCGGCAGACGGCAGGAGCAGTAGGCAGCAAAACCAAAGACCAAAGACTAAGGGACCAAGGACCAAAAAGAATCCAACAGACTACTGACCACTGACTACTGACCAGCAAGCATGAATTTCAAGCTAACCATCCAATACGACGGCACAGACTTTCATGGTTGGCAGATGCAAGGCGAGTTGCGCACGGTTCAGGGTGAACTGACGCGTGCGCTTTCGCGAATTGAGGGTCGGGACGTGGTGGTCCATGGTTCGGGACGTACTGACGCTGGCGTGCACGCCGAAGGGCAAGTCGCTCACGTTCAGCTCGAAAAGCAGATTACGCCTGAAAAACTTCGCGCTGCAATCAATGGCAATACGGAAAAAGACGTGCGCGTGATTGAAGCCGCGATAGTTGACGACGAATTTCACGCGCGGTACTCAGCGCTCGAGAAAACTTATCTCTACCGCATCGTTAATGGACGCGTAATCTCACCTTTTTGGCTGCGCTATGCTCATCATGAAGCGCGTTCGCTTAATCTACAGCGCATGCAACAAGCCGCAGATTTGTTTCTCGGTGAGCACGACTGGAGCGCTTTCGCATCGGCTCAATCCGATTCTGAAACGAAGCGCCGCACAATTACGGACATTATCGTTTCTGAGCAGACTGACGAACGTGCGCGCGCACGAATCATTGAGATAAAAGTTAGCGCTGAGGGTTTTCTTCGTTACATGGTGCGATCGATTGCGGGAACCTTGTTAGCAGTCGGCCGCGGCGAAATGGATGACGAGCTGGTGGCCCAGGCGATAGCAGGCGGCAATCGCTCGCTGGTCGCCGCAACTGCGCCGGCTTGTGGGTTGACGCTGCTTTCGGTTCGTTACGACTAGACCCAACAACCTCGCGGCTTTGCCGCGTTCCGTGCGGTAAGGCTTCGCCTTACCGTCGCAACTCAAAATTATCTTCGCCGAGGCTCAGCCTCCGCGAATTAGTAGGGTAACAAAGCCGGAAAGGCTGAGCCTTTCCACAAGGAAGGCGTCAAAGCCGCTCCAAAACGTTTCATTGACACCCTCTTCGCTTGCGGCAAGAATGTTCACATGCTTTCTGACTTCGCAGAGATCGTTAAGGCCGGCACGCGTGAAGCGCAATTGTTGGCAGCTATCAAGTGGGACCATCTGCCGCGCCACGTGGCGATCATCATGGATGGCAACGGCCGCTGGGCCGCGCAACGAAGTCAGCCCCGCATCGCCGGTCACCGCGCCGGCGTTGAAGCAGTCAGAGCGGCAGTGGACACGGGCGCGCGTTTGGGTTTGGGTGCGTTAACGCTGTACGCATTCTCGACTGAGAATTGGAAACGCCCGCGTTATGAAATCGACGCGCTGATGCGTATGTTGCGTCGCTACCTGCGCATCGAGCTCGACGAGATTGACAAGCAAAACATTCGCTTTCAAACCATCGGACGCACCGGCGCCCTCGCGAAAAATGTTCGTGCCGAGATTGAAAAAGCAACCGAGCGAACCGCAAAGAATACCGGAATGATTTTGGCGGTGGCGTTGAACTATGGCAGCCGCGCCGAAATTGTTGATGCCACTCGAGCCGCAGTGAGGCGGTTGTTGGATGAAGGAAATGCTCCCGACGAGTTAACCGAAGAGCGCATCACGAACGAGCTTTACACGCGAACGATGCCCGATTTGGATTTGCTGGTGCGCACCAGCGGGGAACTGCGCATTTCAAACTTTCTCTTGTGGCAGGCGGCGTACAGCGAGATCTACGTTACCGACACGCTGTGGCCCGACTTCCGCCGCATGCATTTGCTGGAAGCGATCGTTGATTATCAGCGGCGCGATCGGCGATTTGGTGGGCTGAAACTTGTGGCTAATTCGAAGTAGCAGCTTCTGCGACTTCAAAGTAAGCGCTGAGACGACCTGACGAGTTCGAAGGTTCATCAATGGTGAATTCAAGTCGCAAGTGCAACAGTTGAATTGCTTTCGCTTCAGCGGAGCGAGATGTCTATAGCAACAAGCTCACACCCAAAGTTTTCGCTCCGTTAGGAGCGAAACGTCAGCGCAACAACTTCCGGGCTGGCAAACAGCCGTTGCGCTCCTACGGAGCTAAGGCGTAAAGAAAGACCCCAAGGCTATAAACATCTCGCCCGCTGGGGCGAAGACAGCGTTCTGTTGCACTTGTAACTTGAATTCGCGAATCTCAAATGATGAATGATAAATCTACTTTTAGTTCGCTGAAGACTAAATGAGCCGCATAATCACCGCCCTGATCCTTCTACCCTTCCTAGTCGCATCGATATTGGTCCCCTGGCTGCAACTTCTTTTTGTGGCGCTCGCCGCCGCCGCGATGGTGTTCGCGCTTTACGAGTTCTACGTACTGGCGCGAAAACGCGACATGAAGCCTGACACTGGCGCGGGCTATCTCGGCGCCGCAGCGCTGTTTACCATTTTTTACTTTGCTGAACCGGGCCGCGACTTCGATTTTTCGATGATTCAGTTGACATTGTTGGCGCTTACCGCGGGGGTCCTGATCGCGGCAACACTTCGCGGCGCGCCTTTTGACAAGATCATCGCCTCGTCAGGAGCCACGATCCTGGGCGTCCTGTATATCGTGTTGCTTGGTGGTCATCTGGTCGCGGTGCGCATGGGTTTTGAGCAAAAACTTTCGGCGCACCTGTTGTCCTTCTTTTTTCTGGTGCTGATGGGTGCGGACACTGGCGCTTACTACACCGGCCGGTCAATCGGGAAACACAAACTAGCCCCGAACATCAGTCCGGGAAAAACGTGGGAAGGCGTCGCCGGCGGCATGTTGGCGGCACTCGCCCTCGCAACCGTCGCGCACTTTTGGTTCTTTCGTGAACTGCCTTTGAAGTGGGCGTTGCCGCTTGCTGCAGTGATGATGATACTCGGCGTACTCGGCGACCTGGCGGAAAGCGCGCTAAAACGAAGCGCCGGCGCGAAAGATGCCGCCAAGATATTGCCCGGTCACGGCGGTGTGTTGGATCGTTTGGATAGCTTGCTCTTTAACGCACCGCTCATCTACTATTTTGCACGCCTTTATTTTGGCAGCAATCGGTTTTAGTTGAGTGGCATAAACTTTTAGTCTGGTGCGTTTTACGCGTAGTTTCTTCCCCTCCCTTTGGGAGGGGTTAGGGGAGGGTGCGAAGCTTGACGCGCCGCACAAGCCCTCTCCCCAACCCTCTCCCAAAGGGAGAGGGAGCAAGCAAACCAATGACGACAAAAAAGATCATCATCATCGTCGGCTCAGTTGTGATGGTGCTGGGGTTGATAGTGCTCCTTTTTGTGGGCGGGATCATAGGCGCGGTTTTTTACGGAATTGGCAACAGCGACGCGGCTGTTGTCTCCAAAGATTTTCTTAAGAGTAACGCACAATTGAAACGCGACATTGGTGAAGTGCAAAGCTTTGGCAAGCTCGTGACCGGCAATATTAACGTCAGAAATGGCGACGGCACTGCGGAGTTAAGTATCAAAGTCAACGGCGAACGAAAATCGGTGAACGCTAACGTCGAACTGATGTATCGCAGCGGACATCAATGGCGCGTCACCGCAGCCTCTTACCAAAACGAAGCAGGTCAAACGGTCGACTTGCTGAACCCCTACGAATCTCGTAAACAAATCCCCCGGTTGGCGGCATAACAAATGGCAGCAAGAGGAGTCGCGCTACTCGGTTCTACCGGCTCGATCGGTT
This sequence comes from Blastocatellia bacterium, assembly GCA_031371765.1. Classification (GTDB taxonomy): domain Bacteria; phylum Acidobacteriota; class Blastocatellia; order Pyrinomonadales; family Pyrinomonadaceae; genus PSRF01. The sequence continues at coordinate 5,360 of JANMKA010000131.1, forward strand.
GCAATACTTTGCGCGTCATCGAGTCGCTGGGCAGCGAACAGTTTCGCGTGGTTGCGCTCGGCGCCGGGCATAACGTCGAGATACTCGCCCATCAAATTGCCGCACATCTGCCGGAACTGGTTTCGGTGGATAGTGAAGAGGCGGCGCACGATCTCCGCGCGCGCTTGTTTGCGAGAGACATCGATCTGCCGCGCATCATTGTTGGTGAAGCTGGGCTGATTGCGGTTGCAACTCACGCGCAAGCCGATTGTGTAGTTTCCGCCACCGTCGGCGCGGTTGGTTTTGTTCCCACTTTGCGCGCGCTGGAGGCCGGCAAGCGAGTGGCGCTGGCAAACAAAGAGACGCTGGTGATGGCGGGCGAGCTGATGACCCGCGCGGCGCAAGCCTCAGGCGCCGAACTGCTGCCGGTTGACTCCGAACACAATGCGCTGCATCAATGCCTGCGTGGAGAGAAGCGATCCGAAGTGCGCCGCATAATCCTGACGGCGTCGGGTGGTCCATTTCGCACCAGCACAAAACGCGAGATGGAGTCATCAACAGTTTCCGCGGCGCTGCAGCATCCCACCTGGAACATGGGCGCGAAAATTACCATTGATTCCGCGACTCTAATGAACAAGGGTCTTGAGGTGATCGAGGCGCACTGGCTGTTCGGTTTTGCCGGGGACGAGATTGCGATCGTGGTTCATCCGGAATCGGTGGTCCATTCGATGATTGAACTGGTTGATGGTTCAGTGATCGCGCAAATGGGCATTACCGACATGCGGCATGCCATTCAATATGCATTGACGTATCCCGAACGGCATTCCTGTGAATTGCCCGCCCTGGATCTGACGTCGCTCTCCGCGCTTCATTTCGAACCTCCTGACGTCGATCGTTTCCCGTGTATCGCCCTTGCTTACCGCGCCCTGCGCGAAGGGGGCACTTTGCCGGCGGCGATGAATGCAGCCAACGAGGAAGCGGTGCGGGCATTTATCGAGGAACAGATTTCCTTGACTGATATCCCGCTCGTGATTGAAGCCGTGATGAACGGCCATCACAACCAGCCCGCGACTGAACTCGAAACCATTCTCGATGCAGATCGAACGGCACGACTTTCCGCTGCCAACAAAATACAAAAACTCACGAAGTCCGCCACCCTTCGGTAAAGCAAACTGTTAATTTGCGGCCCGCGTAAAGCAAACTGTTGTTTGCCGTGGCGCGAGGAAGTCGACGCTTCGATGCTTGACCCAATCTTGAATCCTCTGTAACAACGCAAACTAACAGTTTGCTTTACAAAAAGACCGTTTGACGCTTTCTAAGCTCGCCGCGTACACTCGAATTGTGGCAAGCTGTTTAGGATTGATTACTTGAAGAAACTGCGGTTTTAGTTTTAGGGAAGAGAGACTTATTGATGACGGTAGTTATTGGAATTCTGGCTTTTATCTTCATTCTTGGCGCGGCCGTGGTGCTGCACGAGTTTGGCCACTTCATTGTGGCCAAGCTTTTCAAGATTCGTGTCGAGACTTTTTCAGCCGGTTTTGGACCGCGCCTGTTTGGAATAAAGTGGGGCCAAACTGATTACCGCGTCTCGGCAATCCCCTTGGGCGGTTATGTAAAACTTGGCGGTGATGAGTCCAACGCGCCGATTGAGGGTGATGGCGCTTCCGATATACCTGACAGCGAGAGGTTTGATCTTCGTCCGCGCTGGCAACGAATCCTGGTTGCGATTGCCGGACCGGTGATGAACATTATTACGGCGCTGGCAATTCCGTTCGCGGGCGCAATGATGTATGGAGTTCCTGCGACGCCCGCTCCAGTCGTTAGCAGCGTCGCGAACGGTGGCGCAGCGCAGATAGCCGGATTGCAGCGCGGCGATCGCATCGTCGCATTCAACGGGATTGATAATCCGAAGTGGGACACGATTCGCGGCGATGCGCTCTTGTCGCCGGGTCAGGCACTGCCGGTCGTTGTCGAACGCAACGGGCAACGCCAGCAACTGACGATCACACCGACGGCACATGTTGAGGACGGTGAAACTGCCGGATTTCTCGACTTCATTCCTGACTACGGCGATTTGCCGGTGGTGGTTCGCGAAGTTGAGCCGAACACGCCGGCGGCGGAAGCGGGCCTGCAACCGGGCGACCGCGTCCTGACCGTATCTGGCCAGCCGGTTCACAGCGCGGAACAAGTAACCCAATTCATACGCGATCATAAAGGCGAGCCGATCACGCTGGGCGTGAATCGAGACGGACGTCCGGTAAACATTACTGCTACCGCGCGAAAACTTTCGGACGGCCGCGAGCGCCTGGGCTTCAAGCCGGACGAGGAAATTCCGCTGAACAAGGCGAGTGTGGCGACGGCTGGCAAGTTTGCCGTTGATAACAACCTGGAAATCCTGCGACTGACCGGAAAAGCGTTGGGCCAATTCTTTACCGGCCAGCGTTCGGCGCGCAATACGCTTTCGGGACCGGTTGGAATCTACAAAGTTGCCTCAACGTCGGTGGAAAGATTTGGCTGGGGCGGACTTTTCACAACGCTGGCTTTTCTCAGTTTGAACCTCGGGGTCTTCAATCTGTTGCCAATACCCGTGCTGGATGGCGGCGCAATTTTTCTGCTGTTGATCGAAGGTGTTTTGGCGATGGTTGGATTAACGTTATCCCTGCGTGTACGCGAACGTATCCAACAGGTCGGGTTTGTGTTTGTAATTCTCTTGATGGTCTTTGTGATTACCAACGACCTTTTGAAGCAGGCGTCGATCTGGCGCGGCACCAGCAATCCGCCGGCAGCGACATCAACGCCGGGGAAATAAATATTGGTCCAAAGTCCAATGTCCAAAGTCCAAAGTCAAAGTATGTTGGAGAACCAGGCAGTGGCGCTTCGGCGTGCATACTTTGCGAGATCTCCTGCGGACTTTGAGAAGCAGACTTTGGACTTTGGACCTTGGACTTCGGACTAATTGTTTATGCGAAAGTCGAAAGCAGTTCAGGTTAAGCATTTGCAAATTGGCGGGGGTGCGCCGGTTGTCATTCAGTCTATGACGAAGACTGATACCGCAAACGTCGGCGAAACCGTAGCGCAAATTGAAGAGATGGTTAGTGCGGGCTGCGAGATTGTGCGGCTGGCGGTTCCCGACAACGACGCCGCAATTGCTTTGAAAGAGATTCGCAAGCGCGTACCTGACGTGCCGCTGGTGGCAGACATCCATTTCCACTACAAGCTGGCGCTGTTGGCGCTGGAAGCCGGTATCGACAAGCTGCGGCTGAATCCGGGAAACATCGGTAAGCACGAACGCATCGTCGAGGTGGTGCGCGCGGCGCAGGCCCAAAAAGTGCCGATTCGCATTGGCGTCAACGGTGGCTCGCTCGAAAAAGATCTACTGGCGAAATACGGCACCGCCACTCCTGAAGCGATGGTTGAATCGGCGCTGCGCCACATTCAAATTCTCGAGGACCTGGGATTCACCGACACGATCATTTCGCTGAAAGCGTCGGACGTTCAACGCACCGTTGCTGCCTATCGTTTACTTGCCGCAAAAGTTGACTATCCATTTCATCTCGGGGTGACTGAGGCCGGCACTGCTTTCGGCGGCACGATCAAATCATCAATCGGTCTGGGAATTTTGTTGCATGAAGGCATTGGCGACACGATTCGTGTTTCGCTGGCGGCTGAACCGCAGGAAGAAGTGCGCGTTGCCTGGGAGATTGTGAAGTCGCTCGGCTTGCGCACGCGCGGCGTAACGGTCGTTGCCTGTCCCACCTGCGGACGTCTTGACGTGGATAACTTCGTCGAGATCGTGACTGAAATTGAACGGCGGTTGGCGCACGTTGAAGAGCCGTTGCATCTTTCGATCATGGGCTGCGCGGTCAATGGACCAGGCGAGGCGCATGATTCGCAACTCGGCGTTACGTTTGGCCGCGGCGTCGGCATGATCTTCAAAGATGGCGTGCCGATGCGCAAAGTCGCGGGCGAAAACATCGTCGACGCGTTTGTGATGGAAACGGAAAAGCTGCTGGCGGAGATTGCGTCAAAAAGGGAAGCTGTCGGTTCCGAAGACACCCGCGAACTGGTGACTATCAAGTAGTTAGGAATGCGGAGGCTTGACGCCGCTTTTCGTAACCCTGCGATCTCTTTTAAAAAC
>JANMKA010000093.1:0-14084 GCA_031371765.1 Blastocatellia bacterium
GACCTGAGCCGCCCTGGCTTTTTGATGAGCTTAGTGCTGTCCGTGATTGGAGCAATCGTGCTGCTGGGTATTTACAGGCTAATCAAAGGGCGCCAAAACCAAGTTTAGTTTCACGGTTAGTGGACGCTCGAAGGATTTCAACGCTTAACCCATGCCGGGAAAACTTAGCTCTTTTCTGAACGCGACGCCCAAAAACCGAAAGACCAGCTTTAGGGCTGGCCTTTCAAGGTTGGGCGGCAGCATTCAGCTTCCCGTTGGTTACTGTCATCACCGCAGCAACCTAACCCGATTGGACGGGATTTTACTCCACTGAAACTGCCTGTAACTGAAAGAGTGCTTCTATAAAAACAGCGGCTTGCAATATTAGTGCAGAACTATCGTCGATCGAAGATGTTTGACTTCCCGACGGCGTCATTACATCTTCTGAGGCACAGAACTTACTGTTGAGATAAGCCAGACTGTACCCTCGCGCATCACGGCTAATCGAATCGCTTCAAATTGAGGCCGGATGATTGGTGTTGTCTGAATTACGAATTAGAAAGGTATCGGGAGCGCCTGAAGGGTTTATGGATAAGCCCCCTGTCGTTTCATTGGATCTTAATTAATTAAATAGGAGAAAAATTATGAAACGTATCAGTCGGATCACTTTGATGCTCGCCGCTGGGGCTTTCTTTGCCGCATGCGGAGTACCCGCCGACAACAAACCCGTGGCAAACAATGGTAATGCCGTCAATGCCAACACGGCGAAGCCAACGGCTGCCGCGCCGACCAAAGAAGGTCTTATGACACTCGAAAAGAGTGCTTATGAAGCTTGGAAGACGAAGGATGCCAAATTCTGGGATCCATTTCTGACCGACAACTTTGTAGGTTTTGGCGCTACTGGACGCATGGATAGAGCAGCGGCGATCAAGCAGTACTCGGGCGCCGATTGTGACGTGAAGAGCTATGCTCTCTCGGAAGACACTATGACGCCATTGGGTCCGGATGCAGCCGTCATCACCTATAAAGCAACCTACGATGGTACCTGCGGTGGGCAAAAGCTTCCCGCACAGGTCTGGGCAGCGGGCGTATATGTCCGCAGCGGCGACAAATGGAAAGGGGCCTTTCATGCAGAGACTCCGGTCGTAGATCCTAACGCACCCCCGGCAAAATCTGCCCCACCAGCTGCCGCGGCGAAAACGGCCGATGCCAAGCCCGACGCCATGGCCCAAACGCTTATGGCTGTCGAGACCAAAGGTTGGGATGCGTGGAAAGCACGCGACGTGAAAGGTGTGGAAGAGGTCATGGCCAAGGAATTCATGTACCTTTCGGGAGAGGGCCGCAAAATGAGAGCCGATGCGATCAAAGGTTGGTCCGAACCGAAGTGCGAAGGGTTGTCCTATTCACTGACAGATCCCATGGCCGTTTCCATCACAAAAGATGTCGCCTTGGTTACATACAAAGCAGACGTAAAGGGTGTCTGCGATGGCAAGCCGACTCCGCCGTCGCTCTGGGTCGCGTCCTTTGATCTGAAAGAAGGGGAGAATTGGCGAAACGCTTTCTACATGGATCTTCCGAGATAGCAGCCTAAAATTTAACTATCGGGTCCAGGCCGGAGCAAACTTGCTCCGGCCTTTTTATGGGCGATCAGGGCAGTATGTTGTTGAGTAGATTGGAGGCGGCGATCGGAATCGAACCGATGAATAAAGGTTTTGCTGACGTCTTCTATCAAGGACAGGCAGTGCCCTTTCCTCTTCTCACCCACTACGTATAACTCGATCTGCGGTTCATGGTTAGTCGCACAAGAACTGCCCTTTAGCAAGTTTAGAGCTGGATGCGTAAGCTGGAATAGTCAACAGCTATGCCCCCATAAGATAGCGAGAGTCCCTCCACTTCTGGTCGGGCAAAGCGATAAGTCTGCTCGTGGAAAAGCGGAAGAAGCAGTCTATCGCGCGCGATGATCTCTTCGATCTGTCGATAGACCGCATGCCGCGCCGCCGGCGATGTTTCTGATCGTCCCCGGGCAATCAGACGGTCCACTTCTGCTGAGCCACAGAGGTGTCCCAGCAACCCCTCCTTGGTGGCCAGGATGTTTGCGAAGGTATCGGCATCAGGATAGTCAGCGGCCCAACGCCCCAGCACCACGTCGACGGAACCCTGCGACACTGCCTCCATCCATTCTTCCATAGTCTTGTTCACCGCCCGAATTGTTATCTGGTGCTCGCGGAGCGAGCGCGAGATCTCGCGGGCGAGAGCGGCGTATTCACTAAAGAACACCGGGTTAAGGACTGCGGTCAATTCAATTTCCTCGCCTTGTCGCTGGGGCAGTGGTGGCGAGGCCACAGGCGTTGTCGAGTTGTATGAGGAATCATGACCGAGCAATCCGGGTGGAATCAGCCCGTGCGCCGGGACGGCCAGCCGGCCCAGGGTTTGACGAAGCACGCTCGCCACGTCTACGGACTCCACCAGCTTCTGACGCAGTCGTTTGTCTTTTAGCGGCCCACGATGAGTATTGAAGACTGCGTAGTAGGTTATCAGGTTGGGGATCTCGCGATAGCCAGAAGCAAACTCAGGCTCGCGTCGCAAAGCTTCGGCGTCTGCTGGTAAGAGATCCGACGCCAGCGATAGTTGACCGGCGCGAAATTGAGCGAGGATATCAGCCGGAGACACACCGAAGTTGAAGATGAGTTTTTCAACCTTGGGAAAGCCGCTGCGCCAGTAGGTTTTGTTTCGTTCGAGTTCGAGGCGAAGGCTTGGCTCAAACTTGACCACGCGAAAAGGGCCAGTCCCCACAGCACCCTCTTGCCAACTCCCGCTGAAGTTGTCAGTACCTTCCGGAACAATGGCGGCGGCGTGATAAGAAATAAGGGCCGGGAAGAATGAGACTGGTTCGTCCAGCTCAATAGTAAATTCATCGGCCGAATGAATTCGGAATCCCGCCAGGTCCGACTGCTCTCCGTTAAGTAATGCCTTCGCCCCGTGGATCGACGAATAGAAGAAGCGCCCGTTGCTGTCGGGATTTAATAATAGCCTTTCGAATGAGTAGCGAACATCGCGCGCCGTCAGTTTGCGTCCATCATGGAAGCGGACATCATCTCTGAGGCGAAAACGATACCTCTTGCCCCCCTGTTCAGCTTTGAAGTCAGACGCCAGCCAGGGGACTATCCTTGCGCCACCGACGTCTTTTGTTAGTGTCTCGAAGATGCTCGGCAGCACCTCGGCATCTTCCACTGTGCTCGCCAGTGAAGGATCGAGATGTTGAAGTGTTCCGGTTATGGCGACATTAATAGTTCCACCGCCCGCCCGTAGCGTGTCGGTGCCGTTAGTCCCCGATTCTAATTTGCCTATCTCGGCATAGTTCACGTATGGAGCGCTACCACGAAGGTTAAGACCGAGAACCTTTGAATTGGCAAGCCGGTAATCGACGTCATGAAAAAGCGGCAGAACCATTCCAGATTCCTGCAAAAAACCTTCATACTTTCGATAAAGCAACGCCCTAACACCCGGACGGCTTTCCGTACGCGCCTCTTCGAGAATTTGATCCCCAGCAGCAGATGAGATGTAAGAGCGATAGAGACCTACGCGTGAATGGAAAAGACCGTAGGTAAAATCGTCCGGGTCATCATAGTCAGCATTCCACCTGCCAATGAATAGATCTATTCCGGTACTATTTTGGAAGGATTCCAAATAGGAGGCCATCGTTGGCGTTGCCACTTCAACTTTAACTCCCAGGTCCGACCAGAGGGAAAGCAGACTTGTCAGCAGTGACTTGTATCGATCCAGGAACAGTGGATGCGCAGCTGCCCTTAGCGTGATTGGCTCTTTAAGACCAGTCTGGGCCAGCAGGGCCATGGCCTCGTCACGAGTGAGTGTTTGGCGTCGTCTACCCGGATCATATCCGAGCAACCCGGGGGGAATCAGGCAGACAGCAGGTTGCGCGAAGCGGCCCAATGTTTGCCAAACGAGATCGTGGACTCGCACGATTTCTGAGAGAGCCCGACGAAGGTCTGCATTTTGGCCCACTGAGCCAGTCGTAGAATTGAATATTAGAAAATAAGTATTTTTACGCGGAGACTCGACCAACCCACCTCGAAACCGAGGATCCCGAAGAGACTCCTCGAGATCCTGAGGCGACAGGTCACGCGCGAGATCAATCGAGCCGAACCGCAACCCTGAAGCAATCTCCGAAGCACTTAGCCCCGCCCGAAATTCGACCTCATCAAGTAGCGCTGAAGAACCTTTCCAGTATCGTTCATTGCGCTGGAGCACAATGCGGTCAGGTGTGTACGAGGCCATTCGAAACGGGCCTGTGCCGATGAGAATGTCTCCTTCCTTATCTTTAAGGGTGACACCAGTCTTGTAATCCGTTAACAGGGCGGGATAGATAGAAAGCGGCTCCGGCAATTGTATTTCGAGTTTGTAATCTGAGTGGGCCAGAATTCCAGCTAGTTCTTCGTCTTCGCTCTTGGCGAATTCCGCCGCACCTCGAATAGCCGCCAGGCCCGGGGGTAACTCTCGAGCCACCCTAATGCTTCTCTCAAAGGAACGTTTGATCGATAGGGCGGTCAAGGGCTCGTCATTCTGGAAGCGGATGTTCTCTCGGACATTAAAGAAAACTGAAGTGCCCTTGTCCGACACTTCCCATTTCTCGCAGAGAGCCGGAATTAAGTTACCTTCCAGGTCTGTAGCTAAAATAGTTTCAAAGACATTCGCTAGAATCTCCTGCTCTTCCACTAATTCCATATTAACGGGATCAATATCCCCAAGTGGCGTTGCCATCGCGACGACTAATTTGCCCCCTTTGGGTACCTCTTCGTCGGTTTCGATCTCCTTAGGTGCGGGAGCGAGTGCGACAGCTTCTTCCAGGTAGTTATTGGCTTTCTCATACTCTCCACGCAGGTTGGCGAGCGTGGCAGCCAAAGAAAGCACGTGTCTGAGACTCTCCTTATCTCCAACAGCTCGTGCTGCATCCATAACCTGTTGTACCAGGCGGGTGGTCTCTTCAACCTTTCTGGCCTGCCAGGCAGTCTCCGCGGCGAGTAAGAGCGCAGTCACGGCCCGCGACTCATGACTCTCACGTTCGAGAATCCGTGCCGCACTTTCCGCCTCTTTTAATGCGGCGTCGACATCGCCAGCCATTCGGTGGGCCTGGGCAAGCAGTAATCGGGCGTCTCCTTCCAGAGCCGGATCACCCTCCCATTCTTCGTCCAGAAACTCGAGTACCGTTTTCGTAGCGCGGGCTGACTCTTCGGGGCTGAAAGCATCGAGTGCAGCCTTGGCCATGCGCAAGCCATACTCAACTGTTTTGTCTGGCACGTCGCCTTGCGAAAAGTGGTGGACCAATTGTGGATAAACTCGCTCAAGCCTACCTGCATGCCGCTTCTCAACCTCTTCGGCATATTTGCGATGTAACGACCTGCGCTTGCGGCGCGAAATTGCGCCGTACAGCACGTCACGAACGACACCGCTCGAAAACGTCAGGCGATCGCCCCGCGATTCGCGCTCTTCCTCAAGTAGCCCTTCATCTACAAGACGGTCAATCGCGTCCTCAACATCGTTTGCCCCGGCCAGGGCTTCCAAATCGCGTGAGTCAAAAGCTTTGCCAATTACAGAAGCGATCGATAGCACGTCGCGCAATTCTTCAGGCAGGCGCTCAATGCGTCTTTCAACCGCTTGTTGAATTGTGGCCGGCAAATCGGCGGTTGAGAGATCAGTGGCGGCACCCAAACTCCAGGCTCCCGTTTGGTCCTTTGAGATGCCCCCGGAATCCAGCAGCGAACGCACCAGTTCCTTAGTGAAGAATGGATTTCCCTCAGTTCCCTCATAAAGTTTTTCGACGAGACTGTCTGCTATTTTTGGTCCGCCGATTAGGGTTTCGAGAAACAGGCGGTGTTCTGCCGGCGAGAAGGGCTCCACGGCGATGGCTGAAAAGCGGCGGTCTCCACGGAAACTATCGAGCATGCGAAGCAGCGGATGAGACCGGCTGTCTACTTCGCTTGTACGGTAGGTACCCACGATTAGTGTGGGCGTCGGTCCTAACCGCCGAACTATGTATTGCAACGCCTCGATGGATATTTCGGCTGCGTGTAGATCTTCGAGAAAAAGAATCAGAGGCTTTCCCGCTGCCAGGCGCGTCAATGTTCGCGCCAGGAGCTCAAAAATCTGGGTGCGGTTTTCGGGTCCCTGCGATCCGCCAGGCGCTCCACTAGTTTGGGCCAACTTTGAATCGCCCATTGCGGCGCCGCGAATCTCACTGATCTCTGTCAGCATGGGAAACAGCGATACGAGATCAGGCGCTACATCTGAAAGTTCTATCTTATTGTCCGGTGAGCTGAATGTATCATTTTGCCGGAAGTATTCCTGAATCGCTTCACAAAATCCCTGGTAGGGAAAGGCGCCGTCCTGCTCGATTGATCGGCCATGAAGCACGAGCAGTTTACGGGCCTTCGCCAGGTTCTCGATTTCATCAAGCAGTCTGGTCTTGCCTACTCCGGGCTCGCCCGAAACCACCACGAATTGGCATTCACCACTTATGGCGGCATTGAGACGCTGCTGCAATTCGGCTTGTTCTTTTTCTCGGCCGATAAAAGGAGATAGCACCACACGCGGCAGTATCAGTGTCTTCGTCATTACTACTGATTTGCCAAGGTCGCTTTGGTGTAGTCGGGTTTGGCAACGCCGCAGCGCTTCCGCGACCTCACTCGCGTGCTGTGGTCTTTTGGCAGGATCTTTAGCTATACAGGTGAGGATGACCTCCTCAAGCTCCTCATTGATATCGGCCCCCAATAATCGCGGGGGCTGAGGAATCTCGTGAACAATACGATAGAGAATTGACTGAAGCTCACCCGAAAATGGTGGTTCGCCGGTAAGACATTCATACAGCACAGTTCCGAGAGAGTAGATGTCCGAACGATGGTCAACCCCGGTGGCCGCGACCTGCTCGGGACTCATGTATGAGAGCGTGCCGGCAATAGTTCCGGTCTTGGTGATACGACTTTCGCTAGCCCCGCGAGCTAGACCAAAGTCCATGATCCGAACTCTAAGCCGAGTGCGATCGTCTCGCACCACCATAATGTTCTCCGGCTTAATGTCGCGGTGAAATACCCCGCGTGAGTGGCTATATTCAAGTGCTTCAGCAACCTGAATACCAATGTCGATAACCTCGCCAAGCGTGAGCGCGCCTTCGCGCTGGAACCAGCGCAGGTTTGTTCCCTCGACGACCGGCATGACAAAGAACAGCGATCCGTTGTGCTTGCCAAAGTCGAAGATTGGCACAACTGCAGGATGATCCATCTGGGCGACCAACTGCGCTTCGCGCTGGAAACGTTGTTCGGTTTCCGGACTCAGCAGTGTCGGTGGAATAAGTTTGATGGCTACTTCGCGGTTCAATAGAGGATCATGCGCCCTATAGACGACGCCCATTCCCCCGTGCCCTAACTCCGCCCTAATATCGTATCGGTTAGATAGCCTTTGACCGATCATCTGTCCTCCATTAACAAATACTCAAAGAGGCGCGAGCTCAATCATGAGAGTCTTTAGCATGAGGAAGGGCGCTTTAAGGCGCTTGTCCCACGGAGCTCAGCCAATAATGAAGTCGTAATGATAGGGTAAGCCCTGGCGGATTGTATAGAGGCACGTACGAGCATCATTCAATAATTTGCCTGACGTGTTCAAGACATCGCTGATCTCATTAGGTGGGTTCGCCTCAGATCCCTTGGTTCTGTTTTCGCGAGTTTGATACTTCCTACCGTTGGCGGTGCCGGATGTTGATGTGCTCCGCAACGACTTGTGCGTTGAACTAATAGCAATAGTATTCTGCACAACGATGCGGAGACCTACTTCATTTCTCACTACAGGGTTTTACTGAATTTATGACTTCAGTACGCTGTTGAGCAGGTTGGAGGCGGCGATCGGAATCGAACCGATGAATAAAGGTTTTGCAGACCTCTGCCTTACCACTTGGCTACGCCGCCCTGAAAGGAGAAGGATGAAGGATGAAGGATGAATAAGAACGATGAATCCCCAGGCTTTCATCCTCATCCTTCATCCTTCATCCTTAAAGAACTTGGAGCGGGAGACGAGATTTGAACTCGCGACCCTCGCCTTGGCAAGGCGATGCTCTACCACTGAGCTACTCCCGCTTTGGAGCAGCAGCGATTCTAATGATTCGATGTTTGTTGTCAAGCGAGGCTGTTTCCAATTAATCGGTCAGTTTAGGTTGTTATAGCCATTTCTGGAACAGCGGCGGGGAACGCGAAGCGATCTTATTAGCACCGCGGCTTCAGCCCGGTGGTCAAGTTCTACGAAATGATTCTTGAACCGTTTCTAACGGTTTGTCCTGACGCTCCTGGCAACTAGAAACCGTTAGAAACGGTTTTCTTGCCAATTCCAGTTTGTTGTCACCGGGCTGAAGCCGCGGTGTTAATGAGACCGCTCCGCGTTCCCCGCCGAGGCGGCCGAGGTACAGAGTATCTCCAATCTCAATTGTTCGCTGCGCGATCATGGCGGAGGTGTCGAGCACCCAACCGATAAAACATATCAATCCTGCACGCCCGGGGGGTCCCAGTAATTTAGTCATAGTACCGATCCGACCAAGTGCGCTTGCGCAGTTGATCTTCAGTCCAGTAGTTGCGGAGCAAAGCGATTTTCGGCGCCGCCAGAATGTTCGCTTCCTCACCAAACACAATTGTGACAACGTCGTAACGATATCGCTCGCCGACCAGGCCAAACATGCGCCGGTAGGCGCGCGCGGCTCGCGCGATTTGCCGTTGCTTGCGCCGATCGACGTTCACCTGTGGCGGTGCAAACCAAGCTGAAGCGCGGCTCTTCACTTCAACAAAACAAAGCGTCTCTCCCTGATAAGCTACGAGATCAATTTCGACGTTGATGGGAACTCCGAGTCGATTGCGACCAACGGGCAGGGCAAAGTTGGCGGCGACGATGCGATAGCCGAGTTGTTGCAGGTATGCGGCGGCGAGTGCTTCGCCGCGCCGACCGAGTTCAAGTTGTCTGAAGGCGTCCGGCGAGGAATGTGAGCCATTTGTAGTTGAGGTCTTCATTCGCACTTGATAGCTGCGGTGCCGCCGCAAACTAACAGTTTGCTTACGCAAGAAAAAATTATTTCTCAAGTGAGGCGCGTAGTCTATCCAGCGCCTTGCCCCAGTACGTCTTCATCCTTGCCGAAGATTTTGCATCGGGAAGTTTGCTGTGCTGCACGACCACCTGACTCTTGTCCACGGCCTTGGGATAAAAATTAATTTCCAGGCTTGTCTTATCAACATTCCAGGTCGCCCGCAGCGATTTGTCAGTGGTTTTTGTGCGAACGATAAAGCTGTCATCCGGCAACCACGATGAACGAGATCTTGCATTCGCGAAAGATTTGTAAAGCCTGGCCATCGGCGCGTTGACGGTTCGGCTGACGCTGATTTGGTAGCCCGCCGGCTTCTGATACTTTTCGCGCAGGCCGCGCGCTTGTTCGTAAGTGACAGTCACCATCTGCTGCCACCATGGTCCAACATCGTATTTTTCACTTACAAGTTTCACGATTTCCTGGTGGTTCATCTTGCGCGCGCCGGCCTGGTCGAGGACGGTGAACCAGTCTTTCCAGTTCTTACCGGTTTTCGCTTTTACGGCCATATCGCTCATGCGCGGGGCAATCGAGGTTTTAGTTTTCATGGCTTTCTCGGCAAGGTGATTTAAGCGGATTACAAGTTGCGAGGATTACCAGAACCGCTGGGCTTTCCGGTATCGCGGTCATAAGCAACTTTCAACCAGCGCTTCACTTCATCGTCAATGTTTTTCAACGAGGTGATCTCGAACCGATGCGTGATGCGATCCTTTTTCGCAAAGCCGCCAGTATCAATCAATCGTCCTTTAGCTTTTGTGTCGCCCAATGCCAAACCGAAATCGACGCGCGTGCGCGTGGTCGGTTTGATCTGCGCGAAAACGTGGTTGCGATAAAGCGGCACAATTGTCTGGCAGGGACAGGCTTTCACGTCTTTGCCCACGCTTAGGCCAAGTTTCAATAAGGCGTCGTAGATAGGGCGCAGGTGTGCTTTGCCGCCGCTGAACATTGTTTCAACGTATCCTTCAGCCGCTTCCAGGTACGTGTCCGGACCGCCTACTTCGATGCCTTTGCCGTCCGCTCGTTCAGCCAGCCACCAGGCGCTGTTGGTGCCGAGTCCATATTCCGTCTTCAACCACTCGCGCCGCGCTTTCTCATCTTTTGGTCCGGACTTCTTTATTAGCTTTAGCCACTCGTCGAGCGAGCGGCCGGTTTTGTCCTTAAGTTCGGCGATCCATTTCTGCGTCAGCAACACGCCCGGATGAATGCCGTAGATTGATTTCTTTTTCGCTCCAGTTGCTGCTCGTGCCATGTTCGTTTTCCTTTTCTCAATTAAAAGAACCGCAGGCGGCAATGCCAGTAATTAATCAGGCAGCTGGCAGACGCAGTCGGCAGAAACAGATACATCCACCCGCTACCGCGGGCGGTACTGACCTCATCACCCGCCAGTGGCAGCTTGCAAACCGAAGAACCCCACGCAATGTTCATCCTCGAGTTTGCAGCTCAGGCTGGCACTTTTTCCCAGGGTTCCACTTCTCCTGCGACGATTGTACACATCGGATGAGCGGCCGGTCTGCGAACTGCATCCATCTTCGCAAGCTTATCGGGCGATCGAATTTCGAGTTTGCTGCGCAGGTGCTGCCACTCGTACAAAAGCTGACCTCGGGTGCAGGTTAATTTCTTCCGCGACTGGCGCGTCTGAATCCTTTCGTGATCAAAGTTGTAGCCGCGCGAATTTGCCTCTTCACAAACGCCATTGAGGTAGGCGGCGATTAGTGCGGTGGAATCCTGGCGCTGCTTAAATCTCGCCAATTGCGGATGCGCGCGATAACCCACTGTTTGATTGAGCAAAACTTTTTGCGCGAGCAGCCCTTCGCGCCAGAGCGCAACGAGTCCAGCAGCATCGAGATATTTTGGATGAAGAGTCCAGAGGCGCATTGTTACTTGGCAGCTTTCGGAACGTGACTCATCAACGCCAACAGGTTGTTTTCCGAATCGCGGAACGCTGCCAGCCAAAGATCATACGTGCCCATGTCGGCAACAAACGCCGGTTGTTCTTCAAACTGAACGCCACGCGCGGCCAGCGTCTCCGCAGCGCGGTGAATATCATCGACGTTGAAGTAGATAATTGAACTCGGGTGATCAAACTCGGGCTTCGCAGGCAGCGACAGCATCAAGCGAATTCCATCGCAATCGAAGAAAGCGAGGTTAGGTGGGACGGTGAACAAATGTTTCATCCCGAGCTTGTCGCGGTAAAACTCGACCGCACGCTCGATGTCATGCGCATTGACTGCGATCTGCTCGATGGTAGCCAGGCCAAAGGTCGTTTCATCACCCATGTTTATGCTCCGACTTGGGAGGTGGATTGCGGCAACGGTATAGCCGACGAGCAGCGCGCTAGTCAAACAAATTCCGGGCAGTTCTTGTAAAGCAAACTGTCAGTTTATGGGGTTGAATGCTAGCCAACCACCGCAAACTAACAGTTTGCTTTACGAACTCAGTTAATTCCATTTCCAGCCGCGTTTTCATGTAGCGCAACTGGCGGTTAAGATGCCTTCTTCGAAATAAGACGGTTTGGTCTGGTCAAAAGAGAGAGTTGGGAAATTGGCGTGAAGAGTAACGGACTTTCATTGGTAGCAATCGTGGGCCGGCCCAACGTCGGCAAGTCGACCTTATTCAACCGCCTGACTGGCGAGCGGAAATCGATTGTCGGGGACGAGCCCGGCATCACGCGCGACCGAATCTACGGTGAGGTCGAGTGGGGCGGCCAGCGCTTTTCCCTGGTAGACACGGGCGGTATGGTGCCTGATGACGACGAGGTCATCCCGGCAAATATTTTGAAGCAGGCGCAGGTCGCGATTTCGGAAGCGGACGTGTTGTTGTTGACTGTCGATGCGCGCCAGGGAATTACACCGCTGGATGAAGAACTGGCAAAACTGCTGCGCGGAAGCGGCAAGACGGTATTTGTGATTGCAAACAAAGTCGATGCCGCCAGGATGGAAGCGGAACGAAACGAATTCTACCGCTTTGGCTTTCAGGAAGTTTATCCGGTATCCGCCGAGCAGGGCTTGGGCATTGGTGACTTGCTCGATGCCTTGATTCCTCATCTTAAAGAAAGCGAAACGACCGAAGAGGAAAAGCCGCGCGAGCTGCGCCTCGCGATTGTCGGGCGGCCAAACGTCGGCAAGTCGTCCGTGCTGAACAGCCTGCTTGGCGAAGAGCGCGCAATTGTTTCGCAGATCGCCGGCACGACGCGAGATGCCACGGACACGTTATTGCAAACTCCTGACCAGCTTTTCCGTCTGATTGATACGGCGGGCATCCGGCGAAAAGGAAAGACGGAACAAATGATGGAAAAGCTTTCCGTCATTATGGCGCGCAGAAATTTGGAGCGCGCTGATGTCGCGATAGTCTTGCTGGATGCGGAAGAAGGACCGACAGCGCTGGATGCAAACATCGCCGGCTATGCGTTTGACGCGGGGTGTTCAATCATTATTGCTTGTAATAAATGGGACGCGGTCAAGGAAAAAGAAAGCGGCACGTCCAGCGAGTTTGAGCGCAGCGTCCGGCAAAAGATGAAGTTTCTGGAGTTTGCGCCAGTCATTATGATCTCGGCATTGACCGGCCAGCGCGTCGAAAATCTTTTGCCGCTGGCAATCAAAGCCAACGAGGCACGCAACCGGCGCGTTTCCACTTCGCAGTTAAATGCTTTTTTCGAGGCCGCGGTTTCGCAGCCGCGCGGTGGCAGCGCGCCGGCGCCGGTTAAAGGCGGAGTGTCCAGGCTTCACGTTCAGTACATGACACAAGTCGGCGTGCGCCCGCCCAAGTTTGTGCTGTTCACGTCCGGTGGTAAGGCCGGGCTGCATTTTTCTTACTTGCGCTATCTGCAAAATCGTTTGCGCGAGGAATTTGATTTCTTTGCGACCCCGCTAAAGATTATCGAGAAGCATAAGCAACGGAAGAAGCGAAGTTAATGCCCCCAAAACCCGCAATCGGTTTTGAAGTATTGGCCCGCGACGGTGAAGCGCGCGCGGGTTTGCTGACCACTCGCCGCGGCCTCATCGAAACGCCGGTCTTCATGCCGGTCGGAACTGCGGGCACCGTCAAAGGCGTGCGCTTTGAAGCGCTGGAAGACGAACTCGACGCGCGCATTATTCTGGGCAACACCTATCACCTCTGGTTGCGCCCGGGCGTCGAGGTGATTCGCGCCTGCGGCGGACTGCACCGCTTCAACAGTTGGCCGCGCGCGCTGCTGACCGACTCCGGCGGCTTTCAGGTTTGGTCGCTGGGTGCATTGCGAAAGATTACGGAAGAGGGAACTGAATTCCGTTCGCACCTCGACGGCAGTCTAAAGTTTTTGTCGCCCGAAATCTCGATGGAGGTGCAGGCGGCTTTAGGTTCAGACATCGTCATGGCGTTTGACGAATGCGCCGCCGGCGATGCGCCGCCGGACGTTTCGCGCAAGAGCATGGAACTGACGGCGCGTTGGGCCAGTCGTTCGCGCGTTCGCTTCGACGGACTGCAATCCGAAGAGTTGGATACCGGACGAACTGACGAAACGGATCTCTTGAGCGGCGCGCAAGCGTTGTTTGGCATCGTGCAGGGCGGGGCCCACAACGATCTAAGACGCGAAAGCTTAGCTGGTACTGTCGAGATCGGATTTGACGGCTACGCTATCGGTGGCCTGAGTGTCGGGGAACAAAAGTCGGTCATGTGGGACGTTGTCGGCGCGCTCGCCCCCGCTATGCCGGCGGAAAAGCCGCGCTACCTGATGGGTGTCGGCACTCCGGAAGACTTGGTCGAAGCAGTTTCACGCGGCGTCGACATGTTTGATTGTGTGCTGCCGACGCGCAACGGGCGAACCGGCCAGGCGTTTACTTCGCGCGGCAAGATGAATCTGAAGAACGCGCAGTGGGCGGTCGACACTCGTCCGCTGGATGAGTCGTGCGTCTGCGCAGTTTGCCGCCGTCATTCGCGTGCTTACCTTCGTCATCTATATATGTCAGGCGAGATCCTTGCGAGTGTACTGTTAACGCACCAC
>JANMKA010000098.1:0-29609 GCA_031371765.1 Blastocatellia bacterium
TGCGTCGCGATCCACTAAGCAATTCGCCTACCGCGCCGGTTACTGACTATGTATTGACGGCAGACCAGGAAAACGTGATTGGCGAGATCAACCAAGGGCTGGACAGTCATTCGTATTCGCCGTTTTTGTTGCATGGCGTGACCGGCAGCGGCAAGACCGAGGTTTACATTCGAGCGATGCGCGTCGCGCTCAAGCTCGGCCGCTCGGCCCTGATGCTGGTTCCTGAAATTGCGCTGACGCCGGTTTTTTCGCAACGTCTGCGCATGCACTTTGGCGAGCAGGTGGCCATTTTTCATTCGTCGTTGTCGAAAGGCGAACGTTTCGACGAGTGGACGCGGGTCCGCAACGGCACCGCACGGATAGTCATCGGCACGCGCTCGGCAGTATTCGCACCCATTCAAAATCTGGGTCTGGTTATCGTTGATGAAGAACACGAATCGACCTACCGGCAGCAGGATTCGCCACACTACAACGCGCGCGACACAGCAATTGTGCGCGCGCAAAAGCTGGCAGCCGTAGTCATTCTCGGCTCGGCGACGCCTTCACTCGAATCATTTCATAACGCCAGCACCGGCAAATACAAATACTTGCAACTGCCGAATCGATTGGGCGGTCGCCCACTGGCAGTCGCTGAAATCATCGACATGCGCGCGGCGTTTGCCCGTCAGCAGCGGCCGGCGATTTTTTCTGATGAACTGTTGCGCGCGATTGAGGCGACGCACCAACGCGGCGAGCAATCAATCATCCTGCTGAATCGTCGCGGTTACTCGAGCTTTGTGCTATGCCGCTCGTGCGGCGAAAGTATTCAGTGCCCAAACTGCGATGTAACGCTTACCTATCATCGCAGCGAACGCGTAATAATTTGTCACTACTGCGATCATCGCGAAGCTGCGCCAACAAAGTGTCCCAGTTGCGACGGCAAGTACATCTATTACGTTGGCGAGGGCACGCAGCAGATTGAAGAGAAGTTGCGCGCGCTCTTCCCAGCGATCCGAATCGCTCGAATCGATCGAGATACAACCAGTCGCAGACATGCATTTGAAAAGTCGTTGCACGACTTCAGCGAGCGCAAGATCGATATGCTGGTTGGCACGCAGATACTCGCCAAGGGTCACGATTTTCCCAACGTTACGCTGGTTGGGGTGGTATCAGTCGATGCGGGCCTGGCGTTGCCGGATTTCCGCGCCGCCGAACGGGCGTTCCAACTTTTGACCCAGGTAGCGGGGCGCGCCGGGCGTGGTGAACTTGCCGGCAAAGTATTGATTCAGACTTATCACCCTTATCATTATGCGTTGCGGCACGCGAGCGGCCAGGACTACGCCGGGTTCTACGAAGAGGAGATTCGCCACCGGCAGAATCACAGTTATCCGCCATTCGTCGCGCTCGCTTCGCTGCTGGTCCATGGCCGGAAACTCGAACAGGTCAGGTCAGATGCTTTGCAGTTGCGGAAAGAATTGGACGCAGCCAATCCGGATCGCATCGTGCGCGTTCTGGGACCGGCGCCAGCGGCACTTGCGAGATTGAAAAATGAATTTCGCATGCAACTGCTGATTAAAGGTCGCAAGCGCCAGCAATTGCGTGACGTGATTGACGTTGCCCTGAAGGCAGTTGCCACTGCCGGCGTGAACCTGCGCTCAGTTAATGTAGAAATTGATCCGGTCTCAATAATGTAGCGGCGTAAAGCTAGTAGTTCAGAGTCCGACCTTTAGGTTGCTGTTTTCCCCACCCAAACACGCAAGCTAAAGCTTGTACTCTAAACTGCTGGCCTCGCTGGTTACTCGCGACTCTATTGATGCGTTAGAATTCCAGCATGAAACTTTCAGAACTCGCCAATTTGACGGGCGCCCATGTTGACGGAAAGCTCAACACTATCGAGATAACCGGCGCGGCCGGGCTCGACGATGCTGGTCCATCTGACGTCAGCTTCCTGGCAAATCCGCGTTACACCGCTAAAGTAAATACGACGCGCGCCGCGGCGGTCTATCTCGCTGAAGGAGCGCAAACCGATCGCGCGATCGCGGTGTTGCGGACTAAAGATCCCTATCTCGCCTACACACGCGCGCTTCGTTTATTTCATCCCGAGCCAACCTTTGCGGCCATGATTCATGCGTCAGCGGTAATTGATCCATCGAGCACGGTGGCGGAAACTGCGCGAATCGAAGCCGGGGTGGTGATTGGTCCAGGCTGCCAAATCGGCGCCGGTGTGCACATTTATCCGAACGTGACGATTTATGAAAACGTTACTGTAGGCAAGGACTCAATCATTCATTCAGGCGTTGTGATTCGCGAGCGTTCCCAACTCGGCGAGCGAGTCATCATCCATAACAACGTGGTCGTCGGTTGCGACGGTTTTGGTTATGCGAAAGACGAAGAGCGCCAATGGTTAAAGATTCCGCAAACCGGTCGGGTTGTTATTGAAGATGACGTCGAGATTGGCGCCGGCACGACAATCGATCGTGCTTCGGTTGGCGAATCGCGCATTGGACGCGGCACGAAAATCGATAACCTGGTCCAGATTGGACATTCGTGCACGATCGGCGAGGACAGTTTGCTGTGCGCACAAGTTGGACTCGCGGGCAGTTCGCATATTGGTAGTCGCGTTATTCTGGCGGGACAAGCGGGTGTGGCCGGTCATCTCACAATTGGCGATGACGTGGTGCTGACCGCCAAGAGCGCGACTAGTCACGATGTACCAGCGGGAAAAGTAATTTCCGGCATTCCGGCATTTGAGAATAAGGATTGGTTACGTTCGACGGCTGCGTTCCGGCGTCTTGGCGAGATGCAGCGAAGGCTAAGAGAACTTGAAAAGAAGCTGGAAGAATTGCTGGGTCGTAAGAGCGGGGGCCTGCCCCCTTCCTAACCTGCAAATTTGCACGCGGACATACTGCTGTTTGCTGTTTACTGTCTACAGTTTGCTGTTAATTAATCAGGTAACCGCGCCGCCATCCACGATCACAACTTCACCATTCATGAAACTATTGCGGTCGCTGACCATGAACGCCGCGTACTCAGCCAACTCTTCCGGGCGGCCCGCACGTCCGGCTGACGCCCAGAAATGATGCATCTCAAGCAGACGTTGCGGCAGTTGCTGGGCTAACTCAGTATCAAAAATCCCGGCGGCTATCGCATTAACTTTCACGCCAAACGTTCCCGCCTCGCGCGATAAGCATTTCGTGAAGCCAATCATCGCGGCCTTTGAAGTCGCATAATGCACCGCTGTCGGTAGCGCCCTAATCGCGCCAATTGAAGTGATGTTTAGAATGCTTCCCTTGCGTTGCCGGATCATCTGTTTGTAAATGGGTTTTGTTACAGCAAAGAGGCTGCCGACGTTTGTGTCGATCACTTCATCCCACGCGCGATCGGTAGTGGTTGCAAAGTTATCGCCACGATTGATGGCCGCATTGTTTACCAGGATGTCGATGCCACCCCATTTTTCAACGATCTCGCGTGCCAGCTTTTTCAAACCAAGGCGATCGGTGACGGAAACTTTGAAGCTTAGCGCTCGGCGTTGAAACGATTCGATTTTCGCGACTATCTCAGTCGCCAGATCGTCGCGGCTGTTGTAATTAAAGGCGACGTCAGCGCCTTCGCGCGCGAATACTTCGCAGAGTGCAGCGCCAATTCCGCGCGTGCCTCCGGTTATGAATGCACGCTTCCCTTCCAGCAATAAGCTCACAGGCGGATTAGTCTCCTAACAGGCGAATAGTCTCTAAAAAGCCCGCTTCTCATTCAGCAAGCGGGCTCTCATAACATCTTTATCGGTGCGGAGGAATTAAACTCTGAAAACCAGTAACAGTCAAACTGTTGCTCAGGCGGAGAGGGCTTCGGCCAGGACAACTTCTTCGTTAGCGTCGGTGGCAGCGGGAATGAGCGCCGTGATCTCTTCAACAATGTGTCGCGTGGCATTGGGAATCGCCAGGCCAATGGTTGCCGCCCGCAGTGCCGAGTAATGTGCCGTGTCTTCAACCATGCGCCGCACCACCGGAACAATGTCGCCCGCGCGTTGCAGCAAGACGCCGGCGCCGCGTTTCACAATTAAGCTGGCAGTGGCCGCTTCCTGCGGCATAGGTTCGGTAATCGCGTCGCCGATAATCGGCAAGCGGCACGCGAATGCCTCAAAAGTTGTCAGGCCGCCAAGTTTGGAAATCATGACGTTCGCCGCGCCCATCAACTCTTCGACGTGTTCAGAATAGCCAATTACTTTGATAGGAAACGACGCGTCCCGGGCCAGCGATTCGGCGTCGGCGCGCAACGCTTCGTTCTTGCCGGCGAGAAAAATTGCCTGGACCTCCAATTGCCCGCGCACCAGCTCGCGGAAAATCTGCGGTATGTTCCCGCCACCTTCCCAACCGGCATTTACAAAAACTGTGAACTTGTCCGGATCGAGACCGAGCGCCTGACGCGCCGCTTGCGCCGCCTCTTCGCCGGGATAAGCGAACTTGGGATGAACCGGCATGCCGGAAATCTTGATGCGCTCGGGATTGATCCCGTAATCGATCAACTGCCGCCGCGCTTCGTCGCTCGCTACCAGGTAAAGCGTGACATCGTCGCAGGCCCAGCCTTTCCAAAACCCGTAATAGGGATCGGTAACAACTGAAACCAGCGGAATGCGATCGGCCAGTTTCAACTCTTTCAGCACACGCGCAAAGATGTGTTGCGTCAGCGGGTGAACACTAACCACGACGTGCGGGCACCAGCGCTCGAAAAGATCTTTGATGAATCCGATGCAGCGTTTTTGGAAGAATTCGCGCGTTTCGGGACGAAAACGATTGACGCACCAATAGAGATACTTCATCCAGTGCTGCCGGTTGCGCAGCAGCCAGTTGTACAGGTTGACCAGTTTTGCGGTGATGGAATGCGACTCTTCGACCGCTTTTACGACGCGCACCGCATAGGACTGACCATCAAAAAACTTCTGCACGCCGGCAACGATTGCCGCAGCAGCGGAACGATGTCCGCCACCAGTGTCAGAAGAGATGATCAGGATTTTGGGAATGCGTTGCGACAATTGTTCTTCGTACTTTGTACTTTGTACTTTGTACTTTGTACTTTGTTCTTGGTCTTAGCTCTTAGCTCTTAGCTCTTAGCTCTTAGCTCTTAGCTCTTAGCTCTTCGTTTTACGATTCACGATTCACGATTTACGCCCGCACCGTCACGCCTTCCGCTTCCGGCTGCAGGCGATCCATCTCTTTCCGTGCCTTCTTCATTTCCTTTTCCAGCTTCTTGATTTGGATCAAGTGGCCCGGATTGAAAGGCAGCGACGGGTAATAGCTGTTCGACTCATGCGTGCAGAAACAACCGTCGGCGGCCTTTTTGCGCCGCTCTTTCATTGCCGGCGACAGCCACAGCTTTTGAAAGTCCCAGTCAAAATCGCGCAGGTTTGCGATCGGCGCCAGATTCTCGCAAGACGAAACCGTGCCTTCATCGTAGATAACGCCGCCCGCAGTACCCGCGTAACAGGTCATCTGCGCCTGCTGCGTTTCCTGCGTCTTCGCAATCAAGCCGTGCATGTAAATATCGATTGCGGCTTTGAAGAAACCGGCATTGCCACCGTAGTTGTTCTTGAGCGCCGCGTGTCGCGAATCGTCGTCAATCATCGTTGCGAGTTTCGCATATCGAGAATGATCGATTTCGAGTTCAACCGGATCGGCTGAGGGCGGACGAATGTAGTTGAAGTTCACTTTGTCCGGACGCAGGTCATACTTCAAAAAGTCGTACCACTCGAAAATCGTGTCCTGATTCGAATTCATGAAGCAGGTGCACGTCTGAATGTCGAGCTTCGGATATTCTTTCTTGATTGTCTGGAGCTGGCGCGCCGTGTCAATCGCGATGTCCCACGAACCCTCTTTCTGCCGGATCTTTTCGTGCTGATGCTTTAAGCCGTCAATGCCGAGCGCGACCGTCACATTCAGATTCGGACACTCTGCGAGAATCCGCGTGATGTCCGGAAAGATTCGTTTTTGAATCTGACCGTTCGACATGATGTAGATCGATTCCAGCTTGTTGTTCGTGTAGAAAGCTTTCGCGATTTCCGGCAGGTCCTTGCGCGTGAATGGTTCGCCGCCAGCCAAAATCAGGACGCCAAGATTTCCGCCCAACGTCTCAGAGATTCTTTCAATCTCGTGCGTCTTCATCTGCAACTTTTTGCGCGGGCGATCGTCCAGCTCATCCGTAAAGAAGCAGTGCGTGCAGCGCATGTCGCAGACAGAAGTGACGAGAATGTTCAATAAAATTGGCGAAAACGGCTGGCCAACAGCCAACTTCGCATATCGTTTTAAGAGTTCTTTGGTAGTAAAGTCCATATCAACCTCAGTGAATAACGCACATCCTTTGATGCGAAACAAAGATTAACAGATAAGCCCTTTTTAGCGTAACCCGATTTTGCGAATGTAAAAGTTTTGTAATTGAGTGTGGCATGCCTTGAGTCGCATAGACTCTGTCTGTGCTGTCTCAGCAAACACAGACTGAAGTCTATCTCACAAGCACAGACTGAATTTTTGCCACTAAGACACCCCGGCACGCTCGCTGCGACTGGGGATTCCCAGCGCCCGCATGCGCCGGTAGAGATGACTGCGATCGACGCCCATCAACTCCGCAGCGCGGGAAACATTTCCTTCTGCTTCGTCCAACTTCCGTTGAATGAATTCACGATGATAAGCATCGGTCGCCTCTTTAAAGGACGGGAATCTAAACGAAGTGGCGGGCGCTTCGTCTTTTCCGTGCGGCGGCAGGTCGGCGGCCATGACTTTGATTCCCGGATTCATGATTACGACGCGCTCAATCGTGTTCCTTAGTTCGCGCACATTACCCGGCCAGGAATAATTTTGCAGCTCTTCAATCGCGTCGGACTCAAACTGTTTGGGAATCTTTCCGTAGGCTTGCGAAAAGTTCTGATTAAAGAAATCAACCAGCAGCGGCACGTCCTCCAGTCGTTCGCGCAGCGGTGGCAGCTCAAACGGAATAACGTTCAGCCGATAAAAAAGATCAGGGCGAAACTTTCCCTGTTCGATCTCGGCGTCCAAACGTTTGTTGGTGGCCGCTATCACGCGCACGTCGACTTTCACTGAATTGCCACTGCCCACCGGTTCGAACCGTTGCTCCTCGAGCACTCTCAACACCTTGGCCTGCACGTTGGCGCTCATGTCGCCAATCTCATCGAGAAAGAGTGTCGCGCCGTCGGCCAACTCAAACTTGCCTTTCTTTGCCGAGGTGGCGCCGGTGAAGGCGCCTTTCACATGTCCAAACAGTTCGGACTCGATCAGTTCTTCGGGAATCGCAGCGGAGTTTACTTCGATAAACGGGTCGCCGGCCCGTCGCGACTTGGCGTGAATCGCGCGCGCGACTAATTCTTTGCCGGTGCCTGACTCGCCGTAAATCAAAACCCTGCCGTCGGTGGGCGCGACCACCGCAATCTGTTTCCGCAAAGCGCGCATCGCCACTGAGTCGCCGACCATCCTGTAATCATGGGCCAACTCCGCTGACATCTCCGCATTCATTAGTTCCAGGCGCTGTTGCTTCAGCGCGTTGCGCACAGTGAGCAATGTCTTTTCTAGCGAGAGTGGTTTCTCGATGAAATCAAACGCGCCCAGCTTGGTGGCCTTGACCGCAGTTTCAACGTTGCCGTGACCAGAAATAATCACGACCGCGGCATCTGATCCGGCTGCACGCAATCGCCGCAATGTTTCCAATCCATCGATGCCTGGCAGCCACACGTCGAGCAAGACGCAACTATAGGCGCGCTTCTCGAGCGCGCTAAGACACTCTTCTCCGGTCGCCACGGCCTCGACAGCGAACCCCTCATCTTCCATCACGCCACGCAACGTGTCGCGAATGCCGGGTTCGTCGTCAACAATTAGAATTGAATGCATTGTTGGTTGGTTGTTGTCAGTTGTTCGTGGTCAGTTGTTCGTGGTCAGTGGTTCGTCTTTGGTCTTTGGTCTCTGGTCTTTGGTCTTTGGTCTTTGATTGTCTTTCTGCCTACTGCCTTCTGCCTTCTGCCTACTGCCTACTGCCTACTGCCTGCGGCCTGCCGCCTGTTTTTATCCACCCACCGCCGGCAGTTCAATTACAAACCGCGCGCCCTGCGGGTAGTTAGCTGCGGCGCGAATGCGCCCGCCATGCTCCAAAATTATTCGCTGCACGATCGCCAACCCCAGTCCCGTTCCGCCGCCGCGCGTCGAAAAGTACGGTTGAAACAATCTTTGAAAGTCGGCCGGGCGAATTCCGTGTCCGGTGTCAGCAACTTCCGCGGTCAAAATACTTCGCTGTTCGTCAAAATGTGTGGTGATAGCGATGCGCTTCTCGCCCTCCACATTTGCCAGCGCGCTGATCGCGTTGTCAATTAAGTTTACAAAGACTCGTCGCAACTGTTCTCGATCCAGCATGGCTGCCGGAAGTTGTTCGTCCAGCATCGCCTCCATCGTCACGCCATCAAGCCGCTCATCGTAAAGTGAAACTGCTTGCCGCGCGACTTCATTCAAATCCGCGAGTTCGGGCCGCGCGAGCGGCAGGCGCGCAAAATGTGAAAACTCGTCAACCATCGCTTTCAGCCCGGCAACTTCACGAGTAATAGTTTCTGTGCATTCGTCGATTACTTCGGCCACATGCTTTTCTTCGGCCGCGCGACTGCCATTGGCATTGGATCCGTTTTGCGATCCATTTTGTTCGCTGCTGCGCCGGTAGCTTTTGGCAATGCGTTCCGCCGAAAGCTGAATCGGCGTTAACGGGTTCTTGATCTCGTGGGCCATGCGTCGAGCAACTTCGCTCCACGCGGCTGCTTGCTGCGCCGCAAGCAGTTCCGACAAATCTTCGACGACCAGCACAACGCCGCGCTTTTCCGCGCTGACCGCCCGCAACGCGGTAGCCGTCAGGGCTACCGGAAGCATCTGTTCGCTGGCCGCGCCCGCGAGTTGGGCCTGCTCACTGGCCTGCCCCGTTCGTCGCGCGCGCCGCACTAAGCGATCCATCACGCGCCAGTTTTCCGGTGCAATCAATTTCTCAAGACGCCGTTCACCTTCAGCCGGCGCGGGCAGGCTCAACATGCGCGTTGCGGCCGCATTAATCGTCGTCACGCGATCGTTTTCGTCAAGAGAAACCACGCCGGTTGAAAGCGATTCGAGCACTGTTTCAATGTAATCCCGGCGTTCTTCAAGGGTCAGATTTTTCTCGCGCAAAGCCGCTGAGCCCGCTTCAATCCGCGAACGGTTGTCTTCGAGCTGCGACGTCATCTGATTGAACGAGTCTGCCAACAGCGCCAACTCGTCTTCCGCAATCGTACTCACGCGGTGACTGAGGTTGCCGCGAGCGATTTCATCGGACGCCTCAGCTAGCGCCTTGATCGGTGTCGCGATGCCACGCGCGAGATAGATTGCGACCCAACTGGAAACAAACAACAACATCAAGGTCATCAAGCCCAGCGTCGACAAACCAAGCAGGCGCACTCTGCGTTGGCGCTCTACCAGTTTTCGATACTCGCTCTGCGATCCCGTGATTCGATCGTTTAAATCATTGGCCGCGCGCCGCTCCGGCGCTACGATCAACTGATTACCGTCGGCGAGTTGAACGGTGACCGCATCAAAGTCTTTCCCGTCAGCCAGGCTATCGTTATCACCTTTCAATGAGCGTGCATTGGAAAGAAGTTCACTCAGCTCCGAATTCTCAGCGGCGCTCAATGGTTTGGTACTGCGCGCTTGCACCTGGCCATTGGCGTCAACGATCTCCAGCGCTGCCAGTTGTCCGTTCGCTACAACCCGGTCGAGCGTCTGTTGCCTGTCAGAGTCTGATTGCGGATTCAAGACGACCGCCAACAGCGACGCAGTATCACGCAGGCTCCTTGTCTGCGCGTCCGCTGCGTCGCGCTGCACTTCCTGCGCTTCGTTGACTACGCGTTCCGGCAAACTTCCAAACCATTTTTCGAGCGAGCGATTCAGAAACAGATAAGAGAACGAGGCCATTGCGATGATCGGCAGGAAACTGATGGCAATGAAGTAGACCAACAAACGAGTCTTGATTTTGGAACCGAGTTGACGTTCGTGCCGCTCTCGTCGCAACTTCAGTAAGTTGCGCACGAAAATGAACGAGAAAACGACGAAGGCAACAAAGTTCAGCGTAGACAGCGCATAAAGCAGCACTGTGTCTGCCGCTGTGTCTGGCGGAATGATGGTCCATAACCACAACTGCTGAGAAATAATAATTGCCAGCAGCACCAGCACCATTATTCCCAGCGCCCACAGCACAATTCGCCGCCGTCGTTTTAATTTGGCGGCCTTTGGAGGTTCAGGGTGTTCGTGGTGATTACTCATGCGGGAATTGGCCCAAAGTTTAGCATAGGGCCGCAGGCCAGGCATTCTTGCCTGTTCCGGGTGCTTAGGATTTCAAGCTCAGAAGATAGGGCAAATTTGCCATTTGGCATTTTCCATTTGCCATTCGCGAATTCAACTTGGAAGTGCAACAGAACATTGTTGGCTTTCGCCTCAGCGGGGCGAGATGTTTATAGAACGCGCGCCGCCAAAACATTCTCCTCGCTCCAGCGGAGCGAAACATAACCATCTCCCAGCCAATGTGGGAAACATTGCGCTCCGCTGGAGCGCGAGTTATCGGCTTCACAGCATTATCTATGAACATCTCGCTCCGCTGGAGCGAAAGCCAATTCCACTGTTACCTGGAAGTTGAAATTCACCATTTAAACACTGTCCCCCAGGCCTCCAAACTTTCCCAGGTGAACATTTGGCTGCCTTCGTCTAGAATCTGCGCGCTCTTCCAGACTTCCGGTCCCTGCATCGCTCGACATTGTTTCATTGATGGACGCACAACAAATTTTCATCAACTCGGTTAGCCGCCTGCGCAGTGGCTGGCGCGTACTAATCTTCATCGTCGTTTATGTCGCGCTGCTGTTCTTGCTCAGTACGGTGGTTCGGGTTTTGTACGCCGTGGGATTACAACTCGCGCCCGGCCGCAACCTTGGCGGCTTTACAGAAGATTTGATATTTCGACTGATACTACTCGCGTCGGCATTGCTGGCGGGTTATGTATGCAACCGCTGGCTCGAGGGTTTGCCGTGGCGAGCACTGGGCTTGACGCGACACGCGGGTTGGTGGCGCGACTTCGTTGCCGGTTCATTGATTGGCGTCGTGTCACTCGCGCTTGCTACTGCGATCGCGGCGGCGGCAGGAGGACTTAGATTCACAGCCTCGCCGCGAACGATGCTGTTGCCGGTGGTACAGACTCTATTGATGTCCGCGGTGCTTTTTATTTTCGCAGCGCTCGCGGAAGAAGCCTTGTTCCGAGGCTACCCGTTGCAGACGCTGACGCGAGCGAAGTTCGCCTGGTTGGCGGTTTTCCTGACTTCAGTTCCCTTCGCCGCAATCCATCTAAATAATCCTAACGTCGCCAAAGGATTTACTTTCATCAACACCGCCCTGGCTGGAGTTTGGTTGGCGGTTGCGTATTTGCGCACGCGAAGTTTGTGGTTGCCGCTCGGAGTTCATTGGGCGTGGAATTGGGCGCTGGGATCTCTTTTCGGTTTGCCCGTCAGCGGCATTACAACCATCGCGCCTAATCCGCTGTTGCATGGAACTGATCTTGGCCCGGCCTGGTTGACTGGCGGAAGCTATGGCATCGAGGGCGGACTGGCGTGCACTATTGCCCTGACGATTTCGACAGTCCTTATTTGGAGAATGAAGTTGGTTTCGGCAACGCCGGAAATGAACGAGTTAACGTCAAAAGAAAACCCGATCGCAACGAAGGCGCCAATATCGATCGCACCGTGATGTGATCAGGAATATTGCGACGTTATCGTTCAGCAATCGGGACGTATCGCAGACCGCGAGCGCCGATATATTCAGCGCGCGGACGGATGAGTTTATTGTCGGCGTATTGTTCGAGGATGTGCCCGGTCCAACCACTAATGCGGCTGACCGCAAAAATCGGGGTGTAGAGGTCGAGGGGAATTCCCATCATGTAGTAGGTCGAGGCGGAATAGAAATCCACGTTCGGGAAAAGACCCTTTTCGCGCATGATTACTTCCTCAACCTTGCGCGACATTTCATACCACTTCGAATCTCCGGCTGTCTCGCCCATTTCTTTCGAAAACTTTCGCAAGTGCGTGGCGCGCGGATCCTCAGTCTTATAAACAGCGTGACCAAATCCCATGATCTTTCTTTTTTCAGCCAGGGCCTTCTTAATGTAAGGTTCCGCGTTTCCTACCGCGGCAATTTCCAGCAGCGTCTTCATGACGTTGGTGTTGGCGCCGCCGTGCAGTGGTCCAGACAAGGCGCCGATAGCCGCGGTCACTGACGCGTACATGTCCGCCAGCGTTCCGGCTACCACGCGCGCTGTAAATGTCGAAGCGTTGAGTTCGTGATCAGCATGCAGGATTAGGCAAACGTCGAAGATGCGCGCGTCTCGTTCGGAAGGACGTTCACCTTTCAACTGATAAAGAAAGTTCGCGGCTATGTTTAACGAACCCTCCGGCGGTACTGGCTCAAGGCCGCGCCTAATGCGCTCGGCGGCCGCGACCAACGTGGGAAACTGTGCGGTCAGTTTAATCGCCGTCTTGACGCTCGCTGCGCGTGAGATGTTTCGCGCAT
The DNA here is from genome assembly GCA_031371765.1 of Blastocatellia bacterium. Classification (GTDB taxonomy): domain Bacteria; phylum Acidobacteriota; class Blastocatellia; order Pyrinomonadales; family Pyrinomonadaceae; genus PSRF01. The sequence continues at coordinate 12,588 of JANMKA010000098.1, forward strand.
CATGATCGTAAAACTCCAGCGCCGAAACCGCCGTACGTAATACATCAATCGGATCAGCTTCGCGCGGAAACTGCCTGATCAAAGCGATGACTTCGCTGGGAACTTCATAGGCTGCGCGAAGCGACTGCTCGAGTTCAGATAGTTCGGAAGCAGTGGGCAGCCGCTGGTTCCAGAGGAGGAATACAACTTCTTCGAACGTCGAATGCTCAGCAAGGTCGTGAATGTTGTAACCCTGATAGATGAGTTCGCCTTTTTCGCCGTTAACGTCGGAGATCGACGAAGTGGCGGCGGCAACTCCTCTGAGTCCCGCTGCGGAAGTACCGGCCGGCGCATTTGCTTTTGTAGTCATAAATTTTCGGTGGCCCGAAGATAACAAACGACAGCGACAGGTGACAAGCGAGCCTTCCAGGGCAACGCCGATTTCCGATTGCTAATTGCCGATTATAAGTTTCCCTTCTCTAAACTGCGCGTCACGACTACTGCATCGCCGCGCTTTATCTTCAATTGATCCGCTGCGGATCTGTTCCTCACCGCGATTTCCAAAAAGCCGGCGCTGCCCCAAACACAAAAGACTTCCTTTGCGCTCGTCTCTTCAGCAAAGAAACGCCGCAGCTCGTCAACATGTTGACCCTGAATCGTCACGCGAAAACCGCCGGCGATCAGCTTGTCTGTCAATTCGCGTTGCGTGATGTTTGTGACGCAGTTGCCAAAGTGATCGATGTGAATTACTCGCCCAGTAATGTCGCCTGACTGTGAAATCTCCGGCCTTAGCGACGGCAGCCGAACGTAATCGTTTATTTCTTTCCCCACCCTTTTCGGACTTGTGCCAAGGGAAAGCCAACCAGCGAGAGGTGCGAATACATCGCGACCATGGAAGGTATCGCTCACGGGTTGCCGAAACCATATCGAGTCAGCGACATGAAAGACCTTGGGTTCGGATTCATCGCAAACGTAACTAAAGATGCCATTGTCGGGGCCGACAAAAAATTGTCCAGCAGCCTTGACTAGAATCGCGCGCCGATCCGATCCAACGCCGGGATCGACAACGGCAACATGAATCGTGCCCTGGGGAAATGCTCTATGGGCCGCTAAGAGCGTAAACGCTGCCGATTCAACGTCCTGGGCTGGAACGTCATGGGTGATGTCGACAATGCATGCGGCAGGATTATAAGAAAGGATCACTCCTTTCATCGCAGCAACGAAGTAGTCGCCGTTTCCAAAATCAGTAAGCAACGTAATCGGCGCCTTGGCGGGCGCGCCGCGGGCCGCAGACATAGCAACGCGGAGACTTGATTCTCTCGAACCAGGCCTCCGCGTCTTTGTCTGCCGCGCCTTCGTCGTCGCGTCAGCTTTTAGTTTTTTACGCGCGCCGCTCTTCACTGGATCCGGGTTTCATTTCCTGTGCGAATCTTGAGTTGCTGACCGCGCTCAAGACGCAACTCTTTGCCATTGCTGGTTAAGACGCCAGCGGTCCCGACCGAGCCACCAATCGCTGCGCCAATCGCGGCACCGTGGCCACCGCCAAAAATTGCCCCGATTATTGCGCCAATGCCGGCGCTGGCTCCCACCTTGGAAACAGTGTCCTTGGTTGAGCTTTGCCCTCTGACGCCACCTTCAGAATCGACCGTCCCGCTATCGCCCCTATTTCCCATGTCCACGATTTCGATCACGGAAGCGCTGAACGGACTGGTGCGACCATCGGCTGTGCGGATCGATTCGAAAGAAAGCTGCAGCTGCGCCGACCCTTTAACTTTCCCGGCCCGCTTGACGCGAGAAACGTGGCCTTGAATGATTGCGCCCGCAAACTCATTCGGGCTGTAAACTCGAGCCTGAAACGGATCGCCCTGCTGGCTAACGTCGGTTGAAATGCTGGACTCCAACTCGATCACCAGCACTGAGTCGCGCGGAATAAACAGCGGCCCATTATTCACCGGTGTGGAACTGGACGTGTTTGCGATCGTTTGCGTGTTGTCCGGTGTGTTGTTCGGTGGATTGTCTTGAGTCGAATCAACAGTGCCACGCCGGGTCAGCCCAGTTGGAATTGACGAATTGAAATTGCCGCGATCGTAACCGGTGGCATAGCCAGCTTCAAAACCCTGCTGATACCCGTCCTTGTAATCTTCGAGTGTGCCCCAGGCCTGATTGTAGGTGCGGTCCGCCGCCTGATACTCGGCCTTGTTTTGATAATTGCGCTGGGCACGGTCGGCGACATCGCGATAGCCGGCGTTGTAACCATCGGAATAGCCGGTGCGATAACCTCGTTCGAGCGCGGTCGATTGCGTTTGTGAAACTGACACCGCGGCGTTAGACGTCGCCTCAGCCAGTGAGATCAGGCCTAGGGAAATCAGGGCCAGAAACGAGAACTTGAGATATTTCATTTTGTTGTTCCTTCCAAAGATTTGCAGCGCCAAAAACATTCGGCCCGCCGCAGGGGTCCTCGGGAGAGCTACCTCGGTACGATCGGAATGCTAACACCGCATGGGCCCGCTAACAATGCAAACGCAGGAGATTTGTTCAGCGCTCACGGCGAACAAGTGCGGTAACCGTGCTTGACCACACATTTGTGCGCGCCTAGACTCAAAACCAACGCGCAAGCCAAAAATGAGTCGCCATTCAGATGCTGAATTTATGGCCACGGTTGGCGACGCCGTAATAGCAAAAATGCCTGAAAACCGCCGAGTCTATTTGGATCACAGCGCCACGACGCCGGCTGACCCGCGCGTGGTCGCGGCGCTGCTGCCTTACCTGACCGAAAAGTTTGGCAACCCTTCGAGCGTGCACGGCTTTGGCCAGCAGGCCCGGGCCGCCGTGGACCGCGCGCGCCGCGAGGTGGCTACGCTGATTGGCGCGCGCGCGAACGAGATTGTGTTTACCTCCGGCGGCACGGAAGCGAATAACCTGGCGATCCGCGGAGTTTGTGAAGCCGCCGAGGCGCATGGCAGGCACGTTATCACTTCGGCCATCGAACATTCGTCCGTGCGAGGCATTTGCGACGCCTGGGAAAAGCGCGGCTGGGAAGTGACGCGGCTGCCGGTCTATGAAGATGGAATCGTGAAGGTAGAAGACGTGCAAGCGGCTTTGCGACCGGACACGGTTTTGGTTTCGGTGATGCTGGCCAACAATGAAATAGGAACGCTACAGCCGATCGAAGCAATTGGCAATTTGGTTCGCGCCGAACGCGAAAAGTCAGCGCACAAAATCTGGTTTCATACCGACGCAGTTCAAGCCGCCGGCCGCATGAGTCTAAATGTGGAAACGCTGGGCTGCGATCTGTTGTCGCTTTCGGCGCACAAGCTTTATGCACCGAAAGGCACTGGCGCGCTCTACGTCCGGCGCGGTGTGCGACTGGCGCCGCAAAATTTGGGTGGACACCAGGAGCGCGAACGCCGTGCCGGCACTGAAGGCGTTCCTGGCATCGTTGCGTTTGGAGAGGCCGCAAGACTTGCGCGCGAAGAGATGGACCAGCGCGCGGTGCATGAAGAACGGCTTCGTGATCTTTTCGAAAAGGGCGTCAGCGAACGCATTGTCGACATCGTATTCAACGGCGACCCGGCTCGACGGCTGCCACACGTTGCCAATATTTCCTTTCGTTTCATCGAAGGCGAAGGGTTGCTGATCAGTTTAGACCTGCAGGACATTGCGGTCTCGACCGGTTCTGCCTGTTCGTCAGGAACGCTGGAACCATCTCCAGTAATCATCGCGTTAGGCCGCAACGATGAGTTGGCGCGCGGCGCCATTCGGTTCAGTTTTGGTAAAGACAACACTGAAGCTGAGGTTGACTATGTGCTCGAAATTCTGCCGCGAGTTGTCGAGAAATTACGCCGGCTGTCTCCTCTAAACAAAGACCGCAAGCTGGAACCAGTCTCGGTTGAATAACTGCCTGTGCCTTACTCGCAAATTTTCAAAGATCATTTGGAGCACCCGCAGAACGGCGGCGAACTCGACGACGCAGACGTTGTCGCCGAAGAAACGAATCCGGTTTGCGGCGATCGCCTACGCCTTGCGCTGAAGATAAATGATGAAACGATTGCAGCGGCGCGCTTTCTTGCTTATGGCTGTCCGCCGGTGCTGGTCTGCGGGTCGGCGCTGACGGAATTGATTCAGGGGAAAACTATTGAAGAGGCTTTGCAGGTAACGAGGAAGCAACTGGTCGAATCAATTGGCGGTCTGCCATTAAGGAAACAACATGCCGCCGCGCTGGCGCTTGAAACGCTGCGATCAGCGATCGAAAAAAGAAAGAGCGGGGGCATGCCCGCCTTCCCAATCTGAGAGAACACTCAACTCGTTCCTTTCCTGCTCTTCTGAAAGCCCTTCGATCAAAGCGGAACGGAAGCTTGGAAGCTCAGGGTTGGGAAGGGGGCATGCCCCCGCTCTTCGACCTCAAGCAATTTGGGATCATGGCTGCGTCAAGCGCGGCCGCGTCGCTTGCGGCGTAGCGCCTGGTCGATGATATTCAGGGCCGCAATATTTTTTGGGCTCGGTGCCCAGCACGAATGTCCTGGTGCGAATCACCGGACAAGTCTCCACTGCTATCAACCCAGTCGTCGGATCAATATCGAGCGTGATAGTTCCCTCAAGTCGTCCACTCTCATTCGTGCGCAGCTCACTCCTTGGCTTTTTCGGTGAAGGACTGGGCGAAGGTTCAAGAGTTGTCAGCGGCAGGTTGTCGGCAGGTTCGATGGTCGGCAACTCCTCGGGCGTTAATTCTGGCTCGGCCGGAATTGTCTCAGCGCCGTGCGGCGCGGTGCCATTAATAAAAAGTTCAATGCGCTTGTCGGGATCATCGGCCGCCGCTGGCGCTCCAGTTTTTGCATTGATCGCGATTTGTTCAATGCCGGCCGGCATGGCCCAGTCGCCCTGCCATTCGGGATGTTCCGCCAGCGCGACCTGCATAAAGTCACTCCAAATCGGCAGCGCCGAATTCGCTCCAGTCAGGCCAAGTTGCGAGCCGTCGTCAAACCCAACCCAGACAACGCAAACCAAGTTGGGGGTGTAACCGGCAAACCAACCGTCCCGCGAGGTGCCTGTCTTGCCAGCGACATTTGCCTTAAATCCGCGGGCCCGCAACGGCGCCGCAGTGCCACGATTCACCACGTCCTTCATAAACGAGGTCATCACGTACGCGACGTCCGGGTGAAACACTTCGTTTTTCTGTGGCGTGGGCGCAGCGATCGTCACGCCCGCGCCCGTCGTGATGCGATTGATTGCGATCGGCGTGGTGCGCGTGCCGAGCGTTGCAAACGCGGTGTAGGCGGACGCGACTTGCAACGGCGTGGCTTCACTGGTGCCGAGCGCCATCGCCGGATAAGCGTGCGCCGGTTTGGGCAGTCCGGCCTTTGCAGCGAGGTTCATGACGCGTCCAATGGTCACTTCCATAGCCACGTCCACGGTGACGACGTTCAAACTATGGACCAGCGCATCGCGCAACGTTACGGGCGCGTGGGAATATGAGTCGCCAAAGTTACCGGGCGAATACTCCTGATTGTCGTAAGTGAACGTCTTTGGCTCGTCAACGTAAGGCGTCGCCGCAGTGATGACTCGAGGCACCGGATCGTACGCAGTGTTTAGCGCGGTCGCATAGACGAACGGCTTGAACGACGAGCCAGGTTGCCGCGACGCATCGGTGACTCGATTGAGCTGGCTCTTGGTGTAATCGCGTCCCCCAACCATCGCCACAATCTCTCCGGTCTTCGCATTCATCGCCACCAACGCGGCTTGTAGCGTGCCGGGCGCAAAGCGTTTCGCTTGAAGTTTGTCGAGAGCGGCGAGTTGTTTTGTGACTGCGGCGTAAGCGGCGCGCTGCAAATCAAGATCGATAGTTGTATAAATTCGCAGATGCTCAGCCGCGCCAGGTCCGGCGATGATGTCGCCGAGCTGGCTCTGCACGTAATCAGCGAAATAAGGCGCGTCCGAGATATCGATGCGACCTTTTGTAGCGGCGACCTGCAGCGGCTGCGCTTTCGCCTGGGCTGCTTCCTCCGCCGTAATCGCGCCAGTTTCCGTCATGTTATCTAGCACCTGATTGCGCCTGGCAGTGGCCGTATCGAGGTCGTGATAGGGGTTATAACGGTTAGGACTACGAATCAAACCGGCAAGGAAAGCAGACTCAGACAGAGTCAAATTGGTGACATCTTTATTGAAATATGCGTCCGCCGCTTCGCCAAAACCGTTGATTGAAAAGCCCGATTGTTGGCCCAGGTAAACCTGATTGGCATAGAGCGCGAAGATCTGTTCTTTCGACAGGCGCGTCTCGAGAATGATCGACATGTAGGCTTCCGCAACCTTGCGTCGCAGCGTTCGTTCAGGCGACAGCAACAGGTTCTTGACCAATTGCTGCGTGATGCTTGAACCACCCTGCCGAGCGATCGGCGAATTGGGATCAGAATCGTAGCGCCGTACCAATGCGCGCAGAATGCCGCGAAGGTTCACACCGTAATGTTCAAAGAACGATCTGTCTTCAGTCACTACGATCGCCTTCACCAGATGAGACGGCAGGTCGTTGTAGCCGACGATTTTTCGTTTGGCCCGATCGCGACCGGTTACTGAACTGATCAGTTGCGGTTCCAGCCACGCCTTATCCAGTTTCGCATTGGTATCGAGATCGGAAATCCCGTTGACCGCCTTGCCGGTCCGCACAAACTGGATGCGCACATGCTGAAACTGCCGCTGGCCGTCGACGACATTGCTGTCGCTTGGTTCGATTTCAACCGCGCCGTTGTTTACCGAATAACGGCCGCGAGCTTTGTCTGCCTGCTGGGATTTTTCGACGTACCCGGAGCCTTTTAAAAGTTCCAGCAGTTGGTCCTGGCTAATTGCCTGGCCCACGTGCAGTTGCTTTGGCGCCGCATAAATTCCGGCGGACCGCGTGAAGACTTCGCCTTTTAGCAGGTTGTCGATGCGACCGGAAAAAACCGTCCAGTAATAAATCAAGAAACCAAAAACGATAATGGCTATGGCGGCGAGCGGAATGATTACCGGCGGGCTGAGCAGTCGCCGCAACACGCGACGGCCAAAACTCGGCTCCGGTTGCGAGTAAGCTACGATGCGAGATTGGCCGCGGGGATCTTTTCCCGGTCTAACTCCGGGCGGCTTTCCTTCAGGTGGGTATCTTACTGGCATTAGAACAGGCGATAGACCTCGCTGGTCCAGTTGTGCTTCGGGCTGTGGTCAGTCGTCCATCCTCTTAGGTTAAATGCTAACCTCTCACACCCAAGGTGTCCACTCAATTGACAGCCTAAGTGTCTTTAGCTAACGTCCAAAGTTAACTGCGCTTGGATGCGATTAGTAACTTATGAGTCTAGCGCCAACGCGAAGGACTTCGCTTACCGGCAACGATCGCCGTATCCTCTTTGCTCTTCTGGCAGTCATGGTCGCCATGGGCTGCGGAGCCATAGGCTTTCACCTGATCGAAGGCTGGTCGATACTTGATAGCCTTTATGCGGCAGCGCAGACCGTCACCACCGTGGGCTACGGTGATGTTACGCCGGCCACGCGCAACGGCCGATTGTTCGCGATGGTGTTTATGCTTGCCGGGGTCGGTGTCGTGCTTTATGCGCTGACGGCAACGGTGCACGCGATTGTGCAATCTGAGTTGGTAGCTACCTTCGGTGACCGGCGACAATCGAAAAAAATGAGCAAACTAAGAAATCATTTCATCGTTTGCGGCGCCGGACGAGTGGGCTCACATTTGGTGCGGAGCCTGTTGAATGGCAATGAACCCTTTGTCGTGATCGAAAGAGATCCGCAGCGAGTGGCGAACCTAACCGCGCTGGGGGTAACGGTGCTAGTGGGCGACGCAACGCTGGAAGAAACTTTGCGAGCAGCCGGCGTTGAGGTCGCGCGCGGTCTTGCATCATGCTTGCCTGACGATGCCGACAACGTATATGTCGTGCTTACGGCTCGCGATCTGAATTCGAATCTACACATTGTCGCGCGCGCCGCTGAAGAGCAGGCAGAGGCAAAGCTGATTCGGGCCGGCGCCAATCGCGTGGTTGCGCCAACCATTATCGGCGGTCATCGCATGGCCATGGCCCTGACCAAGCCGGCGGTCGACGATTTTATCGGCTCGATCACTGCCAACAAGTTGGAGTTGGCATTTGAAGAACTCCGGGTCGGTCCAGCATCGCCGTTGGTCGATCAGAAACTTAGCGAAACTAACATTCGCTCTGAACTGGACATCGTCATCGTCAGTATCAAGCGCGCAGATGGTCAAATACTTTTTAATCCGAGTGGAGACGCGGCTATCGGCAGCGGCGATATTCTCATCGCCATTGGTCATTCAGAATCGTTAATAAAGCTGAACGCGCTGGCCGCCGGCCGGTCCGCTAATTTTGCCTAAATGAAAATTCTTGTTACCGGCGGCAGCGGCTATTTGGGCACGCATGTTTGCCGCTTCTTTAACGCCGACGATTTCTCGCGGCGCACCGGCCACGACATTCTCAACGACGAAGACCTCGAAATCGTGGCTGACTATGACGCCGTAATTCATCTTGCCGCCCATCTCGACAAAGACCCCGCAGCAGCCGACCTTTGTTTTAGGACTAACGCTGAAGGAACGGCGAACGTTTTGAAACATCTGAAGCCTAATGCCGCATTCATCTATGCGTCGACCAAAGACGTTTACGGCTCCCATCCAGACTTGCAGCAGCCGGTTTCGGAGACTTGTTCGACTGAGTACTCCGGGCAGACCGCATTCGAGTGGTCCAAATTGATTGGTGAGCGCTATGTTGAATATTTCGCGCGCCGCAATGAGGTACGCGCCTGCATCTTTCGCATGTCGACTGTCTATGCGCGACCTTCAGAGGGCAATGAAGCCAGCTTTGTCACCCATTACGTCGAATCGGTAAAGCGCGGTTGGCCCATCCAGCTTCCGCTGGACGGCCGGCCAGTACGCGACATCCTGCAGGTCGATGATTTTTCCCGAGCCTGTCAGTCATTTATTGATTCGGTGCATGCTTCCGGTTTGTATAATCTCGGCGGCGGCATGCGAAACTCCGTAAGCTTACGAGAACTCGTTGGACTAATTGGCAAACAGATTGAACTGGAGCCGGTGCTTGTTGATGCGGGGCCGTTGCCGCCGAATGTTCCCCTTAGTTATGTTTCTGATTTGACAAAGATTCGTGAACAGCTCGGCTGGCAACCGCAGGTAGGAATCGCGGCAGGAATACGTGGGCTGTTGTAGATGGTGAGTACAAGATGAGGCATAAGCAACAATAAGATGTGCCATTTGCCATTGGTGAATTCAAGTTGGAAGTGCAAAGAAGATTGTTTGTGACTTCGCCCCGGCGGGGCGAGATGTTTCTAGCCTGGTTGTCCCTTTCTTTGCTCCTTGAGCGAGAGCCAATTTCACGGTTGCACTTGGAAGGTGGATCCAGCAATAGCAAATGGCAAATCTTCTGACCCTCTAAGCGATGACCGAACTCAACTCAAACAACATTAACCGCATCATCGTCCGAGGCACCAACTGGGTTGGCGACGCGATGATGACGCTGCCTGCGTTGCGCGAGTTGAGACGACTCTTTCCCGACGCGCACATTACGCTGGCTACCCGTTCCTGGGCGAAAGGCCTATTCATGGGCGCCGAGTTTGTTGATGAGTTGCATATTCAGGACGGGCGCGGGTTTCGTTCTTTTTTTCAGCAAGTGCGTCACTGGCGCAAAGGCCAATTTGACCTGGCGGTACTGTTAACCAATTCATTTGCATCGGCCCTGGTTGCCGCGCTGGCGAGAATTCCCATCCGAATAGGTTACGCAGCCGACGGTCGGGCCCGTTTGCTGACACATCCAATCGACCTGCCAGAATGGCGCAGCACCAAGCACGAGATTTTTTATTACCTCAGGATAATAGCCGGAATTGAATGGATCTTTACCGGGCAGCAAACTTTTCTCGACGTACAGCCCGATGCTTCGCTCGAGGTTTCCGAAGCTCGTAAAGATGAGGCGCAATACCTTCTGAGGCGTCAGGGTGTGACGCAAGATCGGCCAGTAATTGCGCTTTGTCCTGGCTCAATAAATAGCCGGGCCAAGCGCTGGCCCGCGGAGAGTTACGCCGTGCTCGCCGATCGCTGTGTCGATACGCTAAAGGCGCAGATACTGCTGGTCGGTTCGAAAGAGGAACTGGAAGTTTCGAGACAGGTCGCCGACCGCATGCACAACAAGCCCATCGTGCTGACGGGCCAAACCGACATCGCTGAAATCGTGGCCGTGCTCAGCGTCGCTGATTTGTTGGTCACTAACGATACCGGCCCGGCACATATTGCCGCGGCACTGGGACGACCGGCGCTGGTAATTTTCGGCCCCACAAATCCCTTGACGACGCGTCCCTTCTCCCCTTTCGCGGAAATCATTCGTCATCCGCCAGACTGCGCGCCATGCATGCTGCGTGATTGCCCGATCGATCATCGCTGCATGACTGCGATCACGCCCGATGAAGTCTTCGCGCACGCGCGGGCATTACTCTCGAACAAGAATCAGTCTGATGCAGGTGAGCATTCGCAGCCTGTCGTCCACGAAAACGACAAACCAAAGTTTATCGGACAAGTAAAATGAACCGAGCAGTCTTCATCGATCGCGACGGCACCATCTCGGAAGAAGTTGGTTACATAAACCACTTGTCCCGCTTTCGTTTGTTTCCCTATTCCGCCCCGGCGATCAGGCAATTACACGAAAATGGTTACCTGGCCATCGTCATCACCAACCAGGCCGGAGTTGCGCGCGGCTATTTTTCCGAAGCGATGGTCCAGGACATTCATAAACAGATGACTGCAGACCTGGAAACAAGCGGAGCTCGGCTCGACGCGATTTACTATTGCGCGCATCATCCGTCCGTAGGTGAGCCTCCCTATCAACTTGATTGCGACTGTCGTAAACCAAAACCGGGGTTGCTGCTGCAGGCCGCGCGGGATCACGACATCGACCTGGCAAACAGTTGGATGGTTGGCGATCGCTACAGCGACATTGAATTGGCGGCCAATGCCGGCGTGAAATCCGCGCTAGTTTTAAGTGGTTATGGACGCGGTGAATGGGAACATCAACGCGCCAACTGGACTACGCAGCCGGATCTGGTGGCGGAAGATTTGTTGGCAGCCGTTAGTCAAATCGATAAGCTTGATAAGACAACCGCGAGGGAAACAACTTGACCGTTGACCGAACACTTTTACAAGAGCGCTTGCTGACCATCATCAGGCGCTTTGGCGAGCGAAAGATCCTGGTGATCGGCGACTTGATTGCCGACCAGTTTGTTTATGGCGCCATCGATCGCGTCTCGCGTGAAGCGCCGGTGTTCATTCTGCGGCATGAACACACCGAAACACTTCCCGGCGGCGCGGCAAACTGTGCCATGAACCTTGCTTCCCTGGGTGCTGCGGTTTCTTTGATCGGCATCCGCGGCGCTGACGAACCTGGCAAAGCCGTGAACGAGAAGCTAAACAGCGCCGGTGTCGACACTACGGGTGTGCTGGTCACGGACGCATTGCGCACGACGACTAAGGTTCGCATTCTCGCTGGGCAATTACACTCGACGCGCCAGCAGGTCATTCGCATTGATTACGTTGGCGAACCTTTGACGGAGCCGTCCGTGCGCGAAAGGCTTCGCGAAGTCGTACTCGAACAAGCGCACACGGTCGATGCTGTAATTGTTTCCGACTATAACTACGGCGTTGCCGACGGCGACATGGCTGCGTTTACCCGAGACCTCGCGGCGGCGCGGAAGATACCTTTGCTGGCTGACTCGCGCTTTCGTCTGGCGAGTTTTTCCGGCTTCACTTCAGCGACCCCAAATGAAGACGAAGTTGAACAACTGCTCGGAAAACAAATCGCGAGTGTTGCCGAACTGGAATCGGCGGCCGAGGAGTTGCGAGAACAATTAGGATATCGTGCGCTGTTAGTAACGCGCGGCGGCGCGGGAATGATGTTGCTGGAAGACGGTATCCCGGCAATTCACATTGACGCGGTAGGTTCGCACGAACCGGTTGACGTAACCGGCGCCGGCGACACAGTCATTGCCGCTTACGCCCTCGCGCTCGCTTCTGATTCGTCTTTTCCTGATGCAGCGCGCATCGCAAACTACGCCGGCGGCCAGGTGATAATGAAACGCGGCACCGCTTCAGTCACACGCCCCGAGCTGGAAAGTTCTGTACTGCATTCCGAGATATCCTGATGTTTGTTAACACCTCCGAAACTTTGGACGCGGCCGCGCGGATTCTTGGTCGCGCTGCCCTTATCGCGGAAACCAGGTCAGCGAGACAGGCCGGCAAAACAGTCGTCCTCGCGAACGGTTGTTTTGACGTGTTGCACGCCGGACATATTCGTTATCTGCAAGGGGCGCGTGAGCTGGGAGACGTTTTGGTGGTGGCCATCAATACCGACGAACAAGTGAAGGCTCTGAAAGGAAGCGGCCGGCCGATACTTGCCGAGCGACAACGCGCCGAGTTGGTTGCTGCAATCGAGGTGGTCGACTTCGTAACCATTTTTAGCGAACCTACGGTCGAACAGTTGCTGCGGGCCATCAAGCCTGAGGTTCATGCAAAAGGAACTGACTACACCGAGGAAACGGTGCCGGAACGCGATGTGGTACGATCTTTTGGTGGGCGCGTGGCGATCGTCGGCGACCCAAAAAATCATTCGACCTCGGAAATGCTCAAGCGCTTCGAGTGAGAGGCGTGCTCGCTACTTGCTTAAGAATGTCACTCGCGTCCATGCACAAAGCTCCAGCCGTCACCGCGGGTCGCCGGTTAAAGAAACAAGGCGCAGCAAAAATTTTCAGAGACAACCCGTTTTTAGATCGCCTCATCGAAGTCGGCACGAAGGCCCTGAGGCGCGAGTTGATGTCTGGGGAGACGCTGCGGGCACCGCGCCAGCAGTTACGTCGGCTTCGCGCCTCGGTCTTCGATTTATTGATCAAATCGCCAACAATAGCGCGCCTTTTCGGCGCGCGTCGTTTTTTGGGACCCTTCCGCGATTCAGTTCGATTTCCAATAATCCGAAAATCCGTACAGATGATCCGAAAAAACTTGACTGGACTTTGCAGTCTCGAGCATCGCGGCTACTCTGGCGCTGCTTTTTATTTCTCCGGGGAGAGTTTAGTTGCGTAGAGGCGGAACCTGGATTCAGCGCTGGCGCGTGCCGCTGGGATTTCTTTGTGCGGCATTATTTATCTTGTTCGCGCGACCCCGACCCGCGACGCTGCTGATCGGCGCCGGCATTTCAATAGTCGGCCTCCTGATTCGAGCCTGGGCTTCCGGTCATATTCGAAAGAATTCGGCGCTCGCCATTTCGGGACCCTATGCCTATACCCGCAATCCGCTTTACTTTGGAAGCTTCATACTCGGCTTGGGCTTTACCGTCGGCGCCGGCCGCTGGTTACTGGCTGTCCTGTTCGGCGTGTTGTTTCTGGGCATCTATTTTCCGGTCATGCGCGTCGAATCCGCGACCATGGGTCAATCTTTTGGGCCGGAGTTTCGCAACTACTCGCGGGCCGTGCCCTTGTTTCTCCCAAGATTGACCGCTTACGGCAAAGATAGCGAAACTAAATTCGATCGCAATCTTTATATGCGGTATCGCGAATACCAGGCCGCGCTTGGTTTGCTGGTGGCGTGGGGTCTTTTGATTCTGAAAATGTTTTTCTGGAAATGAAACTGCTGCTCTCAAAACTCAACCTGATCGCGCTGGTGTTTTTGATGATGGCGTTGGCGTTCAATGCTGCGGGCCAAAACCGCGGCGCTAAGTACGCGCATCCATTCGAGCCACGCGAGGAATTAATTTATGTTGGCGAGTTTTCCAGGTTGCTCCTGAAGAAGGTCGACGTCGCGGACTTTCGCTTTACCGCCTCGCGTGAACCGCTGTCAGATGTCGGCACTCAAATGCCGAGCAACAGTTATGCGCTGAAACTAACCGGCGATATTTCCAGCCGCGGTTTTTTCAGCAAACTCTTTAACCTGCATTTTCATGAGCGCATGGAATCGATGGTTGAGCCTGCCGGGTTCATAGTCCGGAAGACAAATCGCCTCGACGAACAAGGCAAGCGCCAACGCGAAAGCGAAACCCTTTTCGATCACGAAAACGGAAAGTTGGTTTGGGTTGAGCGCGATCCCAACAATACCGCCGCCGGCGTCCGGAGTGTGACTACAACTTTTACCGGCCAGGTATACGACATCCTGTCTGCAATTTATTTCGTGCGGACGCAGCCGCTCGAAGTCGGCAAAAGTTTTGCAGTTACGATCAGCGATTCGGGTCGGCTGTATCGTGTACCGGTGAAAGTGATCGAGAAGAAGCGCATGAAGACAGTGTTGGGCCGCGTCGAGGTCGTGCGATTGGATCCGGATCTTCAGGGACCCGACGGCATGATTAAAGATCAGGGCCAGCTTTCGCTATGGTTAACCAGCGACAGTAGGCGGATACCCGTTGCGGCTCGGTTGAAAACAGAATTCGGAGTGTTTGATATCACGCTCCGCAAGTTGGTCGGGAATTCTCCGCGCAAGTAGAGTTAACCGAAACAGAGTGGCATAGACTTTAGTCTGTGCTCTTTCGCTGTCGACATAGACTAAGTCTATCCCACTAGAAGACTGAAGTCTGCGCCACTCCACCCTTTTTCCCAACCTTTCATTTCATCGATTCATTGCTCCGAGATTATGATGGACGTTCAGGACATCATGGTCTCAACGCCTTTAATCATCGGACACCGCGGCGCGTCCGCCGTCGCTCCTGAAAATACGCTCTCCGCTTTTTCGCGAGCGTTGGCAGACGGCGCCGACGGAGTTGAATTCGATGTTCGGCTTTCGCGCGATCGCGTGCCCGTGGTTATCCATGACGCCAGCCTCAAGCGAACAGCGAACCTGGATCGGCTGGTCGAGGAGCTTGATGCTGCTGAGTTGCAGCGGTGCGACGTAAGCAGTTGGTTTGGGCCAGTTCAGGCCGAAAAGAACCAAGCGGGAACAGTTCCAACCTTGGCGCAGGTTTTCGAGTTGTTCCAGGAAACGAATGCCCTTCTCTGTCTTGAGATGAAATCCGAAGCGGCAAATGCGACGACCCTGGTGCAGGCTGTCGTCAATGAAATTCATAAAGCACAAATCGCGAAGCTGGTAGTAGTTTCAAGTTTTGATCTGAACGCCGTAGCTCTGGTTAAGCAGATCGATCCCACGATTACGACCGCCGCGTTATTTGAACCAAGACTGTCCCGGCCGATTTCCACCATCCGCCGGCTCAAGATGGTCGAACTGGCCATCGAACACGGCGCCAACGAGATCGCACTTCACCATTCGCTCTGTTCCCGGCGTGTGGTTCAAAAGGCCGCAGAGTTCGGATTGCCCGTGGTTGTTTGGACAGTAGATGATGTGAAATGGATCAAACGAGGGCAGCGTTTAGCTCTAAAAGCACTGATAACAAACAATCCGGCAACGATGGTTCGGAACGCCAATTCGTGACCAGGCACGACCACGAAATGGGGCCAGATGACAGCAACGGTTCACATCTGTATCATTCGCAGGACCACAAATTAATAGGAGACCGAATAGATGGCAGTTCAAAAGGGCGCGCCGATTGTTGAGCCCAAAGGCAAGTTGGGAGTGTTGCTGGTAGGACTCGGCGCGGTAAGCACGACATTCATCGCCGGTGTTGAGGCGGTTAAAAAAGGCATTGGCAAACCCATTGGCAGTCTTACGCAGATGGGCACAGTCAGGCTCGGCAAGCGAACCGACAATCGCACTCCGCTAATTAAGGACTTTGTGCCGTTGGCGCGACTAGAGGATTTAGTCTTTGGCGCCTGGGACATTTTTGAAGACTCGGCGTATGAGGCGGCCATGCATGCCGGCGTGCTCGAGAAGGATCTTCTTAAGCAATTGAAAACGCCTCTGCAGAAGATTAAGCCGATGAAAGCGGTCTTTGATCAGAATTATGTAAAGCGGCTAACCGGCGTCAATGTTAAGTCGGGCAAGAACAAGTTTGAGCTGGCGAAACAACTGATCGCCGAGATCGCCGAGTGGAAGAAAAAGAATCGTTGCTCCCGCGTCGTAATGATCTGGGCGGCTTCGACCGAAATTTTTCTAAAACAGCATCCGGTTCACAAGACCCTCGAGTCGTTTGAAAAAGCGATGCGTGAGAACCACAAGGCGATCGCTCCTTCAATGGTCTATGCATACGCTGCACTGAAGTCCGGTATTCCCTTCGCGAATGGCGCGCCAAACTTGACGGTTGATATTCCCGCGCTCAGAGTGCTCGCCGAAGAAAAGGGTTTGGCCGTTTGTGGCAAGGACTTCAAAACCGGACAGACGTTGATGAAGACCATCCTGGCGCCTGGATTGAAAGCAAGGATGTTGGGACTCAACGGTTGGTATTCAACCAACATTCTCGGGAACCGCGACGGCGAAGTGCTCGACGATCCCGAATCCTTCAAGACGAAAGAAGAATCGAAACTCTCGGTACTCGAATACATTCTTCAGCCCGAGGTCTATCCTCAGCTGTACAAGGATTTTTCGCACGTAGTTCGCATTAACTACTACCCACCGCGCGGCGACAACAAAGAGGGCTGGGACAATATCGACATTTTTGGTTGGCTGGGCTACCCGATGCAGATCAAGATCGACTTCCTTTGCCGCGATTCGATTCTGGCGGCGCCGATCGTTTTGGATCTCGCATTGTTTCTCGATCTCGCGCAACGCGCCGGGATGAAAGGCGTGCAGGAATGGCTGTCTTTCTACTTTAAATCGCCGCAGACCGCGCCAGGCTTGTATCCCGAGCACGACATTTTTATCCAGCTCATGAAACTCAAGAACACGCTGCGTTACCTTCGCGGCGAAGACCTGATCACACACCTGGGACTGGAATACTACGACTAAGTTTAGAGTGTAACTTGGCGCTACTGTCGCGACCTTATGACTCACGAAACAGGCGAGGCCGTTCGTGAGTCTTTTGGTGGTCGCTTGCGCTAAAACGTGCACCTCAGAGGTTGAATTCGACCCCGCCTGAATTTTGCCAACAAATATTGGCAGAAATTTTCGGACATGAATTGTCACCAAAAAAACGCCCGTGC
>JANMKA010000122.1:0-42776 GCA_031371765.1 Blastocatellia bacterium
GATCGCACCGCGGCCATAAACGAATTCAACGGCAGCGGGACTACTGCCGATCAAGCTGCGCGCGCGCGGGCCGTTCGTCGAGTAGCAGAAAACACAACCTTCAAACAACAGGAGTTCAACCGCGCGTTTGTGCTGATGCAATATTTCGGCTACTTGCGAAGGAACCCGAACGACCCGCCCGAGCCAGGGTTGAATTTCAACGGCTACAATTTCTGGTTGAGCAAACTCAATCAGTTCAACGGCAATTTTGCTAATGCCGAGATGGTCAAGGCGTTTCTAGTGTCCGGCGAGTATCGCGGCCGCTTTGGTCCGTGATTCCGGTAAAACAATATCTCGACTCGAATCTCAGCGCCGGCATCCTTTGCCGCGGAGGCAGGGCGACTTTCCGATTATGAACGGCCAGCTCTGAGCTTGACGGTCGAGGTGGGGTGAAGCTCGCAGTCGAAGTGTTTCTTAGCGATTGTTCCGGCAAATTCGTTGCTGACAACGGCTGAGTAAACTCTCAGTTGGCTTGTGGAGTTTCCGTAGCAGGCTGATACAACTCATCGGTCCCGACGTCGAAAACGCGATTCAAACGCGCGCGATAATTCTCAAAAGCGATTTGCCCGGCCATTTGCAGCAACTGTTCTTCCGAGAATTTACTTCGCAAACGCGTGTACAGTTCATCTGAGACATTCGCCGGCGCAGCCACCATCACGTCGGCCAGCTCAATCACCAACAGCTCGAACTCATTGAAGACCGATAGGTCATCGTTAACAACCGCGCGCAACTTTTCATCAGTCAAACCTGCTTTTCTGCCGACGGCAGAATTGATGTCCACTCAAAACGGACAACCAACGCGCGCCGCGGTTCGCACCTTTGCCAACTGAATGTGGCGCAGCGACACTTTGCGCTTGCGACCAAGTCCGGCCTCCATCGCGATGCTGCCCCAGACCATGCCCGGCAAACGCATTTGTAGTTTGACAGGAGTCAGTTCCTTGCCAAACATCTTGCGCATAGTGTTGTAGAACCAACGCAGATGCCACGGCGCCTGGTTCTTTTCTATTCCCTCGATCCGAGGCATCAGTACGAGCCTTCGCTTAGTACTGCAATTCTGTCTGTAGCCCGCGGTTCCTCATCGTGAGCGCCATAGTTCAGCGTTCAACCTATTTCGGCAGCAGCGTGCAGGGGAGTGGCTTGAAGCCGCTCCACTGAAAATTTGAACCAACCGCTATCGGTTGATCCGAAGTCACCGTTACCGATGTCGAAACATTTGTGACCCCATCGAGGCCTGGACCACCCGCAATCGGTGTCTGCCACCGGACGTTCAAAGTATTTGACGCCGCCAACGGCACGGTAGCACTGCCCGTTTGACCCGGATAGGTGGCAGCGGGGCTGGTACCCGGAATGTTGGCGCCCGCAAGATTGTTGCCATTCTTGTCGAAGATGTGAACCGCGACATTGGCAGTCGCCGAGCCGCCGTTGAAGACATAGAGATCGGCTGCGGTATTGCTTCCCGCAGTTGGATAGCTGGCCGGAGTGCAAACCCAGACGTACGGTGGACCCCCGCCTGAGCCGGCCGGTCCTGGAGGTCCCGCAGGGCCTTGAGGACCAACGCAGGCAAACAAAGCAGTTAGAGTAGCGAACGCAAAACAAGCGAGCGACGTGCGAAGCAGCAATGTTTTCATAACGATCTCCTTATCTCGGTGAGAGTGTGAATTGGCATAAGTGGCACAGACTTTAGTCTGTGTTTGATGAATACGCGCAGTCCTTGGGAAAAGACTATAAAGTCTATGCCACTTCTTTAGCGCCAAGGCCGCGCGGCAAACCTATTCATCATCTAACAAGCGCGCGAAGTATTTTGATAGCGGACCCGAAGACGTGTCCGACGAAATGAAGCCAAGGTAATTGTCCGGCCGCAGCAGCACGTTGAACGGCTGGTCCGTACCGAAGATTTCCACTAGTTGCGGAGAAAACTGAATGGCGTGCCGGTCAAATACCGCAGCGTAACCACCAACTCCGTTCAAATTCGTTTTGCGAGGGTGCAGGTCATCGTCGGGTGCGCCCGGTACAGTCGGCATATCGCGGGCCGCGTCTCCATTTGAAAAGGCGAGCAGATGAAACTTTGGCTCACGCAACCGGTCGTAAATACTCTTCCCGTCAACTTCAAAATAGGGCAGCCGGTCGCCGGCTTTGACTTCAAACTCACCGTCGTCACTCCCGCCAGTCTCATGCATGCTTAGTGAGCCGGAGCGGTAACTGATGCCAATCTGAGAAATGAGGATGAAGAACTTCTTGCGCACGGCCTCGATTGAGAGAATGTATTTAGCCAGCGGTGGGAAGATCGTGGTGCGAATCAAGGCAACGAACCAGTCTTTACCAGCGGCGAGATTGAACATGCGGTCGGTAGTGGCGGTCAGTCTCTTCGCATTAGGCAGGCGCTCTTCGTTGTAAGTATCCAAAATCTGCGACCGGGCTGAATGCTTCAAAACCAGCGCTAGTTTCCAGGCAAGGTTGTAAGCGTCCTGGATTCCGGTGTTCATGCCCTGGCCGCCGGCCGGTGTGTGAATGTGCGCCGCATCGCCGGCAACAAAACATCTGCCCACAGAAAACTTATCGACATGCCGCGTGTGGACTTTATAAGTTGAAAACCAATCGACCCGGGTTATTTCCAGTTCGAGTTGCGCTTCCTTTTTAATCTGCGCCTCGATCTCTTCGTAAAGAATGTCGTGCTCGTCTTTTTCGTGACCTTCGGGGAAAGCGCCGACGATGCGCCAACGCTTTTCGCCGGGCATGGGAAAGAAAGCAACCACGCCGTGCGGCGCGAGGCAGACAGTCAAGGCGTCGTGAGTAAACTTCCAATCGATCTGCACGTCGGCAACGTAGAATAGACGCTCAAAAGTGCTGCCCTCAAAACCGAGACCCAGCGCATGTCTGACCTGGCTGTGCGGACCATCACAGCCAACCAGGTACTTGCCCGCAATGGTTTGAAATTCCGCGTCGTTGGTCTTGACTTGGGCGCTGACGGTCGTGTCGTCCTGAGAAAAACTATCGAGTTCGGTTTGCCAATGCACGTCGTGTTCGTGCTGTTTTAGCCAGTCGTACATGAGCTGTTCGTTGCGGCTTTGCTCCAACACCAGCATAAACGGATACGCGCTCAAGCCCTTGCCGATGTTCGACAACTCAACCTGGCCCAGCACTTCACCGCGTTCCAGCAGTCGCACCTTGCCGGCAACCGTTCCTTGCTCGACCGCTTTTTGTGCCAGTCCAAGTTGTTCGTAAATCTCGAGCGTGCGAGCGTGGACGCCGAGCGCTTTGGAATAAGGAGTTACGCCCGCGCTCTTATCGATGATCACAAAATCGACGTGATATCGGGCAAGCTGACAAGCGAGAGCAAGGCCAGTGGGACCAGCGCCGACGATGATCACGTCGGTCTTGATAGGCGTCGTCATGGGCCAATCGTAGCGGAGCAAAGTTGCAACGAGCAAGGTTCAGAGCCGACAGGCAGACGGCAGGAGCAGATGGCAGATGGCAGAAGGCAGAAAGCAAAAGGCAGAAGGCGGAAGGCGTCCGTAATAATCCGAACTCATCACTAGCACTCAGCACTCATTACCCAGCACTCAGCACTCCTCAGGTTGAATGCAACGCTTCCTCTACCAGTTCCGGTTCGCGCGCCACTTGCTTGTGCTTGATGCTCGTGTAGACAATGAAGATCACCAATATCGCGCCGAGGACGAGGGATGACCCGATCGTGCCGAGATTGAGGCCACCGCGCTCGATTGGTTTCGTGAGCACGTCTCCAAAAGTCGCGCCGAATGGCCGCGTCAGCACGAACGCGATCCAGAACAGCATGACTCGATTAACCTTCGTAAAATAGTAAACGAGCACTATCAACGCGAGTAACGAGCCAATCAGTATCGCCCCTCCCAGGAACCCCAAACCGGAACTGTCCGCCAGGAAGTCACCCAGCGCCGTGCCGAGGGTGTTGGAAAACAGGATCGCCGTCCAATAGAAAATCTCTGCCTTCTTTGTTTGAATATAATTAACGGACAGCGTTCCTTCGCTATAACGCCAGATTGCCAGGATGACTATCAAACAGGAAACTAAAATTAGTGAACCTTTGAAGTAGCCGAGCCCAAGGGTTCGGTCCATGTAATCGGACATCGTAGTGCCGGCCGTGCTGGTCGACACGATCACCAACCAGTAAATCACCGGGTGATACTTTTTCGAAGCAAGTTGAATTAATAAAGTGACGAGGAAGAAGCTCAGGAGAATGAGCGAGCTGACACCGTAGCCAACGTTCATGGTCATCGAGAGCAGGTCACCGCCCGTTTCACCAAGGGTGGTCGCACAGATCTTCATGATCCAAAAGAAGATCGTAACCTTAGCGACTTTGTTCATCGTGCTGGTGGCTTTGGCCATACCTCTCTTCCTCTTCTTCGCAACGCTAGGCACGCATTCAGAACCGGGAGTAGTTTTTTCCGCTCCCGGTTCTGAAACCTGAGGCCTATGCGAAGGTTACTCGACGTGGATACCACGATGCATGGCAATGCCACGTGCTTTCATGATGACGTCGTCATCGATAAGTTCGCGGCCGGTGGTCCAACTTGTTACTTCCTCCAATGGACGCCCCAAAGCCAGAGAAAGCTTTTCGTCACTAGCTTCGAAGCCGCGATTACGCAGGTTAATTAAGATCTTTGCGGCTTTTCTTTGATCAGTGCCGCGGTCATCTACAATGTGCTCACCCAAGAATTCGGGAACTCTGTCCGCGCTCCCCAGCATTTTGGAGAGCAAATATGCAAGCATCGAACCCAGCCCGATGCCGGCGGCAACCAACCCCAACCGGCGGCGTCGTGAATGGCGGTTAGGTGCCTGCTGATTTTGCATGTTCAGTTTGTTATCCATTTCGAATGTGTCTCCCACCCTTATGTTTTTCGTCTACTGAAACATTCAACTTGAATCGCGGCGATGTCCGTTACAAAAACATGCACGACCGTATTCCCGCGGCGCTCTTACTGGCCGAGCCTGTACGATTTCAAGTTGTTACTGTTTCATCAAACTACTGAAAGCAAATTGTCGGCCAATGGGAATATTCGGCAGCTTGCGCAGATTTCTGCGACGAAGACCCGACCGAGCGAGGTCTCAAAAACGTCTACCTCTTTGGCTTTTATTGAGCCGACCGCGAGAGTATCCTAGCGGCGTCTCCTGGAACAGTTGCCGGACACGCCCCCTTACCGGCTCGAATAATCAACGAAGACTTTATCGGGCATCCGATCGTACTTTTTCCGGAAAGGAAACAATGCAATGACAAATCAAGACTCAAGTTTGAGGTTGAAACAGTTTGTGGTTTTAAGACTGACTGTGGCGCTGCTTTTGTTGCTGGGCATGTTTGCTTCGGTGGGCGCGGCAGTCCCGAGCAACAGATGTAAAGACCGGTGCAATGATACTTACCGCGTGAGAAGGGATCTGTGCCGGGCTATACCACTGAAGCACGAACGCAAGTCTTGCGAAAAAGCCGCCAAGCGTGCGAAGGACGATTGCAAACATCGCTGCCGGTGACCGAATAGAGCAAGAGGCAAAGAGCATTGAGTGGAGACGAAGTTCCTTTAGCTTCTGTTCTATCGGTGTAATCGGCGTAAGCTGCAGCTTACTTTTCTTTGCCGAAGCCATAGGGACAGTGGCGGCATCCGCTTTCACAGCAGAAACCGCGACGCCTTAGGAAGCGTTCAGTGAAGACCATCAGTGTGCCTTCGAAGTAGTAGTCATCACTTTCAAATAAAGAGTCTGGCGCCCTTGCGTCCTCTTCTTTCTCGGCAATGGGCTTGTCAGCACTCATGAGCTGCGATTGTTCAAGGATTCCATCTGTGTAATCGGCGCAATCTGCGGCTTATTCCTTTTTGATTACGCGCGACTCGTCCAGGATCGCATTCTCAGGATCGACAACCAAAGAGGTTGGTACGAAATCGAGCTTGATCTCTGCGACGGCGTGTTTGCTCTTCGGCTCAATGACCACGACCCGCTGGTTCTTTCCATCGCCGATTTGGACTCGCACCGAATTCGGAAAAGCAGCTTCCGGTTGAGTTTGATCGAGCGTCAATTGCAGCCGTTTGCGCTTGACGTCCCAGTGCCAGGATAGCTCGTAGAGCGGATGGCCGGCGCCATAGACCCAGCGCGCAAAAAACTCCTGCAAACTCTTGCCCGAGGCTTTTTCTAACGAGGCACGCAAGTCTTCGCTCGCAGCAAGTGAGCCGCGATGCGCCTCGTAATAATCGCGAATGCCGCGAAAGAAAATCTCGTCGCCGAGTTCCTTGCGCAACATGTGCAGCACCCAGGCGCCTTTCTGATAGTTGTTGGGGTTCAATAGTTTAAACAAGTCTGCGGTTTCGGTGTCATGAATCGGGATGCGGTTCTTTCTTTCAAAATCGAAATATCTATTCGCTGCCTGCTGCAGGTAATCTCGAAATCGCATTTCACCTTCGTAATGTTCAATCACAAGGCCCGCGAAATACGTGGCAAAGCCTTCGCTTAACCAGAGATCAGCCCACGTCGATTCCGTCACCGAATCGCCAAACCACTGATGCGCAATCTCGTGGGCCACTAAATCGATCAGTCCAACTCGTACTTTGAAAAACGCACTCCGCGGCTCAGTCGCACGTGAATCAAGCAGGCCGCGGGAAAAAACAATCGCGCTGGAATTTTCCATGGCGCCGAACTGTGTAGCGCCAACAATCAAGGCCAGCTTTTCGTAAGGGTAAGGCGCGATTGTCTCGCTGAAAAACTTCAGTGATGGATTCGCCGCTGTGAACCCGTAGACCGCGTAAATCCTGTCCGGCTGCGGTACGTAATAGCTCAAGGGCGTTATTGGCGCATCTGCCATATTGATTTGAGCAAACTCGCCGACGGCCACAATCATGCAATAAGGCGGAATGGGCGCAGCTTCGGTGTAAGTCCAGGTGCGATTTGCAGACGTTGAAGCCTCGACCTTTTCGAGTTTGCCGTTCGCGACAACCAGGTCGCGAGCAGGCGCGGTAACGGTGAACTTAACCGTGGCTTTGGCTGAAGGATGATCGAAGCAGGGAATCCAATGGTGCACGCGGTCGGGCCAGTTGTCGCCAATCGCCGAAGGCTTTCCGGCTTTGTCGTTACTCAAAACCAAACCGTCCTTCGGCGTACCGTAATAGGAAACGACTACGATCGCGCGCGCGTCGCGAGCGAGGGACTTTCGCAGTGTGATGTTCAGCAACCCCGGTGCGCGCGAAAATGGTGTCGCTGTTCCGTCTACGGTTACCGAGTCAACCGTCAGGTCGCCAAAGTCAAGATCGATTACCGAAAGTTCTTTGATGGCTTGGACCGTGAGCGCAACGCGCGCTCTCGTTATCTCGCTCAGTTGATCGTTGAACACGAGAGTGACGTCGTAGTTGATAGGTTTCCAGGAATCGATGAGGCGCTCGTGGCGCGCAGCATTAACTGACGACAGCGCAACGAGAACAATAGAAAGTGTCAGGATTACAACTCGGACTCGTCCGAAAAGAGCACCCCTTGATTGTACAGGGTCGCTTCTATTCATCATTCTTGCAGTCTTGATTGTGATTGTCATTGAACCTACGAGCCGAATCCTATGACTCGCCGCAGTGCGGCGAAATGTTTATAGGATCGAGCCCCTCTCCTGGATTATTCCGAGAAACCACTCGCTTATGCTATTAAGTCCCTAAACATTCAGCGCCTCCAGCGCTCACGATTCGCGCAAGCCTTTTTGCGCTCCCGGGAATTTGCTTCCAGCGACTATTTATCTAATTCCCAACAACAACAGCGCCGAGCGATCCGACACTTTGCGTTCTGACAATAACCACTCGCGATAACCGCCAAGCTCCTCTTCGTGCACGGGTCGATTTCCGAGCCGAGCCGCCGGCGTCCGCTCAAACGCGCGGTCAGTTAACGCCATGTGGGCATTGCGGATCTCAAGCGGATCGGGGCCGGCAAGCGCCCGCTCCGCCGATTCTACGTCAGGAAAGAATTCGTCATAGGCGAGCAGATGCCAAACTGTCTGGGCGCCTTCACCTTCAACAGCGATAACACGCAGCAGACCGAGTCCGCTTTCGAGTTGGAAAACGAGGTCGTCGCCGGGAGTAAATGATTGGGTCATGATTGCCAAAGTGATGTTACGAAACCAAAACGGTAACCGCAAAGGCCGGAACGATTCGCCACCGATGCGAGTTTCATTGCAAATCGGCAAACGCAAAACTAGAATCGCCGCAACCGCATGAGCGAGTTTAGCGCCAGCAAAGATTACTATGACATTCTCGGTGCGCACGAGAGTGACTCGCACCGCGAGCTTGAGCGCCAATACAAGCGCCTGGCCGCGCGCCGCCATCCGGACAAGGGTGGCAGTGAAGAGGAAATGAAGTCGCTCAACGAAGCTTATCGCGTGCTGCGAAATGAAGATACGCGCCGCCTTTATGATGCCGAGCGGGTGGCGCGGCCGGCCGCATTTGTTCCTGTATCGTCACCCACGGCGTCAGACGTTGGTGTGCTGGGGCACGGTCTAAGCGCGCTGCTTTGTTTGCTGGTTGGTCTGTTCTTATTATTGCTGGTGCGGCTGCAATGGATTTGGTTTCTGTGGCCGCTGGCAATTCTGGCCGCGCTCGTGATTGTGTTTGGGATCGTTATGGCCCGCAGCGCCATGCGCTCAATGAATCGATCGTTGTCAAAGTCGAACCCTTTGCGACGGCACACGCGCCTGCAGGAGGCAATGTTCTGGAGTGTGGTTGCGGGCGGCGTCTATGGCATTTATCTTCTTTTGACTTCCGTTTAGATGGCAGCTTGATGGCGACGGCGCTGGGCGAAACTAAAACGATGCAAATCTCGGGTTTGGAATTTCTCTTTCTCGAAGTGAACAACCTTGAGGAGTCGGTCGCCTTCTATCGGGACTCGTTAGGTTTTGCAGTCAGCAAACACAGTCCAGAGTCAGAACCGCCGCTGGCCACAGTGCAGGCCGGCAACTTAAAAATTTCGCTGGCGCAGCACCTGGAAACGATGCTGAAGCGGGGCAGGGGCGTTAGTTTTTTTATCGGAGTGAGTGACGTCGATGATTACTACAAGCAACTACGCGCGAAAGACGTCGAGGTTTACCCGCCGGCGGATGAAGGTTGGGGCGGCCGGTTCATAACCTTGCAGGATCCAGACAAGTATCGACTGTTCTTTGTTACCTGGGGTGATGACCGCCGCGATCGTTGATATTTGCGCCGTTTACGGGAGGACTGATGGAACGACAACACACTGAAAATTTGTTTCGCCGTTATAAAGGCCAACTCGTAAACGTGAAAACAATTTCCGCCGGCATTTACAAAGGGCGCGTCGGCGAGATCACCAACGACTATGTCGCTTTGACAGATCGCGACGGCGAAGATGAAACGCAGACCTTCATATTTTTCACCGCAATTGAATCGATCGTGGTTATTGCCGCCGGCACGTAGTTCAACTCGCCAAATAAAAGCGAATCTGCTAAGCTCTGTTGCACCGATAGGACAGACTTGCAGTCATGAATTCGATTAAGAATCCTCCCAATCCCTGGTTGACGCATTCGGTTGAGTGGCTCGGTGAACCGCCGGAAGCGAAGCTCGAAGTCTTTGAAGAGACTGAGACGCGAAAAATCATTACGCACAACGACAGTCCTGACGTTGGTTTCGACTATACGATCAACTGCTACCGCGGTTGCATTCATGGTTGCACCTATTGTTTCTCGCGACCGACGCATGAATATCTCGGCTACGGCGCCGGGACTGACTTTGATCGGAAAATCGTAGTCAAGGTCAACGCGCCGCAACTGCTCCGCAAGGAATTGATGCGGCCGTCGTGGCAGGGCGACGAGATCGTTTTCTCGTTTACTTCCGATCCCTATATTCCACTCGAGGCGCATTACAAATTGACGCGCCAGTGCCTGGAAATATGTGCCGAGTTTCGCAATCCGGTAGGAGTGATTACCAAGTCGGCGTTGATTCGCCGCGACATTGACGTCTTGCAACGACTAACGCGCGAGGCGAGTGTTTCCGTGTTTTTCACCATCCCGTTCACCGATCGCGAGGCCGCGCGCGCAGTTGAACCTTACGCGCCTTTGCCCGCTGCGCGCTTTCATGCGATGGCTGATCTCGCCGCTGCCGGAATCACTGTCGGCCTCGGCATTGCGCCAATCATTCCCGGTTTGACGACAGATATTCCTGAGTTGCTGGAACGCGCTAAAGAAGCTGGTGCGACTATGGCCTTCGTGAACATGCTGCGTTTGCCCGGCAGCGTCGCGCCTTATTTCGAAGAACAGTTGCGCGCGAAGTTGCCGACAAAAGCGGATCGCATCATGAACCGCGTACGCGAAGCGCGCGATGGCAAGCTAAACTCAGCGGTTTTCGGCGAACGCATGCGCGGCAAGGGTGAATATTGGGACGCAATTCACAAGCTCTTCAAGATTCATTCAGAACGGCTTGGCTTCAACAAAAAGTCCGCACGCCCGGATAAAGCGCACACAACTTTTCGCAGACCTACAGCGCAAGCAAACCTTTTCGGCTAATCACGCTCGTTGTTATCTGTTTCACTAGAGACAGAATTTGCCTCTTTATCTATAATGGCATTCGATCCCTGCCAGCCCGACGAACAATTAGGAGGCTCTCCCCATGATGTTAGTGAGACATGTCATCCGTGATCGCGAGCCCTATTCGATGAAGGCGTCGGCTTCAGTTCAGGATGCGGCGGAGTTTATGGCGGCGCGCAATGTTGGTGCGGTTTGCGTTGTCGACGATAGCGGCAAACTGCTGGGCGTTTTTTCCGAGCGTGATGTGCTGCGCCGCGTGGTCGTGTTGCAGCGCGATCCGTCGGCGGTGAAAGTGGGCGACGTTACCAGCGAACTGCGCGCGGTCATTAACTGTGACGAAACTCCGCATCAGGCGCTTGAGCGAATGGAACTGATTGGCACGCGTCACCTGCCAGTGGTTGACGGCGAGCGTTGGGTCGGCATGCTTTCGATGCGTGATTTGATGAGAGTCGAGTTAAGTGAGCAAGGCGACGAAATCAAGTTGCTGCACGAATACATTCAAACTTAGTTCGCTATCGCCGCCGACAACCACGCAATATCAAAGCGTGGTTTCTAACCTAACCGCAATGAAACCAATCCTGTTTGCCGGCTTCTGCGCGCTAATCATTCTTGCCTACGCCTGCGGCCATCCGCCACCCGGACGCGGTGCCGGCGAAGTCGAATCCACTAGCTCACAGCGCGACCCGAGTCAGACTGCCGCACAAGGCGCAATACAGTTTCGCGTTGAGACTGTCGTAAGCGGACTTGAGGTGCCCTGGTCAATTGTTTGGGCGCCAGATGGCCGAATGATTTTCACCGAGCGTCCCGGCCGTGTGCGCGTCTTCGAAAATGGCAAGCTGCGATCGCAGCCGTTGTTTGTTGTTCCGGACGTCGAGCCCGGCGGCGAAAGCGGTTTGATGAGCGTCGCGCTGCATCCGCAGTTTGCTTCCAATCACTGGCTCTATCTTTCTTACGCTTACAAAGGCGACGGCACCCGAGTGCGCGTCGTGCGCTATCGCGAAGGCGATGGTGGTCTAACCGATCGGAAAGTGATCATTGAGAACATCCCCGCCGCACAGTTTCACGCCGGCTGCCGCCTTCGTTTTGGGCCAGACGGAAAACTTTACGTCACCACCGGAGATGCAACCGACCGCGAGTTGGCGCAACGGCTGGATTCAATCGCCGGAAAGACTTTAAGACTGAACGACGATGGCACGGTGCCAACGGACAATCCTTTTGTCGGTCAAACCAACGCGCGTCCCGAGATTTGGACCTACGGAAATCGCAACGGGCAGGGAATCGATTTTCAACCCAGCACAAATCTCTCTTTCGAAACGGAGCATGGCCCAAGCGGTTTTGATGGACCAGGTGGTGGCGATGAAGTGAACATCCTTGAGAAGGGAAAGAACTACGGCTGGCCGGTGATCCATCACACCGCAACCCGAGCGGGCATGGAGTCGCCTTTGTTGGAATACACACCTGCCTGCGCGCCGGGCAGCGGGACCTTTTATCGCGGGAACGCATTTCCGCAGTTCAAGGGAAACTTCTTTTTCGGTTGCTTGCGAGGCATGCGCCTGATTCGCGTTGTGCTTGACGGACGTCGCGTGGTTAGCCAGGAAAATTTGCTTTCCGGCAGTTACGGCCGCATCCGCGACGTGGCGGAAGGTCCGGATGGTAGCCTTTACTTCTCGACTTCAAACCGTGATGGCCGCGGGACGCCCGCAAACGACGACGACCGTATCATTCGACTTACTCCGGTGAAATAGAGAGACGACAACGGCTGGAGACGTATGAGCCCAACTCAACTCAAAATAAAATCCACAGCAGCAATTTTAATGATGATTGGTCTTTGCGGCGTGTTGACATTGGCCCAATCCGGACGCGGGTCAATGCATGGCTATGTTGCTTTTGAGGATCTTTCATATAACGAAGTTGTTGAGAAAAAAGTGCAGGCGACCATTGAACTGCGCGGCAACACAGAATTCAATCACGAAGTCTATACGGCGAGAACGAACGAACATGGCTCATACGACCTGAAGAGTATTCCAATGGGCCAGTACGTGCTGAAGATTTCCTCACCGGGTTATCGCGCTTATCAAACCGAAATTTACATTCCTTCTGATTTCAATAGTAGTCTTGCCGTGATGCTGAAAAAGGAGAAAAGGTAACCAAGATGTCTACCGCTCAAAAGGTGTCGAGTATTCGAGAACAGATTTCCCAGGAGGAATGGAGCGCGCGCGTTGATCTGGCTGCTGCCTACCGTTTGGTGGCGCATTACGGCTGGGACGATTTGATCTTCACGCACCTTTCGGCGCGCGTGCCCGGGCCTGAACATCATTTTCTGATCAATCCTTACGGGATGATGTTTGAAGAGATTACCGCCTCGAGTTTGGTAAAAATAAATCTTAAGGGTGAGATCGTCCTTCCTTCTCCATACTTCATCAACCCGGCGGGATTCACCATTCACAGCGCGGTGCACGCTGCGCGCGAGGACGCGTTGTGCGTCATTCACCTGCATACCGATTTTGGCATCGCGGTCTCGGCGCAAGCGGAAGGATTACTGCCTATCTCCCAACAGGCCATGTTTGCGCTGACCTCGCTTGCCTATCACAACTATGAAGGACTGGCGCTGAACGAAGATGAAAAATCACGTTTGGTATCTGACCTTGGCAATAACAACAGCATGATTCTCAGGAATCATGGTTTGTTGACGGTCGGAAAAACGGCGGCTGAAGCTTTTCTTTCGATGTATATGCTTGAGCGCGCTTGTCACATTCAGATTTTGTCGCAGGCGGGCGGGGGAAGTTTGTTGCCGATTGGTGAGCCGATATTGCAGAGTGTTGCCGGGCAACTAGCGGCCGCTACGGTGGGCCAGGGCGCACAATTAACCTGGCCGGGCCTGCTACGCAAACTCGATCGGATTGATTCGTCTTTTCGTGAATGAGTGAAAGCTAACGCTTCTGCGCCAGCATCGCAGTCTTGCTCCAGCCGATGATGTGCAAAGGCGGGAAACGATATTCGTGGACCATGCGGAAGTGTCGCTCTGTTTCCGTAAGGATCTTGGGACGCGGATGTGACTTAAAGCGAAACAGGATTTCCAGAAATGTGCTGGCAGGCGTGGGCCGGCAGGGCAGGTGAAGCATATGGCCACCCGGCGCGATCACCCGCGCAATTTCCGACATGCCTTCGCCAAGCGGCACATACTCCAGCGCGCCGCTAGTTACCACTAAATCAAGAGAGTTGTCGACAAAAGGAAGCGAAAGCAGATTGCCTTCGGTGAAGGTGACGTCCTGGGTTCTTCCAGAGCTTTCGCCCAGAGCTTTTTTCGCCGCGCTAATTGAAGTTGCCGAAAGATCCAAAGCGGTAATGTTGACCGGGAAACGAAGGTTACGCAGCAATGCGAGTGTCAGTAGTCCGGTGCCGCAGCCGGCATCAAGAATTCGCGCGCCACGCGAAACCGGCAAGGGGTGATTGGAAAAATACCGATCGAGCGAGCGACCGTACCCGTTCAACTTAAAAGTCAGATCGTAAAAAGCCGCAATCTTGTCATAATACGAGCCTGCTCGAGCCTCGTCCTTGGTTGCAGTCAGTACGTATTCCATCTTTTACTCCTAAAAATGCCTTGTATATGAGAATAAAATAGTCTCTCGCCGAGAGCCGCTAGGATTAGCGCGTAATTGTAGCGTCCCTTGGTTTTTTACTCAACACAGAACACCGCAACCAGCCGGGATTCAATCGGGTTATTCAGCAAAAAAAATATTCGCCGGCCTGCAAGCGTCGCAACTTAGTCCGTTCCTAGTTCATGGACTTTTCTCGAGAAAGGAATGACGCATGACAAAACAGTTGATATTTGGCTGTGCGACGCTGGCCGCGATTGTCGGGTTGGGCGCTTTTTTCGGTCTCGCCGGTAAGGAAGCGACGCCAGCTAAGGTTGCGAGCGCGGCACAATCGGACGTTATGACCCAAAACTTTGATTTGGAAGTATTGGTAGGAGGTCGGCCACTCGAAGAATACTACGTTCGCAGCAAGAACTACGTTGAAGCCATCCCCGGAGCTGAGTATGAAGTCAGCGTTCGCAACCCGTTCCCGTTTCGCGTCGCGGTGGCTCTGTCCGTCGATGGTTTGAACACTATCGACGCCCGCCGGACCAGCGCCTGGAACGCGAGCAAATGGGTAATCGAACCCTACGGAACGATTAGCATCAGCGGTTGGCAAATGAGTTCCGAACGTGCGCGTCGGTTCTATTTTACTTCTGAGAAGGATTCGTACGGCGCCAAGCTCGGGCAGACTTCGAACCTTGGTGTGGTGTCCGCAGTTTTCTTCCGTGAGCTGCGGCCAGTTGCGATTCCAATTACCCCCGCGCCACCTCGACCGCGTTATGAAGAGAGAGATGAGCGCGAACGCAGCTCAAGTGGGGAGGACAGCGGCGCCGGGACTAGTCAGGCGCCAAGTGCACGCGCGAATCAAGGAATGATGTCGCGCGATGACGACTATGCGGCGACAGGAATTGGACGATCGGTACACAACGATGTTCAGTGGGTCAACATGAACTTGGATTCAAGGTCGGTAGGTGAGGTGACGATCCGTTACGAGTATTATGCAGCGCTGGTGCGGCTGGGAATCTTGCCGCGACATTATCCGCGCCCCGATCCTTTAAGAAGAAGAGAGAGCGCGAGCGGGTTCGAGGATCGCAGATTTAGTCCGGAACCGTAACGCAGTAGGCAGGCAGAAAGCAGCTGGCAGAAAGCACTTGGCTACGAGCTGCTTTCTGTCCGCTGCCGTCAGCCTACTTTCTTTTCAAGTCGGCCGTATAGAGTTGTTGATAGACGCGGTAGTTGTTCATTACCTTCTGCACGTACGCTTTTGTTTCATCGAAACCAACCTCAGCAGTGAAAACGCCGGCATCTTTCTGTTTCGCGCGACGCACCCAACGCGCGACGTTGTCCTCGCCACCGTTGTAAGAAGCGGCGACCGCTTCCGGCAGATTGGGAAACATCGTGGCTAACTCCGCGAGGTATTCACTGCCGAGGCGAATTGAGGTCTCAGGCTGATACAGTTGGTTCTCCTCAACCGATGCCATGCCTGCATGCGCGGCGTATTTTTGGGCCGCATCAATCGTCAATTGCAGCAACCCCCTCGCACCTGCAGGTGATTTTGCCTGCGGACGAAACACGCTCTCTTGCTTTATTAACGCCAACACAAAACGCGGGTCGAGGTTCCGTTTTGTCGCTTCGCTAATGATGATCTGACGGTAAGGGATTGGATACCGATCGGAAACCTGATCGATTTGCGCCTTCACAATTTCGATGCGATCGCCTGCTAACCCGCGGCTGCGTCCATCGGCAACGCTCGCCAGATGGTCGGTCGCCAGCCAGCCGTAGTAGGAGTCCAGGCCGCCCGGTACTGCCATGTAAGCGCTGTAGGCTTGGGCTTGTCGCCCCGCTCGCTCGAGGCTGTAGGCCTTAAGGTAAGCGATTTCGGCAGGCGAAGTTGCCACACCTCTCTGAAAGCTCTCGCGACTCAACTCGTCTGCAGTTGCAATCGCCCTGGTCCAGTTGCCTTCAGCAATCTCCAGCCTTAGTTGACCAAACAGCGCGTTGGTTGCTGCCGGTGTGCCGGTGAAACGCTGTCGCGTACGCGTGACCCACGAAAGCGCTTCCTGGATCCGGCCAGCTTCTCTCAACGTGTCGATAGCGTTCAGGTGAGCTGTGTCTATTCGTTCGCCGTCAGGAAAGCGATTGATGTATTGAATGTAACGATCAGCAGCCTCGGAAGTTCTGCCCAGCCGCAGCAGGGAAGCCGCGCTGAAGTTGAGACCTTCGCGGCCTTCTTTGGTCGCGGGGTATTCGCGCGCCAGACGATCGTAGGCGGCATACGCTTCCTGATAACGACGTCCTTGAAAGTACGAGCGGCCCATGCCAAGCAAAGCCGGCGCGACTCTGGGATCATCTGGGTAGTAGGTTATCAGTGCTTGCCAATGTGCGCGCGCTTCGTCGAAGGCGCGATTGGCAAGATAGATCGCGGCGCGACGAAGGTGCTCTTCAGGACTGAGTCGGGTCATCACTCCCTTTGCGTTGCGCGCAACCCGATCCTGCTTCCGCACTGTTAACAACGCAGTGTCCGAGTTTCCCTGGACTCCAACTGATTGCACTAGGTTTGAGAAGGACCCTGTAAGCGGCGAAACGGCGCTCGCGCTAAGCGTGGTGGCCAGCAGCAGAATAGAAACAAAAGCTAACTCCGACTTGTAAATTCTTGTGTTGCTCATCTGCACCCTTACTCTACCCTTCGATGATTTCAAAACTCGAAACGATTTCCGCCGTCGGTCGTAGTGTTGCGGCCACGCTGCAATATTTTTCTTCAGAGAGCTGTATAGCCTGCGCGACCGATTGCTCTGAAATATTACGTCCGGTGACGATATGATGCACTTTCATGCGCTTGAAGCTGCGCGGATGCTCGTCGCGGCGTTCGCCTCGTACTTCAACCCGATATGCTGAAACGGCTTGCCGCTTCTTTGCCAGGATTGAAACAACATCAACACCAGTGCACGAGCCCAAAGCCACCAAAAGCAGTTCCATGGGAGTAGGAGCCGATTCTCGCGCGTGGTCCGCATCTAGCAAAATTGAGTGCCCAGATGGTGTATGACCTACGAATAGGTCTGCATCTTTCAATTCAACAACTGTTTTAGGATCATCAGCGCCCATTTATTTCCCCTCCAATTTGAGAATATCACACCGCTGAACCACTCTCTCTCCCGAGAGGTTATGGCGGCGGAAACAAACTCTCCACATTAAACACACTTTCGCGAAGCGAATCGTCAGCCAATGGCACAGGCATTGTTGTGATTAGGTCACACGCACTTTACTGCTTGTTTCAGAGAGAAGATTGGGGCGCGCCGAGAGTGCGATGACATCTTAGTACTTAGTAATAAACCAGGAAAAGTGTTTTCAATTAAAAATCTGGAGGAAATAAAATGACTATGGTTAAAAAAACAATGGCTGCGTTACTAGTGGCGCTAGTCGTATCAGCTGGCGGATCTTTTACGCAGGCTCAGCGCCAAACGTACCGCGGGACGTACCGCTCGGTACAACTGCTATTGAGCCGCATAGGCACTGGCACCGACCAGATGCTTCGGCGGGCAAACACTCGGAATCGAACCTTTCAAGCGGACTTGGGCAGTTCGGTACAGAGTCTAAACTCGACGGTACTGCAATTGAGAGAGCGGTTCAACAATCGGACTTCAACAAGGGCCGATGCACAGGAAGTGCTAAATAGCGCCGCGTTGGTCGATACCATGATTCGGAGAGATGCGACGGACGCGGTGACACTTCGCGTGTGGACTAACTTGCGGGCGGATCTAAATCAACTCGCCAGCGTATATGGCTTAAGCTGGCCCAACGTGTCGCAGACCTATCCGTATCCTACAAATACGCCGACTCCATATGGCGTGAGCCGCCTAACGGGCACCTATCGCCTGGATCCGACGCGAAGCGACGACCCAAGTCAGGCAGCTGATCGCGCGACGCAAGCGATCCGCTATGGCGATCGCACGCGCATACATGATCAGGTAGCATCGCGGTTGGAGTCACCCGATGAGATTGCGATCGAACTTCGGGGCAGGGATGTCACGTTGGCATCATCGCGCGCGCCGCAGATCACTTTTGCTGCGGACGGCACTGAGCGCGTGGAAACGGCACCCAGCGGTCGTACGATTCGCGCTCGAGCCACATTAAATGGTGAACAGTTGACTGTCAGTTCGACTGGCGATACGGGCAATCAGTTCAATGTTACTTTTGATCCGATTGATAACGGGCGTGGATTGAGAGTTACTCGTCGCGTCTATGTCCAGGGGTTGGCGAATCCGGTTGTAGTGCAGAGCGTTTACCAAAGAACGTCCGACGTTGCGCGTTTTGACATCAACACCGGACCGCAAACGTATCCGAATCCCGGCAACACTGGTCCCAACGGGGACTTCGCCATAACCAATGGCGAAACTGTAATCGGCGTGTTGGCAACCGGGCTTTCGACGCAGACTGTTCGTGAGGGCGATCGGTTTACGATTACCGTGCGACAACCTGTGCAATATGAAGGCGCAGTTATCGAAGGGCATGTATCGAATATTGAGCGCAGTGGCCGTCTAACTGGACGCTCGCAAATGACGTTGAACTTTGACACTATTCGCTTGCGAAACGGCGGCTCATATCGCTTTGCCGGTATTCTTGAGTCAGTTAGGACAACGCAAGGAGACATCGTCAGAGTTGATAACGAAGGTGCGGTCCGAGACACCAGTCAAACGACCAAGACTGAACAGCGTGCAGCCATCGGTACGGCGGTGGGTGCCATCATCGGCGCTATCGCTGGCGGCGGCAAAGGCGCTGTCATTGGCGCGATAGTCGGCGCCGGTGGTGGGGCGGGATCTGTCTACGTCCAGGGTCGCGAAGACCTCGACCTCGTTGCCGGCACGGAACTAACAATCCGCGCTTCCGGTCCCAGGTAGAAGGTCCAGTTCGCTATTTGCACCATGGGCCGGTAAGGAGAGTTACCGGCCCTCTTTTTATTTGTCGCTAGCTAATCTATGTTATTATTTAATTCCAGGGCCGCTTAAAGTCACAGCTTCTCCTCCCGTTATTTTGAATTGAGTTAGTGATGATTATTCAAACGTGGGAGGCCTGACACATGCCAAGAGTTCTTCTAGTCGATGACGACGAGATCATCCGCGACACACTGTACGAACTTTTATCTGAATCTTACGTTTGCCAAACTGCGGAAACCGCCGAAAAAGCGCTCGCGCGATTAGAGGCAGATGAATATGACGTCGTCCTGACAGACATCTCAATGCCCGGTCTTAGTGGTCTCGAACTACTCGGGCACGTGCGTCAAAAATTTCCCAAGACTCCGGTAATAATTATTTCCGGCATTGGCGATCAGGAACATGCACAGGGACTGTTCAGACTCGGTGCGTTCGACTTTCTCTTAAAGCCTTTTAGTCTTGATGTAGTAGAGAAAAGCGTCAGGCGGGCCGTAGAATATCGTAAAAGACAGGCGGAAGAAGACCAGTCTGAAGGCGACCAAGCGTCAGGAGATCTGACGCACGCCGGTGATTGGAAGATCATAAAAAGCTAATTGTGTCGTTTGGTTTTGCAGCTAGGCGGCAACGATTGCCATAGCAGCCCGTTTGACTGCGACTGCACGCTTGCGGGTCATCTCTTGCGCGATCTCGGAAATTTTTTCTGCGCGGAATGGTTTCGCGATCACCCAATCTACGCCGGCTTCCTTCTGCTCGTCGGATCCAACTGCTTCACCCCAGCCGGTAACGACCGCGATCGGTATTTCCTGATTCCGCTGGCGAATGGCATGCGACAATTCCCAGCCGCTCATTCCCGGCATTCCGACGTCAGTGAAAATGCCGTCGAATTGATGGACCTCAAACAGTCCCAGCGCCTCGCGACTGCCGGGTGCCAAATAGACTCGGCAACCTTCGTGTTCAAGCAAATCGCGGAGCAGCTCACGCACCGGTTCTTCATCATCTACCACCAATATCTTTGGCTGATTCTCCCTAAATGTGCGCGTGATATTTGTGCTGCGAGCTTCGGCGGCTTGCGGTTTCGCAAGCTCGGTCTCAGAAATATTAGCTTCTTCGGTCACTTCCGCCTTGGGCAAACTGATCATGAACTTCGTTCCCACGCCCACTTCGGAATCAACTTGTACTGAGCCTTCGTGACGACGAATGATGCCGAAGCTCACTGCCAAACCCAGACCCATTCCTGCTTTACCTTTCGTCGTAAAGAACGGATCAAAAATGCGTGACTTGACCTCGGCAGGCATGCCCGAACCAGTGTCTGCGATCATGATCACCACTGATTCGTCGATGTCGAATGCCCCCAGTGTTAGTTGACCACCATCCGGCATGGCGTCCACGGCGTTAAAGACCATGTTCACCAAGACCTCACGCAGTTCGGATTCATCGCCCATGACTTTCGCCTTGGAACGAATTTGCAAGTCCAGGCTGATCTGTACGTTTGCAGCTTCAGCACGATCCTTCCAACGGGGCCTCGTAATCTCACTGACGTCCAGCAATATCTGATCGATAGACACTGGCTCAAAATCATGATCCCGCCGTTGTCGCGCAAAGTCCTGAATCCTCTTAACGGTCTTGGCGCCGTCCTCGGCAGTCTTAATGATGATATTCAGTCCGCGACTAATTTTCTCCGGATCGTTGGTGCGCTGGATCAACTGCGCACGTCCGAGTATGCCAGCAAGGGTGTTGTTGAAATCGTGAGCTACTCCAGACGCAAGTTCGCCGAGCGCTGAGAGTTTCTCGATTTGCGAGAACTGTTCACGAATGCGTTCCTGTTCCGCAATGTAATGTGACAACTCGGCAACGTGCCGTTCCGCTTGCTCGGCCTGCGCCACTGAGGCTTCGATGTTCTTCAAATAGGTGCGGTAAGTGAAAAATACGATGGCAATGATCGGAATAGTTATTACCAGCGCGTAGAAACCGAATTGCTGAATCAGCTTTGCGATGACAGCGGCAGCAGACGCGCCGGCGAAATAGGTAATCGAGGTCCAAAGGTAATGCTTCTTCCACGTCTGCCAGATAGGTTGGCGGGCCTGCAATGCACCGCAGGTCGCTACGACACCCGAATTCGCGCCGTATTGAATCAACGCCATTAGCGCCATGGCCGATACGAACTTTGCGGAAAGAGGAGAAGCGCTCAGCTTCGCAACATCTCCAAAGAAGAAGCGCAACGTGTAAACGGTGATGCAGGTCGATAGCGCCGCACATCCCCAATTGAATGGCACAAGAATAGACTTGCGGCAGAATCGCGAAGAAGAAAGCAGCGCCTCGGTCGCCGCCATCAGGATCGCCGCTTCGCCTCCATAGAGTAATAGCGTGAGAAAGATAAATGTATCGGAAACCGAGATGTGTGAACTGAACTGCGGAATCTTAATTACAATTCGAGAGCTCAGGCACAGAGTTAAGAAAGCAATAAACAAAAAGCGAAGGTCCAGTACCCGCAGGTCTAACCAGTATGCTGCCAGAAAGTACACCGTTCCGCCGCCAAGGATTGTGGCCCAGATGTATGTCCGAGTTAACTTCTCGTGATTGCTGTCAGGGTTGAAACCCATATCCATTACTCAACTTCGTGACCTGTTTAGACCGCAACCGCCAAGCGGTTTCACAAGCTCCTCATCTGCAAGTTGCGAGTGACTAAAATTCGGGGATGAAAAATGATCGTCGCCGAAGTCAAGCGGAAATACGTTTGCCAACACAGCCCGCACTGGGCTTTTGTAGCGTGTCACGGTCGGCTACTTCATGAAGCCGGTAACATCACCACTGACCAGCAACGAGTTGGCGCTCATACGATCGGAGAGTAAGACACCATCGCTGAGTAATACGCCGTCGCTAATAAGAACTCCATCCGAGAGCAGTACACCGTCAGAAAGCAGCACGCCGTCGCTCAATAAAACGCCGGCCGGCAGTAGGTCAGGTCCGCTACCGAGGATCGTGCCGTTGCTGATGACA
Source organism: Blastocatellia bacterium (assembly GCA_031371765.1). Taxonomy (GTDB): domain Bacteria; phylum Acidobacteriota; class Blastocatellia; order Pyrinomonadales; family Pyrinomonadaceae; genus PSRF01. Next base: position 22,062 of record JANMKA010000122.1, read on the forward strand.
ATGTGGTCGGAGAGGAGTACGCCGCTTGAGATCATCGCTTGATCCGACAGCAACACACCGTTGTTGAACAGGGTGGCGTCTGACAGAAGAACTCCCAGTCCGTAGACCTTCTGGTATTGGGTCATCAATGCCGTACCTTTTGCATAAGCCTGGTCGGCGATAATTCCCTGGGCCCAGGAGAAAGTCGTTCCATCGATTGTTGACTGTGGGGTAGGGGCAGTAGACGTAAGGAAGGGCGAACCAAGGGTAGTGGTGCTCTTTAGATCAGAGCGGACTAATTTGGCGAGGCGTACAGCACCCTCTATGTTCAGTTCTCCCGCTCCCTGTTCGAGCATATTCATATTAGGGAGCTGTTGCGCCGTGTACATGAGAATCATCTTCACCATGTTGGGCGTCAATTTTGGATTAGCCTGAAGCAAAAGTGCGGCCGCGCCGGACACGATCGGAGCCGAGACAGATGTTCCGCTGAGAAACATCATTTTTTGACTCGTCTTGCCCGGAGCCAAGCCCGTTTCTAACTCGGGATGAGTAACAACCAGGTAGTTGTTGGCGGCTTCGGCGAAGATCAATTTGTTGCCCGGAGCAACGACGTCTGGCTTTATCAGGTTGTCGTAGTGGTTGACGCCATAGCGGTCGGTCCAATAGCTTCTCGTGGGACCGCGGGAGCTATAGGACGTGATGGTGTCGTCTCCGCGCGAGTTAGTACCGAAGCTGTTCGAAGCGCCAACAGTGATCGCCGAAGGTTCGTTGCCTGGAGAATGAATAGCTCCATATTGTTTGCGACCAAACGCATCCTTACCATCGTTGCCTGCAGCAGCGACGACAACCACGCCGGCATTAGAAAGCTTGCGCACCGCCAGGCAAAGCGGATCGTTCTTGTACGACGCGACAGCCGGAGTGCCAAGGCTCAGATTAGTTACGCGGATGTTGTAAGTCAGCCGATTGGAGTAAACCCAATCAAGCGCAGCCAATACCTGAGAGGTCAAGCCCTGGCCTTGCGAATTAAGCACTCTTAGATTAACCAAGTTCGCGTTGGGGGCAATACCAACATAATTTCCGCTGTACAGTGATCCATTACCGGCGGCCGCGGCTGCTACGTGAGTGCCATGACCAAAAGGATCGTCGACGCGATTCTCGCCCGTGAAGTCCTGGCTGTAGACGATGCGTGTGCCGAGTGACTTGTGGTCGGAGTAAATGCCCGAGTCAACGATTGCGATACCTACACCCGTTCCGTCCAGCGTGTAACTGCTGCCACTTGAAGCTGTCTGTGCGCGCACGTCGTCTGCGCCGGTTGTAGAACTAACATGGCCCATTGAAAGAATCTGATCGTCGAGACTCAGAAACTGGACCTCATCATAAGAGGCGAGCTCGTCGATTACACTAACCGGAAGGTCCACGGCAGCAGCGTTGAAGTTCTTGAAGAGCTGTTTGAGATGTACTCCGTTTCTGTTAAGCAGGGCATTGAGGCGACCGCTGGCTGGTGCATTGAGTTGGAGAATCACGGAAAGCGTTTCTGCGCTACCCGCTGAGACATGACCGCGCAAATTAGATGCGACTTTGTCGCCCTTGGCGTTCTGGTCGACTGAGGCGGCGACCTTTGTCATGAAGAGGCCGCCACCCGAGAGGGACAGCGTCAACATTAGACATGCTGTGAATGTGAGTGTCTGTGAAAGTTTACTTCGCATTGTGTTCTCGGCCCTGACTCTCGGATCGACTTTTCTCGAGTGTCCGGTCAAACATAATTTCCGGACGCGACCCCAATTGGCAACGCCTATGCCACTAGGCGGAATGGCTCAAAATGTTCAAAACTGGGCGTAATTCCTGGCGTTTCTTGGTAGCTCCAGCGGATCGGTCAGGCAGTGCAGGTCAGTCTGATAGATTCGCCAGTTCAATTTGATAGGATTTCTGCCAATGCGTTTGGTCCAATTGCCTGAAACAATAGAGAGCTATCGCGATCGTTCCTGGTGCCGAGAGCCAGAACTGCGAATTGAGGATCCATTCGTTGCAGAGACGTTCATGGAGCGGGTTGGGTTTTGCGCGGTATTGACTGACTCACGTCGTCCCGGTCCGTCTTTGTATATCGCCGTCTGCGGACGGCGTGATGCGCACATGCCGCGTAATGTGCAGAAAGATCCCGAGAGCAGCCTTGCGTGGAAAATCAAGGATGAGGTGGTGCGGCGTGGCCGAGTCTATTACGGTAAGTTGGGAGGCAATCGCGCCATTTTCGTCGCCCGGAGACTCGTACCTCATTTCCGCGCGCTGGCTGTAGCACACCGGGGTAGCCAGCCTCTCTCGGAGGAAGCAAACAGCATCCTCAAGGTTTTGCGTAAGGAATGGGAGATGGCGTCGCGCGATCTGCGACACGCGAGCGGAATAAGCGATCGGTATTCTTTTAACAAAGCGCTTGATGAGTTACAGAAAGCATTTAAGGTCATACCGAGTGAGATCGTCTATAAGCCGGTCTTCACCTACATCTGGTCATTGGCTGAGGCGAGATTTCAGGATGAACTGAAGCAAGATATCACCAGGGAAGAGGCCCTCATTGAAGTTGCGCGTACCTATCTGACGAGTGCAGGCCTGACGCTGCGCGGTGAACTGGCGCGCGTGACTGGATTATCGAATCCTGACGCGGGTCTGGGCAACTGGGGTCTGGTTGACGAGGGTTTTGCGAGTCGCGTCGAGCCGGGTGTTTATCGGCTCAAGGACTTTGACAGCGAGAGCTTAGCTGACAGTGTTACTTTTGATCGCTTAGCCCAGAGTTGAGAACCGGTTCCGCGTCAGTTGGGCCAAGAGTCTCCTGTTCCAGCTTGAGTATCTCCAGTGCCAATGGGAACTGGTCCTGCGCGGCGGTAAGCCGGCGCAACATCAACTCCGTTTCACTCTCACTTAGAGAGCGATTGGCAGCGGCCTCTATTGTTTGCAGTCGCGCCTTGGCTTCAGACAAACGTACGGTCGCTTCGCTGCGGATCAGGTCAAACCGCTGCCGATCAGAATGCAAATCATTTATCAGCTCGCTCGTATCTATTCCGGCAAGGTTTCGAGCGCGAGTTATTTGTCTCTCAACTTTCAGGATTGCGCCCCGGGACCTGGCAACGATTCGTGTCGCGGTCAGACGTGCGGCGAGCGTCTCGCAGTAAGCATCAGCCAACATCGGGTTTTTCTGTTTCAAGTCTCCCCAAACAGTTCGCTCCTCCGACGATAGTTCCGGCAAAAACCATCGCACCTCGCCGGCTGTGATTCCATCTGTTGCTAGACGGTCGCGAAGCCGGGCCTGCCAACGGCGCCGGTACATCACAAGGAGAATAAGCAGTAACGCTCCGACAACTAATCCGGCTCCGAGCGAAACAAAGGAGAGAAGCAGATAGATTGCCGCTGAATCAGTGGTCGCAGCCGCGGCGAACAGCAACAGAAAAAGCACAGGTAAGGGAAGTGTCACCAGAATAAAGGAAAGCCACGGTGTCCAGGCCAGCACGCGTGCCGTTCTTTCATCGCTGTGTTTGATTTTTCCGGAGCTGGACTGATTCATATTCTCGGGCAGAACCGCCAATGAACTTGGATCTTATCCGGGAAGTCCGTGTCGCGCCAGTTTCAAGTTAGGTGACAAGCGTACCGTAGCGGATGTTTGTATAATGTCTCTAATGCACAAAGCTAAGGAGATCCCATGAAGCGAGTGAAAAGCGGAAGAGTTAGCCAAGCTTGTCTTGCCGCGATATTTTCCGTAATTCTTCCGTTTGCCAGCAGCACCAGCCTCGTGGCCCAGTCAGGCGGGTCATCAGCGGTTACCGCTCTGCCAATTACTATTCCAGTAGCTATTCGTGTCAAAGGACGCGTGCCGCCCGAATCAGAGTTGCGCCCAGTCGATTTCACAATAAGCGAAGATGGGCAGCCGCAGACTATTCTTTCAATCAGGGCGATGGGGACAAACTCGCCCATCAATCTGCTAGTGCTAATCCAAGACGATGTTGTGTCGTCCGTGGCGCTCGAGATTAAGCCGCTAGCCGAATTTATCAGAAGGTTGCCACGAGGGTCGCGCGTTTCGGTGGGCTATATGCGGACGGGCAGTTTGCAGGTGCGCCAGAGATTTACTCCTGATTTGGAAAAGGCAGCGCGCTCGCTTCGGTCGCCGCTTGGTTTGTCAAGCGCGGCGCCTTATAACCCGTACGTTGAGCTTATCGATGCGATCAAACGCTTCGATTCCCAGCCAGCGGGACGGCGCGCCGTGCTAATGGTGTCGGACGGCGTCGATCTTTCGCGTGGCTTTGAATCGACTTTCCAAAGCATCGACCTTGACCGAGCCATTACCGAAGCTCAGCGCCGAGCCGTGGCAGTCTACGCGTTTTTTGCGCCAACCGTGGGCGCCTCTGGGAATGGAAATCTGATACCGAACGGCCAGAGTTCGTTACAGAAACTCTCGGAGCAAACCGGCGGACACGCATTCTTCCAGGGCTTTAACGCCCCCACAAGTTTTGATCCCTTCATCAGAGAACTAAGTGCGGCGCTAGACAGACAAATCGCGTTGACCTATCTTTCGACGCACCCGAAAAAAGGGTTTCATCGAATCAAGATTGTTTCTCTGACTCCGGATGTGGAACTGAATTATCCCGCGGGTTATAGGCGTTGAGCGGTTTGAGGTTGCTATTGGACCGTTGCCGGCAGAAGCGAGCCCCGTCGATCGGTAGCTGTGGCCCAACCCTCGGCCAATCTACCAATCATTCCGTGAAAGTGGATCTCGCCTTCTGACAGCACCACAACGACGTCACCTGCTTGATAGCGAGAATCTTCTAAATGGAAACGAACGACCGTGGCTTGGCCGTTTTGCTGCTCGAGCGTTTCATAAGAAAACGTGTCAGCATCTACTACGTAGGTTTGCGAATTATTTGCGACTTTTTGCTCGTCTGGCACGTTAGTCTCCTCAGTTTACAGCGTATCTCAGTCTAGCGGTTACATTAGCTTTGTTGATTATTGAGGTAAATGCGACATTCGGCAAGCATGGCCGTTTGGACCGGCGTCTTGAATGGTCAAGCTGGCGACGAGGGACACTCGTTATCTTAGAATTGCATTTCTGTTAGGGACAGGGGCGCGTTATGGATCTGAGTTATGTTATCGAGCGCATGGCTGCAAACGCCGGCATATTCGAGAGTCTGGCCAAGAGTCTAACTGCCGAACAAGCGAGCTGGAAGCCGGAGCCTGATAAGTGGTCCATTCTGGAAGTGCTTAATCATCTTTACGACGAGGAGCGGGAAGATTTTCGGCAACGACTCCAATTGGTTTTGACGGACACCGATTTGCCCTGGCCACCGATTGCGCCTCAGGAATGGGTAACCACTCGCGCCTATAGCGAACGTGATCTGGGCCAGTCAGTTGTCAACTTTCTAAACGAGCGCGACAAATCATTGGCGTGGCTGAGAAGCTTGCGGTCCCCGAAACTCGAGAGTCGCCACCAGCGTGAAGCCGGTTCGCTTAGCGCGGGCGATCTTCTCGGGTCGTGGCTCGCTCATGATTTCCTTCACATTCGCCAACTGACGCGACTGCATTGGCAATATCTGACGGCGAATGCTAATCCCTTCCAAACTGATTACGCCGGCCCATGGAAAGAGTCTTAGGCACCGGGTCAGAGTGTCACCGGTTCGGTCGAATGCTTTTCCGCAAGTGCTAATGGTGGAAACGCAAGTTCGCGCGCTCTCAGTCATAATACTGTCACAAAAAACTGAATCTTCGATGGAGGTACGGATGAATCACCTTGCTATCAAACAATCGCGACGGAGTGTTGTCGCGAATCTCCTGCTTGTGCTCAGTCTGACGCTCTTCCCAGGTTGTGCAGCAGTGCATCAGGCTCATTCCAACGTGCAATCAGATCATAGCCATGCGGATTCAACGGCGTCGAATGAGGGTCAGGACTGGGCTAAACAGCGCCTAGCAAAGTCACCTCGCCATCAGGAATGGGTTAAGATAAAGTACAAACCTGCAAACGCCGGGACCGAACGCGAAGTAAATGCTTTTCTTGTTTACCCGCAAGTAAAAACCAAAGCCACATCAGTTCTGGTAATCCATGAAATCTTTGGCATGAGCGATTGGGTTCAGAGTCTAACTGACCAGTCGCGGAGGCGGGCTACATAGCTATTGCACCGGACCTGCTTTCCGGAATGGGACCAAATAAAGGCGGAACCAGCGACGTTGCCACGGCTGGCAGTAATGCGATTGGTATCGCGATTCGATCCCTACCGCCTGATCAGATAACGGCGGATCTAGATGCCGTCGGCGATTACGTTTCGGCGTTGCCAGCAGCAAATCGCAAGGTCGCGGTCGCAGGTTTTTGCTGGGGCGGCGGAGAGACGTTTCGTTTTGCAACTAATCGGCCCAGCTTAAGAGCGGCGTTTGTATTCTATGGCGCTCTGCCGATGATTGGCTCACAAGGTGCTCAGGTGGTCGATAAAGCTGCGCTCGCACGCGTTAGCGCGCCGGTATATGGTTTTTATGCCGAGAACGACATGCGCATTAATGCAACTGTACCGGCGACTACCGAAGCGATGAAGCAACTAGGCAAGACTTACGAGCCGGTAACTTATGCGGGTGCTGGCCACGGCTTCATGCGCGCGGGTGAAGGTCCAAACGATAAGAACCCGGCCAATAAGAAAGCACGCGATGATGCCTGGAAGCGTTGGCGGGAAATCCTGGCTGAGATTAGCTAGGGTGCAGATTGAGTCTTTGACTGCCCAGCCTAATTTATCGCAAGAAATTCAGATATCCTTGCGATTGTTTTCTGCGGGAGCTCCTCCTGCGGAATGTGCCCGCACTCTTCGAATATTTCCAAAACTGAATTGGGAAGAGCTTCACTCAGAAGTTCGCCTACTTTCAGTGGGATGACTTTGTCATTTCTTCCCCACAATATCAGCGTTGGCACAAAAATGCTTTTGAACTTCATCACCAGTTCGTCAGCGTCGGGAGGGATGCACTGCCTAACTGTTTTTAATAGCGCAGTACGCCCACCGGGATCGCCGAGCGGACCGGCATAAGCTGCAACTTGCTCTTCAGTTATTTTTCCCTTGTCGAAGCAGGAAAGGTCGAGCACAAATCTTACCGTTTGTCTCGCGGGCAGCAGGAAAATCATCAGCGTGCCGATCAAGGTTCTCATGAGTTTCACGTGTCTCGGGAGGTACTCCTTGTAAGCTGCGGCATCAATCAGCACCAACTTGGATAATCGCAATGGTTCACATTCCTGAAGGCGTCCAGCCACAAGTAGAGCCAGCGCACCACCATAAGAGTTGCCAATCAACGTCAGCCTTCGCCAATCATTCTCGATGATTAATTCATAAATAGCGTCGGCGTGATCGTGAAGAGAGTAGCGGTCATCTTCTGGCTTTGCGGACTTACCGCATCCCTTCAAGTCAACGAGGATAAGTCTACTGTGCCTTGAGAAAGGCTCGACGAAGTAACGCCAAGAATAGATATTGGCGCCGAGTCCATGTAGGCACAATATCGGATCACCCTCGCCGTGCTCTTCTTTGTAAAGATATTCGGAACCCATGCAGATTCTATCTTAAATGGATCGAGAACCGTGCCGGTAGAAGGAAGAGTGGGAAACTAGAAGGACTTTGGTGGGGCGGCTAGTGGGACTCGAACCCACGACCTCTTGATCCACAATCAAGCGTTCTAACCGACTGAACTATAGCCGCCATAATTATTGCCAAACCTAGCGATTCAAAAAAATGCCCCTGGCAGGACTCGAACCTGCGGCCCTCTGCTTAGCTTCCAGCATCAAGTTTCCCTGACCGCCTGTGTCAACACAGGTTTGCTGGCTGGACTATATCTTGGACATCCCAGTCCCGGCCCGTATAGTCTCTGAGGAACCCCATTTAGTTCCGATAAACCCAAACAGGTTTCCTGCGGATTACCCAATCCTCCCGGATTTTTACTCAGCTTGCGAGTACCGGAGGCTCTCAGGGCGTCCCCGCATATGGGGCCGTCCACTTAATGAGTTCGCTTCGAATTCTTCCTCATTAAGGCTCCTACAAGGCAGATGCTCTATCCGCTGAGCTACAGGGGCACATGCCTGGCGCCGGGATGTTAACACGTTGATGAGAGGCGTGGTCAATCGTCGGCAAAAAATAAAGAGATCGCCGAAGAACAGGCGATCTCTTTAAGGTAATTGGACGACTGATTACGCTGCTTGCGTCTGTTCCGTCGTCTCAGCGAACACCCTGCGGCCGTTTATCGCATCGTCGATGATTTCACGTACCGCTGAAGTGTCTGGGTTTACATCCATCCGATCGCAGGCGCGCAAATGACGGAGAATTCCCTCCGTGGCGATTTCCGCGGCGACCCCAACAAGTTTAGAATAACGCCTCGCTTGAATATGATCGATTCGAAGAATCCGCTCATCCAGCGGCAAATGTCTATCAAAAGTCACGATTACCTTTCCCCTCCAGAATACCGCCTATGCGGTCATGTTAAGTGCGAATCTTAGATGCCCTTGATGCGCCCCAGGATGCAAATACCTTACAATTCGAAACAATTTCGCTCCCGGAAGAGATTGGCTCTTCCCGTAGCTACGATTTTGGGGGGTGCAGCAAACGAAAGATTATAGCGGAGGATCAGGCATTTTACCAGCGTTTTTTGGAGCTGCCGCTAAGGCCAATAAACAGGACGTCTAAATGAGTGTTTAGCGCGCTCGAAGGGTGGACGTGTTGTGTGTGGGACATACCACTACAGGCGCGTAGGCGATTGAAAATAAACGTAAGCGCCGCCCGTGTTCACCTGAGATGAACCACTGGACAGCGCTTGTGCTTTTGTCCTCGTTGACGAGGGGTGGCTTACATTATTTCTTCGGTAAGACCGTATCCTTCATGCCTTTGCCAACGCGAAACTTAAGGGTTGTCTTCGCGGGAATTTGGATTGTTTCTCCCGTAGCCGGATTTCGCCCTTCTCGCGCCTTCCTTTCGGACTTCACAAGCTTGCCGAAGCCGGGAAGTACAAATTCACCATTGGATTTAACTTCGCGGGAAGCCAGGTTATAGAGTTCGTCAAAAAACTCTTTTACTTGGGCACGTTTCATTCCCGTTTTTTCGGCGAAATGGTTGAAGACTTCCGACTGAGTCATGCGCTTTCTGCCTGTCGCGGCTTTGGTCGCCATAGTCTGGTGTAATACCTCCGATGAAACTTAAATTGAAAAGCTGGTCAGGCACTCATATATCACACTCAAGCACCAATGTCTGCAAGAAATCTCAATTTCAGGCGGGTTTTTGAAAAATAGTTACCATCGGAACGCTCAAAGGTCTTCGAATCGAGCTCTCGGCAACCATAAGCGAAGCGACGACCTCAAAAAGGGTGACCTACTTCAATGCACTTTTCGTGTTTGCCAGCGTTTCTGCCATCTTACGCCGCAACCTCAACGAGGTCGGCAGTCTACTCCGCACCAGGGTTGTCGCGGCGGTGGTCTCCTCAAAATCAGGACGGCCACCAATCTTGGCGGCCGTCGCATCTTAATCTGAATGGTCGGGGCGAGAGGATTCGAACCTCCGACCTCTCGGTCCCAAACCGAGCGCACTACCAGGCTGTGCTACGCCCCGAAGCTGATCTCGATCATCGAGAAGTGCCGCGCGCATTCTATGAAGCGCTTCTACCTGCGGTCAAGTTTGATCCAAGTAAGAGATGTAGTTGTTCGCATATCGTCGCTGCTGCGCGAGCCCGATGACTGATTCTTCGCTTGATAGCCTGATCCAGTGCCGCAAATGAGGCAGCGTAACCGTTGGGGATGAAAATCGGATCGAATCCGAAACCGTCCAGCCCCTTTGGTTCTTGAGCTAACGATCCATCGCAAACGCCTTGGCTCATGGCCAGAACTTTCGGAGTTGCTAATTCTCGAGGTTGTGAAGTTAGCGAACCATACAGAACCATGCAGCAAACGAATCGCGCGATGCGTGTAGCTGGTCCAATTTGATCCAACGAGGACAGTAACGCCTGTGTGCGTTCGCTGTCAGTCAGATGATCTCCGCCGAAACGGGCCGACAACACGCCGGGGCCGCCGTGGAGTGCTGCTACTTCAAGTCCTGAGTCATCCGCGAGTGCCGTGATTCCGGTTTGTTGTGCGTATCCCCTGGCCTTTAATGTTGCGTTCTCCAGGTAGGTGTTCCCAACTTCTGCGACTTCGGAAATGCTTCCAAAATCTTTTAGGAAGCGCAATGATATAGGCAATGTTCCGAAAGCCTCGCGCAACTCGTCAATCTTACCCTCGTTGCGAGTCGCTATTAATAATTCAAATGGAGTCATGATAACCGCGTTCTAGCGACCCGAGTTTTCAATCGACTTCTGTCGTTCCGGAAAGACCAAGGGCAGCAAGGTACTGAACTGACCGAGGGATGACCGCGTAACACGCACGATGCCGTGTCCTTCTAAATTCGTTTCGGTGGCTGAATATGGCAGTGCTCTCAGGTCCTGCTCTGCTTTCTCCGACCAAAGCGCTGGCCCGCCACCTGCCGCAACAAGAGCCGATATAAATCCGCGCACCCGCTCCGAGTCATTCGCGTAAGTCAAAACACATGCTTCATTAGACGAAGGAGTCGTGCGGATTCGGGATGAGGCATTTAACTCATCGGGGGAAGCGGGAACAGATTGTTCCGCAAAGCGGGCAACGTCGGTAGGCGAGCCAATTGCTACAACCCCCCCCACGAATTGAGCCATAAACCCGGTTTCGTTATTGCTAAAGCTCTTGCTATTCTGCTGGCTATCGCTAAGTCGAAATCCCATACCAGAGATCAAGAGCTCGCGCATTGCCTGTTCATCGCGCATTCTTGCGATGAGCAAGGAGCCCACAGTGTCAGGATCCAAACGCGAAGTAATCACTGGCCCGTCAACCAAACTGAGAAATTTCTCCGGCTCACTGATTCCATAGGGTAGTAATGCTGATTTTAATAACGAGGAAAAAAAGATGGCGGACAGCGCGTCAACCTGCGAAGCAACCGAGGTCTTGAGACCTTGCCAGGCCATTGTCGGATTCTGAAACTTGTAATAAGTAACGGACGAGAAGTTGTCAGGTAACCTCGGGTTGGAAGTTGGGTCAGCTTGCTGACATGAAAAGCTTTCTTTCAGTTTGGCCACCATCGCAGGGTGGAGATCAATGCGGTAACGGTCTTCAATGCCATCCCTGAAGCGCAGCGAACTCCATCCCAGGCTGGCGACAATTTTTGCTGAGGCCGAGTTGATGAGGCGCTCGAATTCGCTATTGGCTGGGGCTCGACCCAGAAGCATAGGCACCGCCACCGAAAGTAAGCGGCCGCTACTCTTCGCCGGCACATAACCAAAAGCGAGCGCCTTATCTGACTGCAGATCAAGTCGCAGCCGCTTCAAGTCCTGATCGTCTTTCAGACTTGGCAGCTGGTGGATGGCGACGGCAAGTGTCTTTTGCACCGCTCGCTCAGTATTTCCGACGATGACGAGAGTCCCGGCGATCGTTGCCACTACCTGACGTGAGCCACTTGGAGCAATCCATTCGATGAACTCAAACCCGTCTACGCTCGTTCGCCTCATAGTAGGCTGGCCATACGCGGTCTCGGCAAACTTCCTTAGTGCTTGTTCCACCGGAAATTTAAGGCGGCTTGAGGCGGTGTGAGTTTCGACCAATATGGCGCCTTCCGGTTTAACCGTGAGATTCTCACTGTCTTCCGCGATGCCGAGGTCAGTTACAACAACAGCAAGTTGTGCTCGTGTCACAATCACCGAATTGATTGGGCCGATGCCGGTTATCCTCACGAAGTTCTTCGACCAACTGTTGCGGTCCGTTCGCCATTGATTCTCAGTCAGATCGTTCACCAATTTCCAAGCGTCAGTGTTGACCAAAGCTGCCGCAACATCTGTCGGGTTGTTTGCTTCGATATAGACCAGCGAATCGGCGGGCGCATAGGCTGCCATATCAACAGCTCGAGGTCTAACCCACCATAGCCAAGCGCCAATAACTGCAAGCAGCAGCAGGATGGTAATGAGAAGCAATCGCGTTCGTGGCATTGGCCGCATCCTAACCGCAGCCGATAGGATGCGCAAGCATCATGGTTTTCGTTTCTGCGTTTCTGGAATAGGCAGGCCCAGTTCCAGAAAGACGCTCACGTGCCAGAAATTATGACAACATTGCCGCCTGTAAAACACGCTATAATATAGAGTTAAACGATGCAAAATAGCGGTTGACATTGTTTAGGCTGTGCTGTAGTCTGCTTGACGTCGGCAGTGAGGATGCTGCCCGATCAAACTCTTGTCGAGCTCATTGTCCTCGTTTCTGCAGCCTTCCCTTCCGGAAGGCGAAATTCCCTGAGAACTGCTAATTGTTGAATTTAGCGCTAAATGCGCGTCCCGCCTCGGAGTCATTAGCCCGCCGAAAAAGCCTATCTAAGGAATCAGTCTTGAAAGTCGATAAGCCAGTAACTCCTGCGAAAACAGCCAAAAGCCGGGTGTCAAGAGCTCAGAAAGCTCGTGCCCGCCTGCGACAACAGCACAGAATGCGTTCTCTCTTCGCCGTGAGGAATAAATAGACATGTTTAAGAAAAGTATGGGCAAAAAAAATCTCGTTGGCTTGGACATCGGTTCCAGCTCCGTCAAAGCAGTCGAGCTCCAAAGGAAGGGAAGTAACCTCCACTTGGTGAACCTCGGTTTTGAGAACCTTCAGGCCGACACCATCGTCGATGGTCAGATCATGGAGTTGAATAACGTGTCCGACGTTATCAACAGCATTTTCAACGAGCACCAAATTAGGACCTCGAGGGTGGCAGCGGGCGTCAGCGGGCATTCAGTGATCGTTAAGAACATTGTGCTCCCGCAGATGAGCGAAGACGAACTGCAAGAGTCTTTCAGCTGGCACGCGGAAGAACATATTCCTTTCGATATATCTGACGTGAACCTAGATTACCAGGTCACCAGCAGTTCCGCAGACGCGCTTAACGTTCTCATGGCGGCCTGCAAGAGCGACAAGATTGCTAACGTCAAACAGGCGATTCAATTGGCCGGCAAACAGCCAGTTGTCATCGACGTCGATTCTTTCGCACTGCAAAACTGTTACGAGATGAACTACCAGCCGAAAGCGGGCGAGGTCGTGGCGTTGCTAAACATCGGCGCTTCAACGATGAACATAAACATATTGAATGGCACGCGTTCAGTATTCGCGCGCGACGCTTCGGTGGGTGGCAGCCAATACACCAGTTTGCTTCAGAAAGAGCTGGGCTTGACATTCGAGCAGGCTGAGGCCGTGAAGCGAGGCTACCCGCTTCCAGAAGGCATCGAACCACGTCCGATACAACCAATTATTGAAACGGTTTCCGACATTCTTGCGCTGGAAATTCGCAAGACAATGGATTTCTATCGAGCAACGGCCGAAGAGAGCGAAGAAGCGATCCAGAAGATTCTAGTCTCGGGAGGCGGTTCAAAGCTTCCCGGTCTGCCGGAATACCTTGCGAAGCGTTTCGAGATTCCAGTCGAACTATTTGATCCCTTCCGGCAAGTCCAGGTTGACGGTAGAAAGTTTGATCCGGATTACATGAAAGAGATCGTCCCGGACATGGCAATTGCCGTCGGTCTCGCCTTGAGAGGAGTTGAAACGGCATGATCAAGATCAATTTGCTTGAATCAATTACAGACCGCCCGACGGGCGCCGCGATGGTTGAAGCACGGGTCGCAAGCCCGCGCATGCAAACCCTCCTGTTAGCCGTCACGGTATCTAGTCTACTGGTCCTGGGCATGGGCTATGACTACGTTAGCTCAAAGTCAAACCACGAAACTGCCCGCGTTGAACTTGAGAAGCAGAGAGCCATCAACTTACAGATGCTTGCTGTTAACAAGGAACAGGTAGAACTGGAAAAGAAGGCGCAGGAGATTCAGAGTCGCATCGACGCTATCAAGAGCCTGCGCGAATCGCAACAGGGTCCGAGCGCGGTGCTTCGCGAAATCAAAGCGCGATTCGATGGCGTACCTGGGTTGTATTTGAAGAGTTTGGAGCAGAAGGATGGTGAGCTCACCATCAAGGGTCTTTCGCCCAACGAATCATCCGTCACCCGTTTTGGCCAAAGCCTCGAGTTCTCGTCAGGCTTGTTTACGAACCTCAACATTGAGACTCAGCGCGAAACCGCGCAACCGAGCGGAATCGCAGCCCCAGTCTCAACCAGCGCCGCTGCCGTAGTGCTTCCCGAAGTGGTTGGGTTTACGGTGAAATGCAGTTACGGCAAGAAGCCCCAAGCGCAATCAGGAACGCCGTCCTCAAACCAGGTGGCATTAAAGAAGTAACCTACCGAGCTAATCCCGAAAACGATCGGGGAAGGAACTAAACAGATGAAAATAGGTAAGCTTAAAGCACAGCCCTGGTATCTGCGGCTAGCGATGTTCGTAGGTGTCGCAGCAGTCCTGTATGGTGGTTTTTGGTATCTGGTCACCCGGCCGACACGCGCCGAAACGCAGCAATTCAATAGCGAGATTGCTCAGTTGCTGCCTAAGAATGCTCAAGCCCAAATCGCTTCTCAGCGGTTGAATGAATTTCGCGCGGTTTATAAAGCGCGGCAGGAAGAATACGAAGAGTTAAAAGCGTTGCTGCCCGAGCAGCGCGAGATAACGATGGTGCTGCAGGGCGTCCAGGATCGCGCCCGCGGCAACGGGTTAGTGCTCAAGAAATTTTTGCCCAAGGAAGATGTGCAGGAAGGGAACTACAGCGGCAAGAAAATCGAAGTAAGTGTTACCAGCTCGTTCGCGTCGCTGCGTTCTTTCTTTGAACAGTTGGCGCACTACCAGCGCATCGTCTCAATCAGTAATTTTCAGATCAAACAGGTGGACAACCAGACGTCAATGAAAACGGTCGACGCCACTTTTGATCTAACAGCCTATTATGTGTCTGCAGAGAAGCTGAACGCCCCTGCCGCACAGCCTGCCGGCTCTGGCCAGGTTCCGCCTGCAGCAGCCCCGCCAAAAAAGTAAGCCTCTTGCTTAACGCCAACCAGGAAAAATGATCACCATGAAATATCAAGCGAAAACATTCAAAAGTGCGTTAGTCATGTTTCTGTGCGCCCTCGCAGTGGCATTCACCGCGGGCATTTCCGCTCAGGCTCAGGATAGCAGTGATGCTAAGCCACCGGTGCGAACGAATTCAGGCGGCCGCGATCCGTTCAGGAAATATGAACCACCGCGCATCACTGTCAAGAAAACGGGACCGCTGACGCCGCCATCCGTTCAAGTCAGGATCGAACAGTACCGGGCACAGAAAATCGCGGCGATGAACGCGCATATAGCGGCGCCCAAGCCCACGACTGCGTTCCTGTTGAACGAAATCCAGGTAGTTGGCATCTCGCGTTCGCCGCGTGGCTATGCTGCGATTGTTGAAGCCGCCCCCATCAAACTTGCCTACGTAATCTATCCGGGTGAACGATTTTACGATGGTCAATTAGTGGCTATCGAGGACAACCGTTTGATCTTTCGTCGCGAAGTAGTTTTTGCCGACGGTCGACGCGAGCGGTCAGTTGAAATGAAGCCGTTGCGCCAACCGACCACGGTTGATGCGCTTGCCTCAGTAAAAACCGCCCCTGCCAGTTCCGCGCCTGTCGAAGACAAAAAGCCAGTCGCCGACAAGCCCTAGTTCCGGTTTCGAATCATTCTTACGGTTCGACGCCATTCCCCGCGTAGTCACCCATCCAATTCTGCTACGCAGTTTGACAATCAACCGCGGACGAGTCGCATGTGCGGCGCGCGCTTCAAGCTGAAAGGCAGCACGAGCGTAGCGTGTGGCGGCTAACGTTCTGCAATTCCCGAGGAGGGAAAGATGCTTTATCTGCCTCTAATTCAAAAAGCAACCAAGAGGGTCACGCTCGTCCTCGTTTTTATTTGTCTGTGCGGCGTACAGAGTTTTGCCGCCGGTGATGCGGCGGCAGTGCCGACTGCAACTTCTGTCGACGCCACGGCGACGCCCGAGGTAGCAGCCGCGCAACAGACGCCTTCGCCCGTACCGGCCCCGACCAGCAACATTTTGCCGGCGTCGAATCAAGCGGCTCAGTCGCAGCAGGGCAGGCAGTATGGCCAGTCCGGCTTTGTCGGAGAACCGATCAATCTGAACGTCGTCAACGCCGACATTCGCGACATTCTCAATTACATCACCGAACAGTACGGCGTGAACTTTGTCATTGATAGTTCCGTTGGAGCTGTGCCAGTTACGGTCAATGTGCAGGATGTGCCCTGGAACGTCGCGCTGGAGGCCGTGTTAAAGGCGAACCGTCTGGGTATCGAATCGAGTGGAAACATTCTGCGAGTGGCGACCACGGAAGTGCTTGCGAAGGAATCAGAGACGCAGAAAGTAATCAACGACTCGCGTTTGGACGCCTCACCATTGGTGACGGAGTTCATTCGTCTAAATTATGCGCGCGCTTCGGGCACGTTGGCCCAGGCGGCCGGTTCGACCGGGGCATTCTCGGGTGGTTCGACGAACCTCAGCTTCAGCGGTGGAGCAGGTGGCGATGCAACCGGAGGCAGCGGCGACCAGGGCTTGCTACCGATTATTTCGCGCCGGCTTTCACGCCGTGGCTCAATCGAAGTCGATGGCCGCAGCAACACGTTGATCATTACTGACGTGAAAGAAAACATCGAGGCGATTCGTCAGCTGGCCGCGATCCTGGATCAACCGGAACCGCAAGTTGAAATCGAAACGAGAATTGTTATTGCGCAGCACAACTTTAGCCGGGACCTTGGCGCCCAACTTTCAGCTGGTGTTGTTAATTTGGGTAACGGAGGTCTGGCTAATATTTCTTCGCTGCCGGCCACCTCAACCACCGGCTCAGGCAGTGGCGGCTCGGGAACAGGCACGGGCGGCACAGGAACTAGTGGTGTTAAGAGTGGTCCAAATCCGTTCGGTGTCTTTGGTGGCCTGACTGGCACCAATCAACCGCTTGGTTCGCTTGGCGCGGCTGCAGCGAACACAGTGATCGGCTTAACAACCGGTCTTTTCGGCACGGCGCAAATCAGCGCCCTGATAACTCTTGCAGAATCGCGGGGCGAAGCGAAGACAGTTGCAACGCCACGCGTCACCGCTTTAAATAACCGGCCGGCTCAGATCGAAAGCGGTTCGCAGATTCCTGTGCAAACGACTCAGGCTGCCAGCGGCACTGCAGTAGTGACCACAACCTTCGTTTCAGTTCCTCTGCGTCTTTCGATTACGCCTCAGATTACTGATGTCGGCACTGTTATCCTTCGCGTCACGATCGAAAACAACACCATCAATACCGGTATTGCTGTTGGCGGCGTACCAGGTATCGACACGCAACGCATGCAGACTGAAGTGCTCGTGCCAGATGGTGGAACCACCGTTATGGGTGGCGTGTTAGCCGACACTGAAGGTGAAACGCGGCAAAGAACGCCTGGCCTTGCTTCCATTCCGATTGTTGGAAACATGTTCAAGCGTAAACTTACTACCCGCCAGAGCAGCGAGATCTTATTCTTCATCACGCCCCACATCTATCGCCCTGACTATCAGGGTCGTCCAACTGCTGGAACCATCAGCACCGGACCGCGAACGACAACCATCTCGCAGCCAGTTCCGTTGGGCAATCCGTCGAGCAACACGCCAACGCCGACGCAATTGCAGCAACAGCAGCAGTCTCCGCAAGTGCCACAGGGCTTGAACGCGCCGGCGCCAAACGCGCCACCCGCGAACACTCCTAGCGCACGTCCTGGCTCACTTGGTGGCCAGCGTCCATAAGGATAAGAACCATGTTCAAGGACGTATTAGAGAAAATAATTGAGCGCACCGAGGGCAGCCTCGGTGCCCTCATCATGGGAATCGATGGCATCGCGGTTGAGCGTTCGCTCAAGCAGGCGGGCGATGAAGCAAACCTCGACGTTGCGGCGGCTGAGTTCACTTCGTTGGTCCGAAACGCACAGAAAGCCGGAAACGACACCGGTCTCGGAGCGTTGCGTGAACTAGTGATTTCGCTCGACGACGCGATTCTGCTGGTGCGTTTGTTAGGCAAGGACTATTTTGTCGTACTTGCAATCAGCCCCGAAGGCAACCTTGGCCGCGCACGCTTTGAACTACGCAAAGCTGAATTACAAATCGCGGGCGAGTTTGCAATGTGAACTAAGTACCCCTTATTACCGAAAAAGCCGCTTCCCACGAAGCGGCTTTTTTTTGGTGAGACGTAATCCGAATCGAAGTTCAGTTTACGGCAACCGCACGTAAGGCATGCCGCGCAAAATGATTCTTTGTCGCCTGGCAACGCGGCGTGCATTTACCTGAGGGTTGAAAACTGTGCGCGGGTTGGGAATCATCGCGGCAAGGAACGCAGCTTCATTCGCGCTAAGCGCCGACGAGGGCTTGTGAAAGTAATGTTGGGCCGCGGCTTCAGAGCCATAAATCCCATCGCCCCATTCAATTACGTTCAGGTAGAGTTCCAGGATGCGCCGTTTGTTTAGTTCGCGCTCAAGGAAAATGGTCAGGATCGCCTCCTCGCCCTTTCGGAAAAACGATTTCTGCGAAGAGAGATAAAGATTCTTGGCCAGTTGCTGTGTGATCGTTGAAGCCCCACGTTTGAAGTCGGGCAAGTTTGGGAGCCAGTCGTCGTTTTCGCCTTCTTTCTTTGCTTCCTTCGCAGCTTCGCGCATGCCCTGGTCCCACACCTTCTGAATCGCGCCATAGTCAAACCCATGGTGAGTCACAAAGTTCGTGTCCTCGCCCGCCAACACAGCGCGTTGTAAGTTTGGGGAGATTCTTTCGAGCGGAACCCAAAACTGTTCGTGCTTAGGCTCTTTCCCTTGCGCGCGTGCTTCATTCGCGCGGGTTTCGATAAGCGAAGTTGACAGTGGAGTTTCCGTCTTCAATCGCGATATGCGAATGAACATGATCACTTGATAGGCGACAAAGCCCACCAGAATTCCAGCAAAGATCAGGAACAGAATCTTGAAAATCTTTCGCATGTTCAGCGGGTCAGCGGGAACGTTGGCGGGGATCGAGATACTCGCGCAACCCGTCGCCGATGAAATTAAATGCCAGCACGGTCAGCGCGATCGCTATTCCGGGAAATATTAAGGCGTGGGGCGCCGCCTGAAGTGTCGACAGGTCGCGTGCTTCTTCAATCATCACTCCCCAGGAGGGCGCTGGTGGCGGCACGCCCAATCCCAGAAACGAGAGCGCTGCTTCTGATAGAACCGCGCCGGCCATGCCGAGGCTGGCCTGGACGATCAAAGGCTGAATGGCGTTTGGCAAGATGTGAATCATCAAGATACGCGCGTCACTCGCTCCCAACGCCCGCGCGGCCTGCACAAAATCGTACTCGCGCACCTTCAAAACTTGTCCGCGAATTAATCTCGCGTAACCGACCCAGCCGATGATGCACAGCGCGAACATCAATTTGTTCAAGCCGGCGCCCAAAAACGCGACCATTGCGATCGCTAAAAGCAAACCGGGAAAAGCGAGAAAGACGTTGAATACATAGCCGGAGACAATTCGGTCCAGCCAACCGCCGTAGTACCCGGCGAGCGCTCCCAGAATTGTTCCGACGAAAGTTGAAACGGAAACGACGACTATCCCGACTTCAAGGGAGATGCGCGCGCCAAAGACAACGCGCGAGAAAATATCGCGGCCGGTGGAGTCAGTTCCAAAGAAATATTTTGCGGACGGCGGAAGGTAGCGAAGGGAGAGATTAGTCGCGCCTACGTCATGAGTGGCGATCCACGGTGCGAATATCGCGACAATGACGAGTATCGCGACGATTACCAGACCGACGATCGTTAGACGGTTCATAAACTCACGAAACGCGAATGCGCGGATCCAACCAGCGATAGACCATGTCGGTCAGCATATTCGCGACGATGTAAGTAATGCTGATCACCAGCACGCATCCCTGGACCACGCGGTAGTCACGTTTGCCGATTCCGTCTTCAACCAACAGCAGTCCCAAACCGGGCCAGCCAAATATCTTTTCAGTGATGATCGCGCCCGCCAGCAAAACACCAAGCTGCAAACCAAGAATCGTAACTACCGGGATCAGCCCGTTCTTTAAGACGTGTTTATAGACGACCTTGGTTTCGCTTAATCCTTTTGCCCGCGCTGTGCGCACGTAGTCTTCGCCCAACTCCTCGATCACCGACGAACGAACCATGCGCGTCAGGATAGCGGCCAGGGCAGCGCCCAACGTGAATGAAGGCAAAATGAAATCCGTCCAATCAAAACGGCCCGATGGCGCCAGCCAGCCCAGTTTCACAGCGAATACATAAACCAACATGGGCCCAATCACGAAACCGGGCAGACTGATCCCAACCAGCGCGACAATCGATGCTAGGTTATCGATCCACGTGCCACGATTCTTGCCGGCTATGACCCCGAGCGGAATCGCAATGAGAACAGCGATCAACAAGGCGGACAGTGCCAGTTGAATGGTTGCCGGGTAGCGTTCGAGTATTAGTTCGCTAACGGGGCGATCGGTGCGGAACGAGCGGCCCATATCACCATGAAGCAAACGAATCCAATAATCTGTATAGCGATTTTTTACGCCGTGCCATTGAAAGTGGCGATTGTTTTGTGCGTCGCGGGGAAACGAAAAGAAGAATGGCGGCTGGTCAAGAGCGTGCAGTTGGCGAAACTGTTGGAACTGTTCCGGCGTTGCTTGTTCACCGAGCACCGCAACGGCCGGGTCGCCCGGGACAAGTTCAATCAACAGGGTAACTAAAGAGACGACGGTCCAAACGACGAGCAGAAAGATTGCAAAACGCCGCAGC
>JANMKA010000066.1:0-29416 GCA_031371765.1 Blastocatellia bacterium
TTATCGCTGCTAACACATCACTCGCTTGCGGCAGGATCGCTTCTTCCAATTGCGGCGCATAGCCGACGAATGTGTCCAGCGCGGCAACGCGGCCAACCGGCGCGTCGAGGTATTCAAACAGTTCGCCGGAAATCCGCGCGACGATCTCGGCGCCGTAACCGAACGAGAGCGAGTCTTCGTGAGCCACAATCACTTTGCTGGTCTTCTTAACCGTCGCCGCGATCGCGTCCCAGTCGTAAGGCGCGAGGCTGCGCAGATCGATAATCTCGACACTGATGCCTTGCTGCTCCGCTTGTTTAGCGGCGACCACTGAGCGCTGCACGAGGGCGCCGTACGTGATAATCGAAAGGTCCTTTCCTTCGCGGACCGTTTTCGCTTTGCCGAAAGGGATCATGAATTCGTCGCCCGGGTATTGCGATTTGTTGTAAGCCTGGCGATAGAGGTGCTTGTGCTCGAGAAACAGGACCGGATCGTCGCAGCGAATCGCAGTGCGCAACAGGCCATTCGCATCCAGCGCGTTCGAGGGATAAACAACGCGCAGGCCGGGAATCTGAGTAAAGGTAGAGACGCCGGACTGTGAATGGTAAACCGCGCCACCTTTGAGATAGCCGCCCACCGGCACGCGCATTACTACGGGCGCGCTCCAGTCGCCACCGGATCTCCAACGCATCAGCGCCAGCTCGTTGCGGATCTGATGCATGGCCGGCCAGATGTAATCGAAGAATTGGATCTCAACTACCGGTTTTAATCCGCGCGTGGCCATGCCGATGGCGCGTCCGACAATGTTGGCCTCCGCGAGCGGAGAATTGAAAACGCGCGCGCTGCCGAACTTTCGTTGCAGGTTGGCCGTCACCTTAAACACGCCGCCTTTGCCTTTAACTTTCTCGAGCGATTCTTCGCGCGAACAATCGGCCACGTCTTCGCCGAAAACTACGATGCGCGGATCGCGCGCCATTTCGGTGTGGAGGCAGCGGTTGATCAGATCAACCATGGTTCCCGGATTACCGCTGAGTTGCGCCGCATCCTCAGTGTCGAATTGTTTCGACGTTGGATCGACATTGGGAGAATAGACGTAAAGCTTTGCTGTTTCGGCCGCGGGCTGGGCGCTGGCAAGCGCCGCGTCCGCCGCCTCAGTCACAGCAGCATCAATCTCGTCTTTGATCTTTTGCAGTTGGTCCTGATCGGCAATGCGCTCGTCAATCAGCAGCGCGCCAAAGCGTTTTACCGGATCGCGCACGGCGTCGGCTGTGCGTTCTTCATCCGGCCGGTAGAGACGTTCATCGTCGGAAAGCGAATGCGAATAAGGACGAATTACTTTGGCGTGAATGAACGCCGGACCTTTTCGGGCGCGACAATAAGCGACAGCTTGTTCCATCGCCTGCAGTGACTCGATTGGATCCGTGCCGTCGCAGCGCTGCAAATAAAGGTTCGGAAAGTTTTCCACCAGACGCGAAACGTCACCGCCGGCCGTCTGCACTTCTACCGGAACGCTGATCGCATAGCCGTTGTCTTCCAACAAAAACAGCACCGGCAACTTTAGATTGCACGCAGTGTTCAGCGCTTCCCAAAATTCGCCCTCGCTGCTGGTGCCGTCACCAAGCGAAACGTAAACCACTTCATCCTTTTGAAAGTTTGCCGCGTGCTTATTCAGTTCCTTGATTAACTGGAAGCGGTACCCTGCTTCAGCGCAACCGACTGCCTGAAGCAGTTGCGTTCCGGTAGGTGATGACTGCGAGACGATGTTCAGTTTTTTGTGGCCCCAATGCGAAGGCATCTGGCGGCCGTGCGAGTTGGGATCTTTCTCGGCGCCCACTGCCGACAGCAACTGCTCGAGCGGCGTCATGCCGAGCTGCAAACAAAGCGCGCGATCGCGATAGTACGGATAGAACCAATCGTAAGCGGGTTTGAGTGCCAGGCCCGCCGCAACCAGCACGGCTTCATGTCCGGCGCCGCTAATTTGAAAAAAGATCTTGTTCTGATTCTTGAGCTGAATCTCTTTGTCGTCGAGACGCCGCGAGAGATACATCGTGCGATATATCTTCAGCATTTCTTGCGATGATAATTTAGGGCGACTAGACGGCTGAGGGGCGCGCGCGGGTGTAGCTGCGGGCTGCTCGGCTCGAACAGGCGCAGGTTGTGGCGCCGGACGGGCGGCGGCGGCCGGTTGCTCCGCAGGCTTTTGTTCAGCACGCAGCTCAGCGGGCTTTGCAGCTTCCGCGTTGGCCGGGTTTGTCTTCGGAACAAGTTTTAATACTTTGGTGTCAGGCATGATTTGTCATTAGTCGCACAGACTCCAGGAAATCTGATCAAGTCTTCGACGCGTAGCGTCGCTAAGACTTTAGCCCGGCCTTTCAAGACCGGGATCAGGTTCTTCTCTCTCTCGTCGCGCAGCGACGATTGAGCATCCTTCGGTTTCGAGCGTCGCTACGCGACGCTAGCACTTTCCTGTTTTTTCCCGGCCTTGAAAGGCCGGGCTAAATTCGTGTTGACGCTACGCGTCAAGAAACTAACACTGATCCTATGTACTCCGGTCCGCGGTCTCGTCTTACAACTCGCTTTCCAAAATCGTTCGATATTCTTCTGCCATCGAAGGATGGCCGTGTTTCGTCGCCGCGTCGATGCCGCGCTGGTATGTTTCGCGCGCCTTCGCTTGCTGATCAGCTTTCTGGTAGGCGCGGCCCAACATTCCAAAGCCGTTGCCTTCGTCGTTAGAAATTTCCAGGTATCGCTCGAGCGTTTCGATCATCTCCTGATTCTGACCTGCCTTTTCATATTCTTTAGCCAGGCCAAAGAGAATGCTGCTGTTGAGCGGATCGCTCACCAGCATTTGCTTGAAGATGTCGATTCGAGATGTGGTCATTCCACTTGTGAGCAGTAGGCAGTGAGCTGTGAGCAGTAAAAAGAAACTGCTTACGGCTTACCGCTCACTGCTTACCTCCGATGATCAGTTTCGCAATCGTTTGCAACTGCATGTTCGAAGTGCCCTCGTAAATCGCGCCAATCTTAGAATCGCGCCAGTACTTCTCAACCGGATAATCTTTAACGTAACCGTAACCGCCGTACAGCTCGATAGCTTTCGAGGCAATTCGTTCAGCGGCGCGCGAAGAATAAAGTTTCGCCATCGCGGCCTCCTTCACGAAATTCATGCCCGCATCTTTCATGCGAGCCGCGTTGTAGACCAGCAAGCGCGCGGCTTCGAGGTCGGTCGCCATTTCCGCCAGTTGAAACTGCACGCCCTGAAATTGATTGATCGACTTACCAAACTGCTGGCGCTCGGATGTGTACGCTGTAGCTGCTTCCAAAGCCCCACGCGCTATCCCGATCATCTGCGCGCCGATACCGATGCGGCCTTCGTTCAAAGTTTCAATCGAAGTTTTGTAACCCTTGCCCACTTCGCCCAGCACATTCTCTTTCGGGACCTGGCAATCTTCGAGAATTAATTCGGTGGTTGAAGACGCCCGGATGCCGAGCTTGTTTTCTTTCTTACCAACTGTAAAGCCAGGGAAACTCTTTTCGATAATAAAGGCGGTGATGCCGCGATAGCCCGCTTCCGGGTTCGCGTTCGCAAACAAGATGAAAATTTCGGCCTCATTGCCGTTGGTGATCCAAAGTTTCTGGCCGTTGAGAAGATAGTGATCGCCCTTATCGACAGCACGAGTTTGCATGGCAAACGCATCGGAGCCCGAACCTGCTTCGCTTAGCGCGTAGGCCCCGACTTTTTCACTCGCCAGCGCCGTGAGATATTTTTCTTTCTGCGCCTGAGTCCCCCAGCGAATCAAGGCGTTGTTGACTAACGTATTCTGGACGTCAACAAACACTCCCACGGAAGCATCAATGCGCGATAGCTCTTCAACGGCGATGATCGCGGTGAAGAAAGAAGAGCCCGCGCCGCCAAATTCTTCCGGCGTCTCGATCCCCATCAACCCCAAATCGAAACACTGCTTGATGAGCGCCGGATCGAGCTTGCCGTGCGCATCCATTTCCTCGACGCGCGGCCGCAGCTCACCCTCGGCAAACTCGTGCACGCTGGCGCGAAACATCTGTTCGTCTTCGGAAAGCGTCGTTAGAACGCGATCGCCGGCCTGATCATTTCCGCCGATGGCTGCTTGAGATTGGCTCATCTTCACCTGACCTTACGTGATTTGTGACTTGAACTCCAGCATCATAATCAACGCAAAACTAAAAAGGCAAAAGCTGTGGAGGGATGTTTCGAGTTTCGAGTTTCGAGCTTCGCGTTGGCGCGCTCGCTTGTCAAAATCGATTGGCCGTGTGATACCGTTCTCACTCGTTGAAACGCCAGTAATAAGGACCTGATCAACTTGCAGCAAGAGCCACAGTCCCCAATCCCCGAACCAGGCACGGTCAAAAACAACCAGGCAAGAAACCGTAACCTGGCCCGCTTCGGCCTGGTGTTCGCATTTCTCGGCCTGTTGCTGTTCGCGTATTTCGTGCGCAAAGCCGGCGTGGCGCAGATTCTCGAGGGCATCAAGCGGCTGGGCTTTGGGTTTCTGCTGGTCCTCGCTATTTCAGCCGTGCGGCAGGTTGTTCGATCACTCGCCTGGACCAAATGTTTTGAGGCACCCTACTTCATTCGGTTTCGCGACGCGTTTGCGGCCAGGATAATGGGCGATGCGTTGGGAAATATCATTCCGCTGGCCAGCGTGGCAGTAGCCGAACCATCGAAAGCAGCGTTTGTTTCTGACCGCGTGCCGCTAATCGCCGGCCTCTCGGCGATTGCGCTGGAAAATATTTTTTACAGTTTATCGGTGGCGCTGTTTATTTTTTCCGGCACGGCGGCGTTGTTGTTGAGTTTCTCTTTGCCCAAGCCGCTGCGCTACGCCAGCATCGGCGCGTTGATAGCCGTCGTGGTCATCGTGCCGCTTGGTTACCTGGTTATCCGCAGGCAGTGGAGATTTCTGAGTGGACCGATGGGATTGTTTCAGCGCCGCGGCATTGCACGTGGCTGGATGGAAAAGACTATTCCGCGCGCGCAGTCGCTTGAAGATCGCATCTATGGTTTCTATTCGCGCAATCGCAGTCGGCTGCTGCTCATTTTTTTATTGGAAGTTTGTTTCCACTTTACCGGCGTACTTGAAATTTACACGACTCTTTGGTTCATCAGTCCCATCGCGCCGACTTTTCTGACGGCGTTCATTCTCGAATCAGTCAACCGGATAATCAACGTGGTTTTTAAGTTTGTGCCGATGCGCACCGGCGTAGACGAAGCTGGCACCGGCATGCTGGCGAAGGTTCTCGGTTTCACCACGGCGATTGGCGTGACATTGGCAATCGTGCGCAAGGCGCGCGACATTTTTTGGAGCGCAGTTGGCATAACGCTGATCGTGCGCCGTGGGTTATCAATTCGAAGCCTGAACAGAGCGGGTCTTGCAACAGATGAGCACGGATAAAAAAGAGCCAGTCGAAACGATCTAGATTTGCTTTTGAACAATCCCAATCGCGGCGGCTATGAAAAGCTGACACCTGCACTCCTCGGGTTTATATAGAAGCCTAAAGGCGTCCTCTACACCTCTATGCGTCACCGTCTTCGACTTCATTCAACTAAACTTCGCATTGCGTGCTATGTCTTGATAGGCCTCGCCATAATAACAATTGGCCTAGGATCGGTTAGCCCAGCAAGGTCCCGATTGATGTCATTGGTGCAGTCAGTGACAGGTCCTGAACCGGGTACCCTTGATTGGTATGCCCAGGAGGCCCAACAAAACGGTTTAACTGCCGAAACCTTTTTTGCCGGCGTGACCGAATATGTTCAGCCTGCTTCTTGGGATGCGGTATTGGCTCAGTACGGCCTCATCGTGGTAGAGCCACTTGAGGCAAGAGCCTACCCAACCTTCCGCGATCACAGCATCGAAACCTGGTATCGATTTCGAATAGTTGAAACATTGTCGTCGCGCCAGTTATTACGATCACTTCGTCCACCACCCAGCGATTTTTCGCCGAGCCAGGCAAATGAGATAGTCCTGTACAAAAATGGCGGGACGCTGGTCCGAAACGGAATAGCGCTTACGGCTATCGATCCCGAGTACCCTCAGTTTAGCCTTACATCGCCGCCTAAGAGATATTTACTCGCGGTCGAGATCAATTCAGCGACCGGCACGGCGAGTTTAATTATGGGCCAGTTTGGCGTCTTCACCATTGACGGATCAGGGACACTTACGCCCGTTAACCTGGACAATCCATTTCAACAAGATATTTCAAGTCGTTATAACAACTCACTGAATGAACTAAGAGCTAGCAAGCGCGAAGGGTTGGGAAGTTGAAGAAAACGCAAAAAAAAATATTTCTCATCGGGTTCTTCGGAGCTGTTTTGATCGCTGGTGCTTTGATGATTCGGCCGGTACGCGCCTACTTACCCTTTCAACAGACGGGACCCCAGCCGGGCACACTTGAATGGTATGCACAATTAGCTCAGTCTCAAGGTTTGTCCGAGTATCATTTTAGTGACGGGATTTCCGAATATCCTGCACCACCTCTCGATGTTGCTATCTCCAACTCTAATGTTGCTGTCGTACAAATGATCGCTGCTAAGAGCTATGCGGTTGAGGACGATAGCATTGTTACTTGGTCGAAGTTCAAGATACTGGAATCGTGGCGTCAGGTTGCGGCGTGTGCTGCGTGCATAAGGGACGGACTGGCCCCTCCTGCTGATATGTTACCGCTCAATCCGGACGAAATGCTTGTACTTAGGGGTGGCGGATCGCTTGCAGTGAACGGGGTACTGCTGAAGAGTACTATGTACGACTTCCCGCAGTTCTCTTTCGATCATAACTATGTGCTTTTCTTTCAGCGCGATCCGTCGCAGCCGCAGGTTGGGTCTCTTTGGCTGGGGGGTAATGGCGTCCTTCCTATTGTCTCTGGCAATCAATTACGGACGGTGGATATTCTAGACACCACCGGAACCACGCTGCAACACAATCCCTATACGGATGAGCTACAGAGTCGTTACGGTAATTCGTTGGATCAAATGAGGACCTCTTTCAGCGGCTCCCCGCCTCCGACTCCAACGCCCACGCCGTGTCATCCAGCGCTTAGTGTGATACGCAGCTGCCAACAGCGGGGAGGCGGTTGGGACTACGAATCGTGCCAATGCTCATATTACTAGTTGCGATCGAATAGACAGGACCCTCTTTTCTTTGCGAGTTAATAGCGGTGATTGGTTCCGAATGTTCGGCTGTTCGGAGCAATGCTTCGTGAACCGAATTTGGTTACTTGTAAGTGCCTGATAGGGCGCTACCATTACTTTGATCTCATCCAGGTCGAATGCAACTTCCGGTTTATTGTTTCCAAAACAGGAGAAATGTCTCATGCGGAGTGTGACGCGCACTGTTTTGATAACATTTTTAATATTTGGAGGAGCCGGAATTATTCTGCCCGGATTGTTCATTGCTTGGGCCAAGTGTCCGCAGTGCTTTAAGGACGGAGATCCCTTAAATACCAGCAAGAACCAGGATGGCACTGTAAGTACCGCACCTGATGGGCGACCTAAAGTGAGTTGGCGAATCGATGGGTCGTGGGATGCGCAACCGGGATTGACGAATCAGGCAATTTGGACTGCTGCAAACGGGGCTTTTGACGAGTGGAACAATGCACGCGGCGTCAATAACGAGGCGTCCAAGGATTACTTTGATCGGCAGCAGCAGTGGGGACAGACGACCATCACACTAAAAAAGGCGACGCCAGGTGAGCTCCGGGGTTCCTGCATGCGCACGAACCCCCAGCCTGACGGCCGGTTTGAGATTTTGATTCCGCCCGAAGCCGCTAACTGGCCCCCTGATTTGCTCATAGATTACATTGCGCACGAGATTGGCCACACGATGGGTCTGGCTCATCCGACTGTCGCAGATATACGTCTGGGTTGTTTCGAATCCAGTACAAATGCGCCGACAATCCCTACGGCGATGGGATGGGTAGACTACAGATCTAAAGTCGAAGATGCGAGGAAGGCAAAGGTCGGGCGTTGGGCGTGGGACGTTTTCCTTGTAACACCATTTTAAAACCGAAAGGAAAGCATCCTTCTTGTTTACCGCATTATTGCGAAGTTTGGCTTGAATCACAATTTCGGACGCACAGCAAGAGACTGCACTCTGTTTATGCGCCTGCTTTGGTTTCTATTCGTAGGCGAGCGCACTAACAGCGTCGAGGTTTGAGGCGCGCCAGGCCGGATAGAGCGCGCCAATCGCTCCGCCAAGAATTCCAATCGCAGCGGCCGTAAGCGCCCAGCCCCAACTGAATTCAAAAAACAATCCGTACACCCGGTAAATCGCAAAGCCGGCGACGAATGACAAGATAAATCCCGCAACCAATCCCACTGCGCTGATCAGAATCGCTTCCGATTCAATGATCATCACGATGTAGCGTCGCGAGGCGCCCATTGCTTTCAGGATGCCAATCTCGCGCGTGCGTTCGGTGATGGTCGTGTACATTGCCAGCATCACCACCATTGCGCTGACAAACGCTGCCAGCGCGACCAACACGCGCAGAAAAATTCCGAGGTAAGGAATGCTTTTCTCAAGACTGGTAAACAACTCGCGCGTGAACTGAATTTTGTTTCCCGGCAATTGTGTGTCGATACGTTTAGCTACCGCCACCTGATCGTTTGGATCACGCAACTTGATCAGCATGTAGGTGCAGCGACCGGGCGACTCGAGTGCTTCCTGCATCGCTGCCAACGTCAGCTTCACACGCGCACCAGACTCAGGCGCGTAAATGCCGACAATGCGATAGGGCTTAGCGCCAAAAAGTTTGATAGCGTTCCCGATCGCAAGTTTGTTGTTGCGCGCCTTTGTCTCATCAATAACGATCTCGTCGGCGGCTTGCGGTGCTCTACCGCTTTCAATATGAATTTGATTGACGCGCGCCCATGATTCCCACTCGACGCCTTCGATCTGTTCGAAGCCAAAACCCTTCCCGCCCTGGGAGACGTAACGAATCACCGGCAGCACTTCTGCCACGCCCTCAATCTGCTTCAAACTGTCGACATACTTCGTGCTAAGGTTGGCGGTCGACGCTGTTAATTGCATTGAACCGGGGCGAGTGAAAATAATTTCCGCGCGAACGTTCGAAGCGCGCCGCTGCAGGTCGTTGGACATGCCGCGCGCCAGGCCGGTAAAAAGCATTATCAAACAGACGCCCAGGGCCACGCCCGCGACGCTGACCAGCGTGCGAATGGGGCGCTGTCGAATATTGGAAGCGACGAGATTGTCCATGTGGATTGTTTTTCTACCGGCGTCAGGTTGCGCTGCACTTTCGCGACAAACAATAAGACATTTTGGTCGCGCTGCCAAAAGCGAACCATCAAATGAGTGAAACTGTTGTGACAGCTTCCAGTTAGGATTTTGCATCAAAGGGCGACGATCGAATGACCACAGGAACTCCCGACATGCCTTTGGCGTTCAAAGCCGAACCGCCTGAGCGGCACATTGAGCCGAGCGTCCCGGCGGACGCGTCGCCGGGCCGCGACCGCCGCCTGGTCATTACCTCCTTAGTACTATTGATTGCGATTGGATTGGCCTTTCGCGTGGCCAATTTGGGAGCTGTTGGCTTCGCGGAAGATGAAGTCAACAAAGTTGACGCTGTCAGGGCCTACGAGCGTGGCGACATCAGCGCCAACGGCGAACATCCGATGCTGATGAAGGCGTTGATGTTTGCATCGGTAAAAGTCTCGCGGGTTTTTGCCGGCGGCAGTGTCAACGACGAGGTTGCGTTCCGTCTTCCCAATGCGATTTTCGGAGCGTTGACAGTCATTCCTTTTTTTCTGTTGACGGCCGCATTTTTCGATCGTTGGACGGGCTTGCTGGCTGCCGCCTTCTGGAGCGTCGGTCTCAATGCCATCGCGATCAATCGCATTGGCAAAGAAGACACGCTGCTGGTTTTCTTCATGCTCTTCGCTTTCTACTTTTATTTACGCGCCAAGCAAACTAGTCCGCGCCACAGCAAAGTGCGCCGCCAGCATTACATCTCGAGTGGGATTTCATTTGGATTAATGATGGCATCAAAATACTTTCCCCACTACTTCGGTTTGAACGCTCTCTATCATCATTATTTTCGCGTACGAAAAAGTGAGCCGGGCGAACCGGGCGGCAAAACCTTTCGCTCGTTTTACATTGCGATGGCAATTGCATTTGTAGTTGCCAACCCGCCGGTGTTGCTGCCGCAAGTTTGGGAATATCTGAATGTCTACATGGGCGAGAAGTTGCTGGTCCACACCGGCTATCTCATGGGCGATGTGCTCTACAAAAACAATGTATCTCGCTCGCCATTCTGGGGCACGCCAATCTATTTTTATTTGTTATTCATGGCAATCAAGATTCCCCTTGCCGTGTTGGCTGCATTCGTAGCGGGTCTGATGGTTTCGATCAAACGCTGGCGTCACCCGGGCTATGCGTTCGCGCTGTTCATGTTCTTTTTTTGGATTGTTCCTTATTCGCTGGTGGGCGCGAAATGGCTGCGCTACACACTGTCGCTAATGCCCTTCGTTTACATGCTGGCCGCTGCCGGCGCAGTTGCCTTGGCAAGATTTGTGATTAGCCGCGCCGGAGGTTCAAGGCGCGCGGAACTAATAACTTATGCGGCAGTTTTAATCGTATTCGTGGTCCAGCCGGCCTGGAGCGCTTACAAGGCCGCGCCGCACTATGCTTTGTACACGAATGCGCTCGCGGCGAATAAGGTGGGATACTATTTTCCGCACGACGAGTTTTACGATGATGGCTTGCGCGAAGCGATCAAGTTTGTGTGCGAGAAAGCGCCGCAAGGCGCAATCCTCGCGAATGAAACGCCAGCCGCCACGCATTATTATCTGGAGCGATTTGGCCGCAACGATCTCAATTCGCAGGTAATTTCGACGCCTGGGTTTCAGGTCAGTAATACTTCTGGTCCTGCTTACGTAATTATTCAGCGCGGCCGGACGTACTTCGAAAATCGTGACGAGCTGGCGCTGGTCCGCACCACGTTCAAGAAATTACATGAAGTAAGGGTCAACGGGCTCGTCGCCGCCGAAGTGTTTGCGAATCAAAACTAAGCAGCAGGAAAAAGGGACCATGAAGTCATTTAGAAAAATCGCACCGGCTTTATTCATTCTGTTCGTCGCGCTCAGTGCCGCGAGTTTTCCGCCGTCCGGACTTAGCGTTGCCGGCAAGCGGGTGCAAATCGTGATCCTCGGCACGACCGACCTGCATGGAAATCTCTATCCCACGGATTACTACACCAACAAACCTGACAACCGCGGCCTCGCAAAGATCGCGACGTTGATTCGCCAGATTCGCAAAGACAACGCGAATGTCATGCTGATCGATTCCGGCGACACGATTCAGGGGACGCCGCTCGAGTATTACCACAACAAGAAAAACAACACACCGCCCGATCCGATGATGCTGGCCATGAACGAGTTGCAGTATGACTCCATGACCGTTGGTAATCATGAATACAACTTTGGCCTGAAGGTGCTGGAAAAGGCACGCAGCGAAGCAAAGTTTCCCTGGTTATCGGCCAACACCTACGACAAAGGCACGATCCAGACGCACTACCAGCCCTACATCGTGAAGGAAGTTGCAGGCGTCCGCATCGCGGTTTTGGGGCTAACGACGCCGGGAATTCCCAACTGGGAAAACGCGCCAAACTATGCCGGCCTGGAATTCAAAGATCCATTAAGCGAGGCAAGGAAGTGGGTGCCGGTGTTGCGCGGCAAAGAGCGCGCGGATGTGGTAGTCCTCGCGATGCACATGGGTCTCGAGGAAGATTTGCGCACCGGCGAACTCAATCCCGGACAAGTGCAAAATGAAAATGAAGCGATAGCAATTGCGCGGCAAGTCCCCGGAGTCGATCTGATTTTCATGGGGCACACTCACCGCGACGTGCCTTCAGTCGTCATCAATGGCGTGCAGTTGCTGCAGGCGAATTATTGGGGACGCAACTTGGCCCGCGCTGATTTATATCTGGAAAATGACGCGGACCGCTGGCGCATCTACGCGAGGGCAGCACGCACGATTGCGGTTGATGACAAAGTGCTAGCCGACGGGGAGCTCTTGAAGATTGGTGAGCCTTATGATCGCGAGACGCAGGCGTGGTTGGCGCGTCCAATAGGCGAGTCGGCCGCGGAATTAACGGCGACTGAAGCGACGTTCCGCGACACAGCGATTCTGGATCTGGTTCAGAAAGTGCAGTTGGAAGCAGGCAACGCAGACGTATCGATGGTCGCGAGTTTCAACGAGAAAGCACGCATCGCTCGGGGACCGGTGACGGTGCGCGATATTGCCGGACTGTACATTTATGAAAACACGCTCGTTGTGCTTGAAGTTACCGGCCTGCAACTGAGGGATGCGCTGGAACATTCAGCGAAATATTTTCGGGCGTACGAGCCGGGAAAATCTGCACGTGATCTCGTGGACGAAAAGATCCCCAGCTACAATTTTGATATTGCGGAAGGCGTTACTTACGACTTGAACATCTCAAAGCCTTTCGGCCAGCGGATCGAGAACCTGCAGTTTCGGGGCAAGCCTCTCCTTCCCGACCAAAAACTTCGTTTGGCCACCAACAATTATCGCGTGAACGGTGGTGGTGGCTACGTGATGTACAAAGGCGCGCCGGTCGCTTATCGCTCCAGCCAGGAAATTCGGGAATTGATAATTGATTGGGTTGAGCGACACAAGATGATCCCAACCGAGCCTACTAACAATTGGAAGATTGTGCCATAGCAGTCCAAAGTCCAAAGTCCAAAGTCCAAAGTCACAACTGCTTGAGTGACTTTGGACTAGCTTAGAAACCAAAAAGGCAACCCGGGGCATTGGGTTGCTTTTTGGTTGCGGCAATCAGCGGGGGAGTGGGGATCCGCCAGCCGTTGCGTGGGAAAGCAAAGTTCGTATCAAAAGCGGAGCTCGTAACCGAACGCTTTCAGTGCGGCGCAAAGAAAGCGACCTGCCATTACCGAGCAACTGCGACTGACTGCTCATCCTCGCTGGTTGGCGCGTTTGCACTAACAGAAGCCACCGCAGTCATCAACGCCAGCACGATTATCACTGCCAGCAACGAGAATCCTTTTAGAAGTTCTTTTTTCATTTGCTTTCAGCTAATGCCAGTCGCGTGCCACTCTGCGCGCGTTGCTGCTCGCCTTGCTTAGCGCTCTGCAAGCTCAATCATTCCGCTGTTTAGTAGAAACAATCTGCGACCGGCTCCTTCGCAAGAAAAGTAGACCAGTTTGAGAATCTATCCGGTTGGATAGGAGGAGGTGCTGTTTAGATAGAGTCAGCGCCGTAACCAAACCATTGCCCCGGCACGCTGGTACGCGTAAACTGGCCGAGCTCAAACTAGGCTCACCAAAATTCGATGAACCCTCGACTTACAGCCATCGCCGGGAGACTTAAAGGAGCCGTCTTCTCAATCGAAGACTTTCCGGTGGTCATTGGCCGCGAGACGGCTGCCACCCTCTGCCTCGCTGATGCCTCGGTTTCGCGCCGTCACACCCAAATCGAGAAAGAGAATGACCAGTTTGTAATTCTGGACCTGGAGAGTCTTAACGGCACCTTCCTCAACGACGTTCCAATCAAACGACGCACCCTGCAACACGGCGATCGCGTTCGCATTGGAGATTCTCAGTTTTTATTTCTGCTGCACGAGAGTGATACCGCTGCACTGTCAACCAATATTCAGTTTGACGACGAAGCGCATGCAGTCAGCGGCTCCACTTTGCAGATCAAGTTTAATGACGCGCTTTACCTAATGGCGCGGGACCTAAGCGCGTTGATGAAGATCAGCACGACCGTCAACGCGATCAGGGGCGTCGAAGAGCTGAGAAAAACCTTGATCGCGTTGTTGTTTGAAGTTGTGCCTGCCGAACGCGGCGCGATTTTGCTCACGGCTGAGCAGCCTAATGACGAGGACCTGGAATTTGCTTCTGTTTTCGCCTTGCACCGGCATCGCGGCCCCGACCAATCGATCAAGATCAGCCGCACGATAACCAGAGCAGTTTTGCAGAAGCGCGAGTCCATCCTGATAGCGAATCAATCGGCTGCGCCGACGCTACAGTCCGAAAGCCTGGTAAGCGATCGCCCGCACTCAATTCTGTGTGTGCCCTTAATCATGCTCGATCGTCCGCTTGGGGTAATCTACCTCGACACTCGTGAGCCCGACGTTGATTTCGACAAAGACCACTTGCAACTGGTGACCGCGATCGCGGCCATCAGTGCTGTGGCTATTGAAAACGCGCGACACATTGAATGGCTGGTCAGTGAAAACCAGAGACTAATCGCCGACTTCAATATTGAGCACAACCTTGTCGGTGAAAGCGAAGCGGTCCGCGACGTGCTGCAGTTTATTGCAAAAGTCGCGCCTACGGATTCCACCGTGCTGCTGTTTGGCGAAAGTGGCACCGGCAAGGAGTTGGCGGCGCGCGCGATTCATCAGAACAGCAAGCGCGCCAGTAAACCTTTCATGGCCGTCAACTGCGCGGCGCTGGCGGAGTCGCTTTTGGAAAGCGAACTCTTCGGACATGAAAAAGGTTCATTCACCGGGGCCTTGGCCCAGAAGAAAGGCCGGTTGGAAGTAGCCGACCGCGGGACGGTGTTCCTCGATGAGATTGGCGAGTTGTCACCGGCGCTGCAGGTCAAGCTGCTGCGGGTCTTGCAGGAGCGAGAGGTCGAGCGCGTGGGCGGCACCAAGGCAATCAAGCTGGACATTCGCGTCATCAGTGCTACCAACAAAAATCTCGAAGAGGCAGTCAACCAGGGAACCTTCCGGCAGGATCTTTATTACCGTCTGAACGTCGTCAGCCTGGAGATGCCGCCGTTGCGCAAACGGCCGGAAGACATTTCGTTGCTGGCGAATTATTTTGCGGCTAAGTATGGCAAGAAGTGTAATCGTCGCGTGCTGGGAATCTCGCCGCCGGCACAAGCACGTTTAGTTGGCTACGATTGGCCGGGGAATGTGCGCGAGTTGGAAAACGCGATCGAGCGCGCGGTCGTCCTGGGAACTACTGAAAGAATTCTGCCTGAGGATCTCCCTGAGTCCATCCTTGAATCAGCTTCCATCGTTTCCGAACCGGCGACGAAATATCATGAAGCCGTCACCCAAACCAAGAAGCAGATCATTCTCAGCGCGATGGCCCAGGCGAACGGCAGCTTTACGGCAGCGGCCAAGATTCTCGGGGTGCATCCCAACTACCTGCACCGGCTGATCCGGAATTTGAATTTGAAAGAAGAATTGAAGAAGGCTTAGCCAGTCGCCAGCAACGCAGCGACGCTTTCATCCGAGGGCCGGTTAAAGTTTTTGAACCAGACGGCGACGTTGCCAAACGATGGCGGTGCAGCAAGGTAAATAAAGTCGTCGGCCAGGCCTTTCATGATTTCAATCGACTCGGGCGCGACAACTGGTGCTGCCGCGATTACGCGGTTCACTTGCAACTGACGCAGAGCGCCGACCGCAGCTTGCATATTAAGTCCGGTGCGAATGCCGCAGTCAACCAGCAGGATGTTCTTGCCGCGCACTTCGAGCGGGGGACGAGATCCGCGACAGAGTTCGGTACGGCTCTTTAGCTCTCCAATTGCGTCGCTTAGAAAGTAATGCAGTGGCTCGACTGGAACCAGGGGGTACGGCGGCACGTCTGCATCGAGTACCAGCGAACCCGCAACCGTAATGGCGCATGCCTGTGAACCGGGACCGCGCGGCGCTAAAAGGCGACGAATGAAAAGCAAATCGAAGGGCGCCTGAAATTTCTGCGCCACTTCGTACGCCACTGGAACGCCGCCGAGGGCCAGAGCCAGAACCAGGACATCCTCGTTCTTAAGTTGATAGTGCAAGTACTTTGCGAATATTGCTCCGCCGGCATTCAGATCGGAAAACGGAAGAGTAAATTCGACAGTATCGCCGGCTGGTTGCGGCTGAGGTTGTTCGTTCATAGTTTGAATTAAGGTTCGTTGGCGAACTGCCGCTTGATTTGTAATGTTTGTCTCGAGCAAGCCAATATCCTAAGTACTCGCGCATGAATAACATCACTGACCATGTTAGTTTGCGACCAGTGACGGCTGCGGATCGGCCGTTCTTATTGATCGTCTATGCAGGAACACGAATGGACGAACTGGCGATGTTGCCATGGGAAGACCAACAAAAAGAAGCGTTCATCCAAATGCAATTCAACGCCCAACACCAGCATTACAGCATGGCATATCCGCACGCAGACAACCAGATCATCTTAGCGGCAAGTGAGCCGGTGGGCAGGTTGATAGTCGATCGCGCCGCCGCGTCATGGACGTTGGTCGATATCTCACTCCTGCCGGCGCATCTGGGTTGCGGCATCGGTACACTCGTTCTGCGCGACCTATTGCGGGAAGCGCTTGGCAGCCGCAAGCCAGTTCAGCTTCACGTCGTGCAAACAAATCCCGCTAAGCGCTTGTATGAACGTTTGGGTTTTTTTGCGGAGCGAGACGATGAAGTATATTGTCAGATGAAGTGGATACCGAACGCTGATTGATCAAAGCACACGACTAACAATGATGAGCGACCTCCCAGAGCACAAAACTTTCACCGAATTACTCAACGCGCCGTTCAGAGTCCAACTCGACGACGGACAAAGCATCGAGACAAAACTCGTTGAGGTTTCTGAACAAAAGCTAACCGATCGACAGGAAATGTTTTCGATTCTGTTTCGCGGACCAACCGAGGCACTGTTGGAGCAGGGCATTTATAGGTTGCAGCAGGAGCGCACTGGTGACTTTGAGCTCTTTCTTACTCCGGTGCGTCAGGATGAACAGGGCTTTTATTATGAAGCGGCGTTCAACCTGATCCGACAAGCCAACCCACCTGCCGCTTGATATGGCTCCCACCTTACGCGACGAAAACTGTCAGGACGAGCTCTTCCTGCTCGACTTGTACGCAACTTCCCGAGCACAGGAAATGGCTGCGGTGCCGTGGTCCAGCGAGCAAAAAGAAGCATTCTTGAAAATGCAGTTTCAGGCGCAGCATGACTACTATAAGGAGAAGTACTCGTCGGCCAGTTTTCAGATCGTGGTCGAAGAGGGCGTTGCCATTGGGCGGCTTTACGTCTTGCGCGAACCGGAAGTGATTCGCATTCTCGATATCACAATCATCGAGGCGAAGAGAGGAAAGGGTGTCGGCACCCAACTATTGCAGCGGGTTCTGGACGAAGCAACACAGTCGCAAAGGCCGGTAGAGATTTACGTTGAGACTGTTAATCCGTCGTTGCGTCTGTTTGAGAGGCTTGGTTTTTCCCAGCGCGCCGAAGAGGGATTCAACTTTTTGCTTGAGTGGCGCCCGGCAGGATCTCCGGGACAGCCTCCGCGAGAGAATTGAGGCAACGAAAGAGGGCGTTGGGGGAAACCACCAACGCCCTCTTTCTTTGTAGCTACTTAAATGGATTTCGTCTAATTGCCGCAATCAGGCGCAGCGTCGTTAGTTATTGTCCAGGTGCTGTTCTCGCCGCAAGCAACTGTCTGATAAAGAAAACAGCCATTCTGGTCCTCTACGACAATTCTCGTGCTGGCGCCGTCGCAAGTCAGATTGTTTAGGGTGTGCGTCGTGCCCGCTCCGATCACGTTTCCATTAAGCTGATCTGGTCCCCAATTGTTCGGATTGGGCGCCAAATACAAGTGGCGAAGCTCAAGCGTACTTGAGTTGTTGGCGATCACGACGGTTGTCGCTGATCGGCAAGCACTGGAAAACAGCGGCGCCGCGCCCAGTAAGCCAACGATCATCACGAACAGAGCCAATACCCGATACTTCTTGAAATTCGCGCCAGAAATGTTTGGCATCACAAACCTCCAATGGGAAACCAGGGAATTAATTTCGTCTAACCATTATGGACAGGTCGCTGTGGCAACCGCGTAATGTGGCCCACTGTCTACGGCGATCGCCCCGTTTTGATTTACGGGCACGGTAACCTTCGCAGTGGCGGTACCTACATGTCCGTGCGAATCGGTCACTGTAAAGGTGATGGTGTATACACGGCCATCCAGGTTGCCGTCGCGTTCCTGTCGCAGGTTCACAGAATGGCGATTGCAGCTGATGACGATGTCGTTAAGCGTATTGCCATCCCCTCCGCTCGGAGCATCTTCCACCTCGTCACTGGTAACCGAAGCGATAGTCACGCTACTCACGCTCAGGTTGTCGCATGAATCGCTAACACCTGAAACGAGGTCCGTAACGTTCACCGTGTGGTACTGGTGATTAGGCGGCCACAACGTAATTGTGTTACCGCTGAGAATGATGGTTGGCGGCGTGGAATCAACCGCTAGATTCGCGGTTTGACTGGCTGTCCCACACGCTCCAGTCGTTTCCACCGTATAACTACCAACATCGCCGGGCTGCACGTTAGTGATGGTCAACGTGCTGGTGTTGCCGCTGCTGCTGATTGTTATGCGTCCACCACTGACAAGTGGAACTGCACCTTTCTTCCAAACATAACTGAATGGCGCCGTACCCGAAGCGGTAGTGGTAAAGCTCACCGTTGAACCTTCACAGGTAGAAACATCAGGTGGATCAGTAGTGGTGGTATTTGCGTTCACCGTCAGCGTGGCCGACTGTGACGCGCTGTCGCAGGTGCCGGTCGTGGTGACCGCCACTGTGTGATTGCCGACACTCAACGAACCGGTCGACACGTTGATGCTGGAGGTGGTGCCGGCTGGCGAGCCGTCAACTGTCCATGCATAAGTGAATGGACCAGTGCCACTCGCAGTGGTTGAGAACGAAGCCGTCGCACCCTGGCAAACTGTCTGATCCGGCGGATCCGTTGTCGCGGTGGTCGCCTGGACTGTCAGCGTGGCCGATTGCGATGCGCTGCCGCAAGTACCGGTCGTGGTGACCGCCACTGTGTGGTTGCCAACGCTCAACGAACCGGTCGGTACATTAATGCTGGAGGTGGTGCCGGCTGGCGCGCCGTCAACTGTCCATGCATAAGTGAATGGACTAGTGCCACTCGCAGTAGTTGAGAACGAAGCAGTCGCGCCCTGGCAAACTGTCTGATCCGCCGGATCCGTTGTCGTGGTGTTTGCCTGGACCGTCAGTGTTGCCGATTGCGATGCGCTGCCGCAAGTGCCG
Source organism: Blastocatellia bacterium (assembly GCA_031371765.1). GTDB lineage: Bacteria > Acidobacteriota > Blastocatellia > Pyrinomonadales > Pyrinomonadaceae > PSRF01. The sequence continues at coordinate 19,057 of JANMKA010000066.1, forward strand.
GTCGTGGTGACCGCCACTGTGTGGTTGCCAACGCTCAACGAACCGGTCGACACGTTGATGCTGGAAGTGCTGCCTGCTGGCGAGCCGTCAACTGTCCATGCATAAGTGAATGGACCAGTGCCGCCCGCTGTCGTCGAGAACGCGGCCGTCGCGCCCTGGCAAACTGTGGCGTCTGCTGGATCGCTGGTTGTAGTTGAAGCTTGAATAGTTAGCGTCGCTGCCGTGGTAGCTGCGTTTCCGCATGAGTTGCTGAAGACAGCGCGATATTGATTGCCGTTCTGCAAACTCGAAGCAGTGAACGAAAATGTCGTGCTGGTTGCACCCACTATCGGCGTAAACAAGCCGCCGCCGTTGGTACTGACTTGCCATTGCACCCCGGTGCGGCCACTGGCGGCGGCTGTAAACGTCGCGGTGCCACCGTCACACGTCGTCACGTCGCTCGGGTTCTGAGTAACCGTGGGCGCTGTGATTACCGTTAAGGTCGCAGCCGTGGTCGTAGCCGATCCGCCGACGTTGGTAAATACCGCGCGATACTTATTGCCATTTGCCGCAAGCGTCGCGGTAAAGGTAAGCGTGTTGCTGGTGGCTCCGGGAATATCGGTGAATGGACCACCTGTGCTTACTTGCCATTGAACTGTCGGCGGCGGGAGACCACTGGAGGCAGCTGTGAAGCTGACGGTAGCGCCGTCGCACGCAGTTTGGTCTGTTGGATTTACGGTTACACTCGCAGCTTGTGCAATGGTTATCAAGGCCGTTACGGTCTGATGGTCGACGGTTGCGTTGGCGCTGCCAGTGCCGCCCGTGTTGCCGGCGGTGTAAGTGGCGTTTGCTTTGCCGTTCAAGATTTGCGTATCAGCACCCGAGATGGTTCCCAGGACGGCATTGTTAAAGAGAATCGCTCTGCCGTTCAATGCAACCAGATCTGTCGGCAGGACTACGGCATTGGAATTGTTGGTATAGAAGTCTGCTTGAAGTGTGGTGGACGTGTTGGTCGCAATCGTGTTTGGCGTTGCTGTGTGGTTAAGCGTCAGCCAGCCTGAAACCGTGAAACCTGACGCTCGATCACAAGGAGAGACACCAGGCCCACCATTACAACCCCACCAGTCGTTTAGAACAGAAGTGGCTCCGGTGTTATTGCGGAAACCGCTGCTGGTCGGGCTGGCAGTAGCGGTGTTGCCAACAATGACGTTGTAGTTCAATGACAAGTCGCCGCTGCCGTTGAAAACACCACCACCGGACGCTCCCGCGGTGTTTCCCGTGATCACGTTATTGTTGATTGTCTTGGTTGCGTTTCCGCCTTCCCAGATGCCGCCGCCACTACCGAAGATGCCGTTATTAGCATGGTTGCTGGAAAGGGTACTGTTTGTAAACTGCAGTGTCCGCAGCCCGGCAAACGCGCTGGCGTCATAGCTTATGCCACCCCCCGCAGCCTTTACGGTCGTGTTCCCTGAAACCTGACTACCGGTAATCACTAACGAACCGAAAACAGCAAGTATGCCTCCGCCCTGGCCGGCAGATGTATTAGACAAAATGTTGCAGTTGGTTACTGTGAGCGTGCCGCTGGGTGTGAAAGTTTGGTTATCAAAACCATCGAACTGAATACCGCCGCCCGGTTCATTGTAGCCATCCGGACTTGTTGGAGCGTTTCCGTTTCTGATGGTCAGGCCGTTAAGCGTTACGTTTACCGCGGCGCCTGCCACCGAAAAGTTATTAACGTCGATGACCCGGTCTATGCCGCCACCATCGATAATGGTAGAGCCCGCGCCGGCGCCGTTGATGGTGACCGAAGTAAGCAGCGGCAGGGAAAAGGCGCTAAGGTCCGCGATGTCCAAGTCGCCACTCTCCATGGTCGCCCCAAGACCATTGAACTCATCATCAAATGGTCCGATCGTTAGCGCGTAGGTACCGGCGGGCACGGTAATAACATTGGCGCCGCCAGTAAAATTTGACTCCGTAATCGCCGCTCGCAACGTACAGTTGCCCGCTCCGTCATCGCACACTCCGTCGCCTGGTACGGCGTCAGGGGCATCGGTGGTGCTGTTAACAGTAAATCCACTAACCATCGCCGCAGACTTGGGCGCGTTGAAAAGGAACACTGCGACCACGAAGCCTAAGGTAAGAGCTACGATGGAAGTAGATAGGGGACGACGCGATACGATGCGATTCATGACTTTCTCCTGGAGGTTGAGGAAAACTCTTAACGAACTTGAGGGCGCTCGAAAAGGCGAAGCCGGCGCCTGGGAGTTAATGACGTAAGTTGGATTTGCGCGTTGTGTAAAGCCGAGTAGTTACTCTTTAAGGAGTAGTACTTTTAGTCTGAGAGGTACTTCAAGTTTATTTCAGACGATTGAAGACGGCCTCGTATTGCTGGTTTCGTTTGCTCTTGCCTGATGGCACCAGCAGCATTGAAAAGGATCCTAGCGAGGCATGCGTGACAGAGTACACGTCCTGCGTTAGAGGACTGGTGGAGCCTGAGAATATCAGCGAGAAACATTCTCTCGTTTTGTTTTTTCCACGAGCACGCCAATCGTAAATACTTGCCAGCGTGACGTGCGAAATCTCACCCTTCGTATTGCTCAGTTTGAAAACGGTATTCAGATTCGCTTTAAACGCAGCCATGTCAAGCCCTATGTTTCCGTTGTGGCCCAACAACGAGCCAGCAATGGATCCTAAACTGGAGTTTTTCGCGAATACTTGTAAGGGAACCCCGGTTGCGATAGTCGCAAGCGTGCCGAGTTGTATAAATTTTCGTCGAGAAAGTCCCATTTTGATTTCTCCTAAGGCTAGTGCTTGGTCGAGACGAGGTGAAAATGAGCTCGCAGTTTACCCGCGCTGAAATAAACATACAAGAGTTTTTTCATAAATTTGAAATTTCTCTTGAAAGGTTTTTTCTATAGGTATAGAATCCGCCCCTTCGTGGATTAGATGCGGCAGGCGGGGACGATCTTTTTGCTTCATAACACCCTTCGCAAACCGAAAACAAACTCTGTTCTGCCACGAAGACTCAACTCCAACCAAAGGAATTTTGGCGCAGCGTAAGCGCGAAATCATCGTTTGAAAGGCAGGTAATTATGGGTGAGCCATATGTAGGTGAAATCAGAATGTTCGGGGGTAGTTTCCCTCCATCCGGTTGGATGTTCTGTGATGGTGCTCTTTTGCCTATCTCAGAGAACGAGACTCTATTTAACCTGATCGGTACGACCTACGGCGGTGATGGCCAAAGTACTTTCGCTCTACCTGACCTTCGCGGACGTATTCCGGTTCATGCCGGAAACGGGTTTACCCTCGCTGAGGCAGCCGGCACCGAGTCGGTTACGCTCACGGTGAATCAGATTCCAGTACATACGCATGTGCCGTTGTGCAACACTGGCGCTGGCAATTTATCAAATCCAGGAGGAGCGGTTTGGTCGGCAGCCGGAACCGGAGAGCAGTGTTACGTGGCCCCCCCGAATCCGCCCGGTGGCAACATGAACAATTTGGGGATTGGTCCCACCGGCGGCAGTCAGCCGCACGACAATATGGGGCCGTATCTGGTCCTCAGTTTCATCATTTCGCTGTTCGGGGTTTTCCCGTCTCAAACATAGCCGCTACCGTTAACGGCTTTTCGGAACTTCTGAGGAGAGCAACTCCATGTCAACACCATTTCTCGGTGAGATAAAAATCGTCTCGTTCAATTTTGCGCCAAAAGGTTGGGCGCTTTGTAATGGCCAGTTTTTACCGATCAACCAAAACCAAGCCCTCTTTTCTATTTTAGGGACCACCTATGGAGGCAATGGCCAAACCACTTTTGCCTTGCCGGACTTCAGAGGAAAAGCGCCGTACCATACGGGGTCGAGGACTCTCGGGCAGACGGGCGGTGAAACGGCCCACACTGTCACGCTGTCGGAGATGCCTGCGCACAACCATACTCCTCAGGCCAGTAACACCTCGGGTAACCGCCCGTTTCCGGCCACTCTATCGCCCGTCGCCACGCATAATATTTGGGCGATCAGTACTCAGAACCCCTACCAGGCAACGTCCAACGATGCAATGCACGCGAACGCCGTCTCGAATACCGGGGGGAGTCAGCCGCATAACAACATGCAGCCTTACCTGGTTTTGAATTTCATCATCGCGTTGATCGGGATCTTCCCGTCCCAGAATTAAGGTTGACCTGTTATCAATTGAAATGAGGAGAGCGAATCATGTCTGACCCTTTTGTCGCAGAAATTAGAATGTTTGCAGGTAACTTTTCCCCCAAGGGTTGGGCGTTCTGCAACGGCCAATTGTTACCCATCTCGCAAAACACTGCGCTGTTCTCGCTGCTGGGCACTTTCTACGGAGGCGATGGCAAGAGTACCTTCGCCCTGCCGAATCTGCAGGATAGTGCTCCCATGCATCAGGGACATGGAACGGGACTATCGGACCGTTTTCTCGGGGAGCAGGCCGGCGAAGATGCTGTGACCCTGCTGATCTCGGAAATGCCTTCGCACAACCACGTAGCGCAAGCGAAGTCATCCCTGGGAAATTCGCAGACTCCCGCTCTTCAGACCTGGGGTGGCTCAGCGATCGCCAAGCAGTATGTAAATACGACCCCCAATACTCCGATGTCTCCTTTAGCGTTAGCCGTGACCGGCAGTAGCTTCCCTCACAACAATCTGCAGCCCTACTTAATGGTGACCTTTATCATCGCCTTACAAGGCGTATTTCCTGCGCGTCCTTAGTTATTTTCTACCGCAAATCAACTCCGGCAGTGTATGATACCGCCCTTGGTATCAACTCTGCCGGTCGTCTCCCTACACTGCAATAAAATGGCCCTGGTGTTGACGTACTGGCAACGACGCAATCATTCTCTTGCAGGTCGCTAGTCTGCCATTGGTGTCCTCTGCAAGGCGACGGCTGTCGATCTATCAAATTTCTGTGCTTCACATTGAAATCCAAAGGAACCCCAATCATGAAATTCATTTCTAACCGGCTTAAAAGATGGCCTGTGATCGTTACCTTCGCGTCTTTTGTTTGCGCATTTCTCCTGGCCAATGTCGTGAGCTCTGAGAGTTCTCTGCGCAGCAATAGCCGGCCAGCTCAACCTGCAGTTCGTATGTTTGATATCGGCTTGGGGCCACATAGTTTTAACGTTGAGTTGGGCCGCGATACTCAAAGCCGGTACCTTGGCGCCCCCGAACTGCAGCAAGCGATTCAGTCAGGGCAGCTGCAACCGCGATCCATGATTTCCGACGATTTCAATGGCGACAGCATGGGCGACCTCGTGATCGGTTATGCGAATAAAGGCAGCGGTGTGATTAGCGTGCGACAGGGAAACTTGCAGGCGATCTCGCCGACTGATCCAGCCGTATTTCAGGCGATTACTCAAGGACGATTTCCCTCGCCATTCCTTCCCGAGGCGAAACTCTACTCAATACCGGAAGCAGCCGACTTTTTGCAGTTCGGTGATTTCAATTCTGATGGTTTTGCGGACGTGATGACTGGTGCGCGCGGCAGTCAAAACATGTATTTGCTCGCCGGCGACGGACGAGGAAACTTTGGCAAGGCCGTGGCGATCGATATGCCGGGATCGTTAACGGCGATGCAGGCAGGGACCCAGCAATTAGGAGCGTTCACAAAATTGGCGGTGGGCCTGGCGCTGCCAAACGGATCCGCAGTCGGCCTTTATGCAAACGTTAAGGCGCTGAGCAATGGTCCGGAAAGTTATTCAACGCCCGCTGAAGTAAGAAGTTTGGTGTTTGATCAACTGGATGACGACGGGATAGCGGATCTTGCGGCGGCGACTTCAAACCAGGTTATGGTCATTCACGGCCGCAACGATCTACCAGATGCTATGAACAGTGCGGCGAAAGATACTTCGCTTAGCGCAGACTCGACGCAAAAACCAGTCGTGGTCGAAAGCCAAAGTGTGCCTTTCACAATTACAGGCCTCGCGTCCGGCAATTTTGTTTTCGATCGCAATCATCAGCAGGAGCTCGCCATGCTGGGGGATGACGGCACCGTCTACTTCTCCGACCGAGGAACTCCCGACAGACGACCTTTCACTGAGGCAGAGAGACAAAAGATAAGGGATCTGCGAATAGAGTTTGCTCGCGACAAGATCGACATGGCAACGCTGACCGCGGAGATGAACAAGTTAACTCGCGCCAACAAGACTGGCGGCTGGAATATCGCCGAAACAATTAGCGGCAAAGCGCCTGCCTACAGCGGCACTGGTCTGCCTCTGTTTCAAAAGTCAGATTCCTCGAATCTGCCGTTCGAACATCTCTTGGTAGCAGACGGAGCAACTCCTCAGGTGCAATTAATTAGTAACGATCAAGACAATCAGAAGCTCGGCAACGTAACTAACGCGCGCTCGAACAACTCAGCGGTGACGGCGGTTAGTGGTTCGCCGATCGCGGCGGTTTCGACACGCTTGAGTGTCAACGGCAAGCCCGGCATGGTCATACTCTCGGCGAATGACCCGGAGCCCAATGTCGTTATTATCACTCCCGACGCCCTCTATACCGTCAACTCAAATGCCGATTTGCCGGACGACGTTCCCACTGCGGCAAACGGCGTCTGCCACACTTCTGCCAACACCTGCACGCTGCGCGCTGCGATTATGCAGTCAAACCACACCGGCGGCTCGAACACTATCATGGTTCCCGACAACACTTACACCTTGACGCTTGGACCGCCAGACGATGAAGCTAACACCGGCGGCGCCACTGAGCAAAGTGGGGACCTGGACATCTTTGGTTGGCGCCAGATTGACATTGCTAATGGGGTCCCGCCCGCTAATGCGTCGCCGACGCTTACGGCCGTCAGCATCGCCGGTGTCACCCAAGCTGGATGCATTATCCAAATGGGCATCCTCAGCCCCACGTTGGGTACTAATAATCCGACCAATAAGGAGCGGATTCTTGAGGTTAACGATGTTGCCGTTATCGGATTCCAGGATAGGGTAAATGTCACCCTTAGCAATATGACCATGCAAAACGGCTTCTCTCCGGTTAGCAGTGGCACGAATCTGGAAGGTGGTGCTGTCTACTTCGACGGTTCTGATTCTGCCAACACCAACATAGGTTTGTTGACCCTCAACAACGTCAAACTAACCGGCAACACTTCGGCCGGTCAGGGTGGCGGTCTCTGGGCTGGTTTCGGCTCACTGAGCATTACCAACGGCAGCGTCGTGCGCGCAAATACAGCAAACAACGAAGCTACTGGCGGTGCGGCGTGGACGGGCGGCAACACGGTCGAGACTCAGTTTCTAATGGTCGATAACAGCACCATAGGCGGCGCACTGGTCGCGGACGGCAACCAGGCTCTTAGTTCAACCTTTGGCGCTCCCGGGGGCCTTGATGTACGCGGCGGCTTGCAGGCGACAATCCAAAACAACTCGCTCATCTCAAACAACGTCGCGAATGTGACCGGGCCCACCATAGGCGGCGGCGGTATTGAGATCAACACTCCGAGTGTTGTCATTTCAAATAGCACCATCAGCAATAACAAGAGCAAAGGCAACGCCGGCGGGATTTACAGCAGCTGTCGAAATGCAGTCACGAATGCAGCCTCTACCATTACGCTGACCACTGTGAACGTCACCGGTAATCAAGCCAATAGCGACAATCTGGCCGGCGGTGATGGTGGCGGCATCTACAATTTCTTTGGAAACCTGGTAGTGCAAACGACGAGTCATATCGATGGCAACAGCGCCTTGAATGGCGGCGGCATTTTTAATACATGGTCTGGAATTGCCGGGGATCCAAGCGCCGGTTTAACCGTGCAAACGAGCAGCACGATTGGGCAGGCATTGGCCGCCCCTAACAATGGAAACAGCGCGAGTGCTAACGGGGGTGGTATTGCCGTGGCTCCCGGGGTCCCACCCACACCGGGAACGATTAACCTGACCAGCATAAACATCGTCAACAACACTGCTACCACCGATGGCGGCGGCATTTTTATCAGCGGCGGCACCATTAATTCTCTGAATGGTTGCACGATTGATAGCAACGGGGGCGGCGGCACTGGCGATGGCCTGCGGCAAACAGGCGGCACCGTTACGGGGGCAGGAACAATTAACTTCAACAGTGGTGACAGTCTAAGTATTTCGGGTGGGACATTTACCTCGACCCCTGGAACCTTGAACCTCACCGGCAATTTTCTGCATACCGGCGGCACGTTCACTCATAACAGCGGCACCGTTGTCTTCAATGGTTCAGGGGCGCAAGCGTTATCGGTATCGTCGCCAACCACCTTCAATAACCTTACAATCAGTAACACCGCCGGCAGTCCAGGTGATGCCACGGATGTCGATCCTGATGCGGCGATAACTGTAGCAGCCACTTGTAGTATTACTTCTGGTCAGTTTCAGCCCGCGAATAATTCAATCTTTAAAGACGTGACCATTGGTGCTTCCGGAATTCTGAAGCCCGATAGCGGGGTAAATGAAAGCGTCAGCGGTAACTTTTCTAACTCGGGAACGTTCACACACAACAACGGCACGATCACGTTCAACGGCAGCGCGGGAACGCAAACCATTTCGGGCAATAACATTTTCTTTAATCTGACGCAGAACAACAGCGGCGCGACTCTGGCTTACGGCGCGACGCTGACCACTATAGCCAGCATTCTCAACAAGACTGCCGGGACAATGGATCCGGGAACTGGCACCATAACCTTCACCGGCGCACCCGGATCGCTGGCCGGCAATACTGCCAAGCCTTTCTTCAATTTAGTGATCGGCTCGGGCGCTACTCTTAACCAGGCGGCGAGCACAGGTAACGTCACCGTCAACAACAACTACACCAACGATGGGACGTTTAATCAGAATTCAACGCTCAGTACTACCTTCGCGGGCACGAACCTGACACACACGCTAACGGGCATCGGTACCTCAACGTTCGGAGCTTTGAACGTTACGGGAACCCATACCGTTAACGTTACTCATACGCTCAACGTCAGCGGTTCCGCACTTGATGCCAGCGGCAACTTTAATGCGACCAGTGGTACGGTCGCGTTCTCAGGCGCGGCGCAAACGCTTAGCGGCGCCGGTACCAAGACCTTCAATAACTTGACCATCAACTCTGGGTCCACGACGACCACGAGCGGTTCCAGCCCAACGGTGACGGCCCTATTAACTGTTGACGGCACGTTCACTACGGCGAGTACTTTCAACAACGTGACCATTAACACTGGTGGGACTTTGAACGGTACCAATGCCACCACGATGAACATATCCGGTAATTTTACAAATACCGGAACCGGCATTTTTAATGGTAACGGCAACACAGTGAATCTTAATGGGGCGGCCGCTCAGACGATTGGCGGCACAAGCAACTCCAGCAACTTTAGTAACCTAACGGACGCCAACACTCTCGCCGGGGGCAATGGCATCACGCTTGGTGGCAACATCAACGTTGCTAATGTTCTGGCGCTGGGCGCTAACAACATCAATACCAGCACGTTTACGCTGACGCAGCCTGCAACCGGAACGTCAACGGGTACTGGTGACGTCGTCGGCAACGTCCTGCGCACTGGTTTGATTGTCAATACCACCTACAGCTTCGGCAATCCTTTCAACACGATCAAGGTTGAGTCTGGAACCGTGCCGGCGAATATCAATGTTAACTTGGTAAAGGCAGCGCCGGTGGATTACGCGCTGGCCGTTCCGCGCAAATACACCATCACTCCCAATGTAACTCCCGGGCCGGTAACATTACGCCTGCACTATCTTGATTCGGAAGTAGCGGCCGCCAGCGAAAATGAGAACACCATGATTTTCCGGCGCTTCAATGGTGCGGGTTGGACGCCGGTAACGCCGACGACACGCGACAGCGTCAACAACTGGCTGGAGAAAACAAACCAGCCGCAACTTTCGCCGTGGACCTTTAGCTCGACCGGTATACCGACGGCGACGTCGGGAACGATCACCGGTCGCATCGCAGATGGGAATGGAGTTCCTATCGCGGGCGCAGTCGTGAACGTGAGCGGGACGCAGAATCGCAGGACGATCACGGACGCGAACGGCAACTACAGTTTCGCTGGCGTTGAGACCAGCGGGTTCTACACGGTGCGACCAACGCGTGCGAACTATTCGTTCAGTCCGCAGGAGCGTTCGTTCTCGCAGTTAGGTAATCAGACGGAAGCGGCGTTTACAGCGACAGCGACGTCAACGACGAGTAATCCAGTGGACACCGCCGAGTATTTCGTGCGGCAGCATTACCTTGATTTCCTGGGTCGCGAGCCGGAAGAAAGTGGTTTCAACTTCTGGAGCGATCAGATATTGGGTTGCGGCAGCGACGCCGCCTGCGCGGAAGTGAAACGCGTCAATGTTTCGGCAGCTTACTTCCTGTCGATAGAGTTTCAGGAGACGGGCGGGCTGGTTGACGGTTTG
>JANMKA010000148.1:0-60853 GCA_031371765.1 Blastocatellia bacterium
GCGGCTCTGCCGCCTTCCGTGCGGAAAGGCTCTGCCTTTCCGTCGCGTCTTACTTAATTACTTTCCTGAGGCTGAGCCTCAGGAAAGTCAGCTAGCAAGTTTCAACCGCAAGGGTTGCGGCAGAACCGCCGGGAACTCGACCGACAACATCACAGGGGGCAACGTTTGGATTATGATAAGAGTGGTTCGCGGAAAATCCGGAATTGAAAAATATTTCCTCAAATCGGTTAAGCCGTTCTACGAACGCGGCTGAACCGAAGAGTTGGCCTGGTCGTCTTCTTGGACAGCTAATTTCTTCACAACCTCTGAAAAGGAGCTTCACCATCTATGAGTAACCGGATTGAAGAGACGACCATTCCCGCCGGCACCACAATCAGCATAGGCGCGCCAGCCGAAAGACCTCAAGCAGCACTAGACGCGCTCATCAAAATCTTTTCAGAAGGGCAGAACGTTATCTCGGCCCGGTTGGGTTTGATGGAGATGCGCTACCCGGGCGGGAAATCTGAGTTCACCTACACGATTGGCATTCAATGCTCGTCAGACGAGCAGACGACAATTCGCCAGGCAGCAGAAGCCCTGCAGGCAGCACCTCCGGGTCGCTGGCCCATTTCTATTTGCCCTCCCACTGGTCAGTATTTTACCAAAGATGCAATCGTGTTCTTTGGTAGCGCAACTGAGGCTCAGGCGAACGACGCACAACTCAAGACAGCGGACCTAGAAAAATTAAAAGAAAAGATCAGGAATACGCCGAGTTAGGTAATTCTGTCGTTCTACCTCTGTGTGATCCTGGGTGTGCTCCTGGCCCTGCGCGGCATAGTTTTGCGGGCGGCGCTGGGAACATTCTTCGGAAGTGGTTTGCTCTTTTCGGTGATGATATCGGCATTTTTTATCATCAACGGATTATCTCTTTTGAGCAAACAACGCTCGGCTTACCTATTGATTGTCGTCCTTGCTCTGCTGCCGGCGTACGGGTCGTTTGCCGGTTCCGTGCATTTGCTTGCTCACTTGGTTAAGGGTGAGGTGGTCCGTAATTGGATTGACACTTTTGCCTCCGTGATGGGTGTGCTTCAGTTACTAGTGATCGCGGCCTTATATTTCACGCTCTTGTCGCGTGCTACTCGCTCCTATGTTTGGGGCCGCTCTGAAAGAGCTCAACTTTCTGAGTGATACCAGTCGGCCGCTGGCCCTCTTTACGGCGCCCAGGAAACAGTAAACAGGGAACAGTAAACAGTGGACAGAACGACAAAGAAAGCTGATTCGTTAGCAAGGGTTCTGGAGTGCAGCTATGCCAGAGAAGATTACCTCATGGTCGTTTAGGTTATTGTTCGTGCTGACAGTGTGTGCAGGATTAGTTTGCGCCGCAACGACTGTCGCTAACGCGCAATTCGCCCCAGGAGAAATAAGGCAGGTTGAGCGCGATAACAGTGTGCGCGAGAGGGAAATTGACAGGGAAAAGCGAAGGCCCAAACGCGATCCGAATGAGGTGATGGCCGAAGTTAACGACGACCTGCGTCAGCTTAACGAATTGAACGCGATCGCGATGCATATCGCCGCCACGAACCAGACCCTCAAATACAATTTGATCGTTAGCCATGCGATGGAGATTAAGAAGCGCTCGACCAGTTAGAGCCGCTTTAACATTGCCCAAGGCTGACAGCAAAGAAAAGCTCCCCGATTTTAAGGAAGCGGAACAGGGCGAACTGCAACCGGCCTTGTCGTCCCTTAACAAACTGCTCGAGAGTTTTCTGCACCACCCAATCTTCAGCGCTTCGGGCGAAATTGATATGGAACTCGCCGCGCAAGCCCGGCGCGACCTCGAGAGCATCATCGTCCTCAGCGAGAAGGTGCGCAAGAACGCGGAGAAGCGCAGCAAGCTGGGCGCTCAAACGGGAAACAGTGAACAGTAAACAGGGAACCGGGAACAGTAGACGGGAACGTCAAAGAATCCAAAGCTGCGTTTGGCCCCACCAGGCTGACGCTCAAGCCAGGACGCCTACTGCCAAAGTATTGACATGATGATTCAACCGTCACATACTTTCGCCACACGTTTTAACTAAATAGAAAAGCTGCACTGGCAAAACAATCAGTCGATCCCAAATCAGAGGAGGATCGCTTATGCAGTCGAATCGTCGCGGACAATCCCGCAAGGCCGTCGCTGTCATTGGCGTGTTTCTTTTCGCGTTTGCTGTTTGGTCCGGGTACTCAGTCACATCCGGACAAACGAGCCGTACCACGCGGAGCGGTGTGCCATCCGGGCAAACCGCGAACAACCAGCAAGGTCTCGATGCCTGGCAGCAAATGTATTCGGTTCTTACGCACCCGCGCTGCATCAACTGTCACACCGCGACTAACTATCCACAGCAAGGCGATGATCGCCATCGACATTTTGCGAATGTCGTTCGGGGACCAGCGGGCAAGGGCGTTCCTGCATTTACCTGCCACGCTTGCCATCAGGAAGCGAATGCTGACAGCACCGGCGTGCCGGGCGGTCACGATTGGCATCTCGCGCCGTTGTCAATGCGCTGGCAGGATGCTAACGATCAGCCGCTAGCGAGTGCCGCTGTCTGTCGCGCGGTGACTGACCGCCGGCGCAACGAAAACATGGATGGGCCGGCGCTGTTGAAACATCATGATGAAGCGCTATTGGTGCGTTGGGCCTGGAACCCGGGACGGCGGCCTGACGGCACGATGCGCACCGTGCCGCCGCTGACGCATGACGAGTTTGTCGCGGCAACGCGGCGCTGGGTCGATGCCGGCATGCCTTGCCCGCGATGATTAGTGTTGAGTGATGAGTGATGAGTGATGAGGGCTGAGTGTGACGGGGCGTGGACTTATGGAATAGCGTCGACGGTTCACAGTTCCCGGTTCACAGTTTTTCGGTTCCCGGTCTACGGTTGACAGTTCACGGATTTTCGGGAGGACGCATGGCCAACTATAAATTGACTGTTAACGGACAGCCCAAAGAGGTCGCGGTTGATCCGTCGACACCGCTGCTCTGGGTGTTGCGCGAAGAGTTGAATATGACAGGCACGAAGTACGGCTGCGGTGTTAGTGCCTGCGGCGCCTGCACGGTGCACGTGGACGGAGTGGCGACGCGTTCCTGCATGTTGCCGATGTCGCTGCTCGGCGAGCGGCCGGTCGTGACCATCGAAGCAATGGCCAGCGATCCCGTCGGACGCGTGGTCCAGGATGCCTGGGTGGAAAAAGACGTCGTGCAATGCGGTTACTGCCAGAGCGGTCAAATCATGAGCGCGGTGGCCTTACTAAGAGCAACGGCGAAACCAACGGAAACAAACATCGAAGAATCGATGGGCGGCAACATCTGCCGCTGTGCCACCTACGTGCGCATCCGTGAAGCAATCAACCTGGCATCGCAACGACTGACGTGAACGAGCTCAAATATGGATCGCTCAAGAAACCCAGGCTTGAAGTTGGGAATGCGGCATGCACCCGCGTGATTGAATTGCATCAAGCGAGCGGGGACATGCCCCCTGCCCAAGGCCGAGCTGCTGGTTGTTGAACTCTCTAAAGGAAGTGCCCATGTCCACAGCAACAAAGAAGCAAAAGACCCAACTCAATCGCCGCGGCTTCCTTAAGGTCTCCGCAACCGCAGCCGGTGGGTTGTTAGTTTCACTTTATCTTGATCGGCCTGCGCTCGCGCAGGAAGGCGCCGGCAACCAGCAACGACAGCCGCCGGCGAAGGCTTATCCACCCGATGCCTTCGTACACATCAAGCCCGATGGGAAGATTCACATCACGGTTAACCGCCTCGAGTTCGGCCAGGGCGTGCATACCGCCTTGCCGATGATTCTCGCCGACGAAATGGACGCGGACTGGTCGCAGGTCGTTCCTGAACTCGCTCCCGCAGCGGACGTTTACAAGGATCCGGTATTTGGCATTCAGATGGTGGGCGGCTCGGGTTCCATTGCGCATTCCTACCAGCAGTATCGCGAGCTCGGCGCTAAGACGCGCGCGATGTTGGTCGCGGCGGCGGCTGCGCTTTTGAATGTGCCCGCGGATCAATGCCGCACCGAAGCCAGCAGAGTCTATGGACCAGCAGGGAAGTCGGCAACTTATGCTGAACTTGCGAGCGCGGCGGCGCTCCTGCCGGTGCCGGCGACCGTGAAACTAAAAGACGCTTCGGAATTTCGCCTGGTTGGCAAAAGAATAAAACGACTGGATAGCCGGCCCAAGTGCGACGGCTCGCTAAAGTTTGGTCTTGATCTGCAACAACCCGGAATGAAAGTTGCCATGGTTGCTCGTCCACCTGTGTTCGCGTCGCGCGTGAAGGATTTCGACGACAGGGAAGCACGCAAACTCGCGGGCGTGCACGACGTGTTTGAGATTCCGCTCGCGAAAGGATCCGGCGTCGCCGTAGTCGCCGACAAATTCTGGACTGCTAAACAGGCTCGCGATCTGCTTAAGATCAATTGGGACGCTACCGGGCTCGATCGTGCCGACAGCTCGCAACTCCGCGCCAACTACAAACAACTGGCGCGCACTGAGGGCAAAGTTGCGAAGACAGTTGGCGATGTGAAATCGCTCGCGAGCACCACGCCAGCGAATCTGATTGTCGCTGAATATGAGTTTCCTTATTTGCCGCACGCGCCGATGGAGCCACTCAACACGACCATTCGTTTCGATGGTGACAGCGCCGAGGCCTGGGCTGGTTCGCAGTTTCAAACTTTCGATCAAATGGCGATCGCCCAGGTTCTTGGGCTGAAGCCGGAGAAAGTTACGTTTCACACTGAAATGGCGGGCGGTGGCTTTGGCCGGCGGGCTGTGCCCGATTCCCACGTGCAGCGCGAAGCGGCGGTCATTGCCAAACGGTTTCGCGGCACTCCGGTGAAATTAATCTGGACCCGCGAAGACGATATTCGCGGCGGTTATTATCGGCCCATGCACGCGCATCGAGTCGAAGTTGCAGTCGGCGCGGATGGTTTTCCGTCAGCCTGGCGGCACGTGATCGTGGGCCAATCCATTATGGCGGGGACTCCGTTCGCGATGATGATGAAAGACGGCATTGATCCCACGACAGTTGAAGGCGTCGAAGATACCAGTTACAACCTGCCTAACTTTCACGTCTCGCTCCATAACCCGACGATCAACGTGCCGGTGCTTTGGTGGCGCTCGGTCGGACACACGCATACGGCTTATGTGATGGAAACGTTGATTGAAGAACTTGCGACGCGCGCAAAGATGGATCCAATTGCCTATCGCCGCAAATTGCTGAAGCCGGACGCCAGGAAACTACACGCCGCGCTGGATTTGATGGAAGAGAAGAGCGCCGGGTGGCGTCGCCGCCTTCCGGCCGGCCACGCAGTTGGTTACGCGCTGCATGAAGCTTTCGGAACGGGCGTGGCTTGTGCCGTCGATGTTTCAATCAAGAACAAGCGGCCGAAAATTCATCGCGTAACGATTGCGCTCGATTGTGGCGTTGCCGTTAATCCGTTGACGATTGAGAGTCAGTTTCAGGCGGGCGTGGGTTTCGGTTTGTCGCAGTTGATGGCGAAAGGCGAGATCACATTTAAGGACGGACGCGTTGAGCAGCGAAACTTTGACGGGTATGTGCCCCCTTACATCATGGATGCGCCAACCGCAGTCGACGTGCACATCGTGCCCAGCACCGAAGCGCCAAGCGGCTGCGGTGAACCACCCGTTCCGGTAATCTCACCCGCGGTCGTCAATGCCTTGACTAGGTTGACTGGAAAACACTATCGCTCGCTACCGTTGGTTGACGTTTAGTACTTAAGTGTTGAGTGCTGAGCACTGAGTACTAAGTGCGGAGTGTTGAGTTTGGTGGCGGCTCTTCGCCCCAGAGGGGCGAGATGTTTATAGCCTCGCGATCCTTTTCTTTGTTCTTAGCTCCGTAGGAGCGAAACTCCTTTGTTCTGAACGGCGAAGGTTGCGTTGCCGGGTTTCGCTTCTAAAGGGAGCGATATTTCTTGGTGGGCTTCCATTGCCATAAACATCTCGCTCCTCTGGAGCGAATTCAAACCCTAATCTCTTCATCCCCGGAAGGAGAACAACGTGCATAGCAAGTTTGGCCGTCAAGGTGTAATCGCGAGTTTATTCTTCCTTACCTGTTCGGCATTGATAGTTCCGACGGCGCTAACCGCTCCACCGCCATCGACCGATTCACGACCAGCGAATGCTGCGTCACCGCCCAGCGCGCCACCTCCACCTACCGTGCTGGTGGCTTGCGTTAATCCGGGCAATGGAAGCTTGCGGTTGGTGGATGCCGGCACCCCTTGCCACGCGAACGAGAACCGAGTGCAGTGGAACGCCGCGGGACCCGCCGGCCCTGCCGGACCAGTTGGGCCAATTGGCCCCGCCGGCGTTACCGGTCCCGCTGGACCAGTTGGCCCAACTGGACCATCAGGCGCAGTCGGAGCCGCCGGCCCTGCTGGTCCCGCCGGAGCAATTGGACCAGCCGGCCCGCCCGGATCGCCCGCTGGTGGACCACCTTATATTTGGGTCTGCACGCCCGCACATCGTCCGAATGCGGCTGGCAGTCCACGAGATGATGTCTACATCTTCAACGGCAGCAGCAGCACTGCGAATATCGCGGTGAACATTCTTGATCGAAACGGTACCAACCTCGCGGGCATCACGATTCCCGGATCCAGCCCGGCTCGCACCTACCCCGGCGAAAGCGGCAGCAGCACGTTGGCGCTCGCTCCGGCGCACACGCGCGACGTGGATTGGGTGATGCCGACGACAAGTGGGCCAGGTTTCGATGGCGTTACCAACGTTGCGATCTCCGTAAGAGTGACTTCGGACAAACCCATCGTAGTCGGCGCCAATTTTGAATTTAACGGCGACATACCGAGCCAGTGTAGTTTGTTGCCAAAGTGATACTTTCGTTCATGTGAAATGAGGTCAGTCCGCCTGGCGGTACTGACCTTATGACACCACGTTGAGTTTTTAGGAAATGCTTCGATTAGCGTGCGTTGGTAACGGAATACGCCAGCATCCTATTGCCGGAAGAAACAAACATCAGCCCCAAGGGTTCGTCAGTGATGAAACGTTCGTCGAGATCGCGCAATCTTATTTCGCGGTCCGTTTGACCGTTGTTGATGTTCACGCCCGCCAGGCCATTGCCGTCGCGGCCTTGCAAGTCCGTGTAGAAATACATCCACTGGCCGCGCAAAGCCGCCAACCGATCGCGATGCCAAAAAAATCGCGAAAGGCGATCGAGTTGGTGCGCCGGGTCGAGCTTGTCCAGCAAGCGCTCATCGATGTCAGATGTTTGATTACGCGCCGCCGCCACGGTGCGGTCGCGAACCAGGTCGCCGGCCGATGGTAATGAAGGCGTTGCCGGCAGCGACGGCAGGGTCGGGAGTCCTGAACCGCTGGAGAGACTGCCGCGAACGCGCGCGAGGGCACCAAAAGCACGAAAGCGCGATTCGGCATAGCGTACTGCGTAATGCCGTGCGGCACCCGTCGCCAGCGCCTGCAAATTCGAAACAGAACTGCGCGCCACTAAACCCGACCAACTGATGCTGCTGGCAACTCGCGCGATTTGGATTCCGCGAAACGCGGTTGACGCCACTCCGCCATAACGGAAATACAACGAAGCCGCGCGCGCCGCGACGGCTGCAACTGTGCGCAGGATGCCGCGGCCCGGCGGCGTGTGACGCGCACGCCAAAGTTCGCGACCAGACAACGGATCGAAAGCGGCGATCTCGTTTTGCCCGCCGATGACCACGTTGCCGCCTTCGTTGAGCAAGCCAAAGGAAGCGCGTTCAATTCCATGGCGCACGCGGGCCCGCCTTTTTCCCGATGCCGAATCAATGCTAATCAGGTCATCGCGATCGGCAATCATGATCGTTTGCGCATCCGGCAACACCAGATTCGTAATGCCTTTGTCCGCGCCTTTGTAACGCCACAAAACTTTGCCCTTGCGCGTGTCGATGGCGCTGACGCCGTAAGGCCCGCGCTCAACCGTGTCGCCATCTTTCAGGCGCGTGAATTGGCCGCCAGTGCGGACGTATAACGTTTCGCCAACCAAAATCATTTCCGGAGTCAGACCAAGATCCTTCGCTTCCCAAACTGTTTCGCCGCTTTCGCGCGAGATTGCGCGCACGCGTCCGTGACTCGACGCGTAAATAAGACTCTCCGTGAAAATTGGATCCGCTTCGGTCAGCGCCAATCCCTCCTCATTCACCCGAAACTTCTCGCGCAGGCGCGACTTTCCTGTTTGCGCGTCGAACGAAGTTAACCCTTCATAGAAAACATACAGCCGGCCGCCTGCAAAAACAGGCGCGTGATAGTTGTCGAGGGTGAATTCAACATTGCTGTTTCCGTCGGGCCAACGCGACGGCATTAACTCCACCCCGCTCAGTTCATTTTTCCAACGCTCAGCGCCGGAACGAAGATCAAGCACGTGCAAGAACGGATGTCGTTTGACGCCATCGTTCGCGTGGCCCTTAGCATCTATGGCGAGCACGACGGCAAGCAAATTGGCATCGGCCTCAACGGCCAGCTGCATCAGGCCCCCTTTTATTTTGTCGCTGCGCCAAATGCGATTGCCGGTCATGATGTCGACCGCTTCGACCCGCGTGCGTTCTCCTTTTTCAAAACTAAGCAACAGTAAGTCCGAATTCGGCACCGGCGCGACATCGTTTTCATCAAGCTCGACATTCTTGCGCCGCCAGAGCACGTCGCCAGTCGCGCCATCAACCGCGTAGATGGAGTTTTCGGTGCCGACGATCACCACGCCCAGGTCGGTGGTCTGATAAAAGCGCACGGGCTTATCGAGTTTTGTTGTCCACGTTTGGGCGCCTGTTTGCGGAACTAACGAGAAGCAGAAAAGTGACAAGAGCAAAAATCTTTGCATGCTTCCAAGGATATCAAACATAGTCGGTCTCCGTAACAATCCGAATGTCTGCTCTGTGGCTTTGCCCCATTCCGTGCGGTAAGCCTGTGGCTTACCGGCTTGCTGTCTATCAAGGCGGCTGAGCCTCGCGGGTCAGAAATTACTATGCTCCATTCGGTTCGAAGTTCAAATCTGATACTCTTAGGCGGTTTCCCGACTTGAAACGTTAACCGCTTTCCCAGCCCACAACCATGAATATGCGAACAATATGTCGAGCAGTTCTCTTGTCGATTGCTTGCCTATGTCTATCGCTTAACCCCGCTAAGGCACAATCCACCGACATGAACGCGCCGCTGCCCGTTCGCACCAACGAAGTCGCGGCAACGATCGCGGCGCGGGACCTTGGCGATGCGCGGCTGACGGATCACTTTTATGCTTTTACCGGGACGCCGGGTGATCTGCTAATCACGGTCGATAGCCGCAACCTGAACGGCGACGTCGATGTGTTTACCGCATCGGGTATGCGGCCGCTTTTGAAATTTACGATTTATGAAGGCGGGTCAGGGCCAATTACAAAGAGCATTTACCTGCGCCAGCGATTGGATCTGATCCTGCGCGTCGAAGCGCGCACGCCCAACGATGACGACGCGGTTTATCGCATTCATTTTGGCGGAGCTTTCGAAGCGGTAGCTGGTGGACCACTTGTCCCGGAAAACGAAAACAATTCAGCGGAACCCTCCGTAACGGGCGCGCGTAGTGGGAATAAGGGAAGAAGAGTTAACTCGGTCGGTGCGCGCATCGAGGAACCGCCTGAGCCCACGGTTGCCGTCGCACCGACGCCTGAGCCGACGCCGGCGCAACCGGCAGAAGCGCCAAAGCCGGCGACAACAAAGACCGCGCGAACACCGCGCAACCGTCGCGGCGCGCGTGGCAGCAAGAGCACGTCGACCACGAAACCGGATCAACCCGCCGAAACCGCCGGAACAGAATTACCCGCCGCAACTCCAAGCGAGAATTCCTCCGAGCCCGCGCCCGAGAGCAAGCCTGCGCCAAAGCGACGCGGTTCGCGGCGGGGCGCGACGGCCACTGCGCGCAAGACTGAACCAGTACCTGAGCCGGAACCCAACACCGGACCACGCCTGGTAATTGAAACCGATGACGGCACGTTGATCGAGCACTACATGAGCAGCGTGCGCCGGGTCACCGTGGAAAACGGTGTAGTTGTGGTCGTGGGAAAAGATGGGAAGGTTGAGAAAGTGCAGTTGGCGAATATCGTGCGAATGTCGATTGCGCCTTGAGCTGGCCCTTTGGGGTGCGGCGGCCTGGCGCCGCTTTGGTCGGAGAAACGATACCGCACAATTTCCCGAGTAGCTTCATACTAATCTAAGGTTGAGATCCCTGCCTCAAAGGCCAAAGAGCCGCCGGGCCGGCGCACTCCAAAATTGCGAACACGGACTAAAGTCGGTCCTACTTCGATTTCAAACTCGCCAGCTTATCGCGAAACTGCGGCAGGTCCTGATTGCTGGGATCGGCTTTCTCCAGATTCGCGATTGCTTTCTCAGCCTCTTTGGCATCGCCTTTCTGTAGATACATATAAGCCAAACTCGCAAGCAAGCTAACCTCGCCAGGTTTCTTTGCCAGCGCCGCTTTGTACCAGGTTTCAGACTGATCATAGTGCTTGGCTTCCATGTTTGCTTCGCCCAGCATCGCCAACACTTCATAGTTGTCGGGTTGGAGCTGATTAGCCTTCAGTAAGAACTCCACCGTTTCATCATAGCGCTGCACCTGATACTCGAGCTTGGCGGCGGTCACCTGCGCGTCAAAGTCCTTGGGACTGTTGCGCGCCTTGGCGAGGGCCGCCTGCACCTGGGCAAAAACCTGTTGCGGATTCTGCTGGTCGTCGCCGCCACCTTGAATAGGAGGATGATCAGCGGGCAGCGTTTGGCTGGCCGCCATTCCCGGAGCCGCGGTTGGTCCATAACGCTGGCTCATGGTGCTGGCAAAGATGAAACCGACGATGAAGCCGAGCAGCACGCCGATGATTGCGAAAAGAAGATTGTCCCGAGTCATTATTTGTCGACGTCTTTCATGATGATTTTGATTTGCTCGCGCAACTCGGGACTGTTGGTGTGCCCGTGCGCGGTGATGGCATGTTGCGTGGCTGCTTCCAATACTTCCTCTTGGGTTCCTTCAATGCTCAGCGTGCAGTTTTTCTCGCTGGGATGAAGCCGGCAATCAACAACTTTTCGGGTTTGCTCAGACATAACTATCTCCTTCCCCAACTACGATGCTACTTGTCTCCGCCACCGTCCAACTTTTTGGCCTGGTCAATTCTTTGCGCAATCGTCTGCGCTAACTCTGAACCCGGTGGCGTCTTCGTCAGCAGGCGTTGCCAATACACCACCGCTTGCTTGTAGTTCTTGGTTTCAAACGCAGCGCTGCCCGCCAGTTCCAAACCCTTTGCGTTGTCGGGATCCAACTGCAACGCTTTCGCGATCAGCTCCTGGGGCTTTCCCTGCAAATGTTGACTATTGGTCATCGCCATTGCGAAAGCATAGTCGGCCCACAGGTCAGCATCGTCCGGTTTCAAAGTCGTAGCTTTAGCATAGGCGTCGCTCGCTTCCTGATATTTTTCCAGACTCGTGTACGAGCGAGCCAACATGGTCCAACCCTGAACATCAGTTGGATTTTGTTCGAGGCGCTTTGCGAGCTTAGCGACATTTGCTTCGATGTTCGGCTGTGCCATTTGCGCGTCAGGCTGCGAACTCTCAGCGGCAGGCGATTCGGGCGGCGGCTCGGGACGGCCCTGCGGTTTCAATTGTGGATTGCCGATTTGCAAGTAGAGAATTATCGCGAGCACGGGAATAGCGAATGCGACGGCATAAGCGGGCCGGCGGTCACGGTTGACGGGTCCGGTTTTTGCCACTTCACCGTCCGCCGGGAAAACATCTTCAAGCATGCGCCGCTCAATTGCATCGCGATCCTGTTGGTACTGGTCTGCGGCAATAATGCCGTTGCGCAAGTCGGCTGCCAGCTCGGCGAGTTGATCGCGATAGACGTTCACATTGGATTCTTTGCTTTCGTCGATCGGCTTCGTGGCGTCGGTTGCAAGCAGCGGCGGCAGTACAAACGCCAGCGCGATCGCAACCATGACTGCGGCTATTACCCAGAAAAGAATCACAACGTTTCCTTTCCGTTTTCCGAAGCCAGCAGCCTTCTGCCTGGCGGCGTTCCTCCGCCGACAGTGGCGCTTCGGCGATCAGGCCGCTGCGCTGTTTCACATAACGAAACAACAAAACCAGACCGCCAAGCAACAAGACGAATGGACCAAACCAAAGCATGTAGGTCGTTGGATCAACCGGCGGATTGTAGAGAATGAACTTTCCGTAACGACTGGTGAGATAGTTGATTATTTCTTTGTCGCTCTTGCCGGCTTTCATCTGCTCGCGAATCTGAGTGCGCAAATCCTCGGCCAGGTCGGCGCGCGAATCAGCAAGCGTTTCGTTCTGGCAAACAAGGCAGCGTAATTCTCGCGACAACTTCATCACGCGCTCTTCCAACACCGGGTCGGCGGCCGAGGGCTGTGCCTCTTTCGCTGAAAGGGCCGGGCCGGCAACGCTTAAGAGCATCAAGCCGAAGACTGCGAATCGCAGTTGTTTAGTCATCCACGTCATGTAGTTCCAACTCAGGACTGAGAGGTTACCCAGCTTGAGTTATCAACTGGTTGAAATCCCTGTCCTATCAATTTCTCTTTCAATTGCTCAACTTCACTTGTTCAACTGCTGGGCCAGCGGCAGAATTGTATTCTGCCAAATGTCCGGCGTGACAGGCCCAATCTGCTTAAAACGAATGACACCGTTTCGATCAATCAGATACGTCTCCGGGGCGCCGTACACGCCATAGTCAATGCCCACCCTGCCATCATTGTCCGAAACGCTCAAGACGTAGGGATCGCCGAGCTCTCCCAACCACGACAGCGCGTCTTCGCGTTTGTCCTTATAGTTTAAACCATAGATCGGCAACGCTCCTGAACGCGCATACTGAAGCAGCAAAGGATGCTCTTCACGGCAGGTCACGCACCACGACGCCCAAACATTCAGCAACCATACTTTGCCGCGCATGTCTGCGGCCGAAAAAGTCTGAGAAGGCTCCCTGAGCTGGGCCAATTGA
This sequence comes from Blastocatellia bacterium, assembly GCA_031371765.1. GTDB lineage: Bacteria > Acidobacteriota > Blastocatellia > Pyrinomonadales > Pyrinomonadaceae > PSRF01. The sequence goes on from JANMKA010000148.1 coordinate 12,992, forward strand.
AAAGCGGGCGCCGGCTTATTGATCAGCGGTGATGGCACTTCATGCGGATCGTGGCGCAAACCGATGGCTAGAAAGGCCACCAGCAGAATGAAGAGCACCAGCGGTATTGCAAATCTGGTCATGATTCCTTTGCCGCGGTCGCCAGCGCCGGAACCGCAGTCGCGGTCGCTGCTTGCAAAGCCGCGCGTTGCTTACGCGCCGCGAGTGCGTAGCGACGATCGCTGAGTGCCAGGCCGCCGCCCATTGCCATCAGCAACGCGCCGCCCCAAATCCAATCGACGAATGGTTTGTAGTAAACGCGCACGCTCCAGGCCCCGCCGTTGACTGGCTCGCCGAGCGAGATGTAAAGGTCGCGAAACAAACCAGTATCAATCGCCGTTTCTGTCATTACGTTTTCGGTGGCGATGTATGATCGCTTCTCCGGAAACATATGATTAACGACGTCGCCGTTCTTGCTGACTTCGATGTCGGCGCGAGCGGCGCGATAGTTTGGCCCGAGAACGTTGGTGACGCCGATCAGCCGAAAAGTGTAGTTACCGGCCTTGACCGTGTCGCCGACATCCATGCGCACGTCCTGCTCTGATTGATAACCAGTAACGAGCGTCACACCGACAATAAAGACGGCCACGCCCAGATGGGCCAGGTGCATGCCGTAGTAACTTCGCGTCTGCGTTCGCAACTTCTGGAAAGTGCTGAGCTGGCCCGAAGTCGTCTTAACGCGTTCCCAAATATTCACCCCGGCGGAGAAGAGTATCCAAAGCGCCAGCATCAGACCGAGTGAAACCAGCGGCTTCCATTGTCCCAGAACAAAGGGAAGGATCAGGGCAGTGACTACTGCGGCCAGGAACGCCCAACGTAGTCGCACCGCCAGTTCCGGCAAGCTCGCCTTTTTCCAGCGCGCGATTGGACCAACACCCATTAGAAACACCGCCGGGACCATCAAGGGCACAAACACGCTATTGAAATAAGGTGGACCAACCGAAAGTTTCCCCATGCCCAAAGCGTCAACGATCAGCGGGTAAAGCGTACCCAACAGGACTGAACCGGCCGCAACCGTCAGCAGCACATTGTTTGAAAGCAGAAATGATTCGCGCGAAACCAGATCAAACTTGCCACCCAGGCCAACCTGTTTCGCCCGCCAGGCGTAGAGCAGCAGCGAGCCGCCAATAACGAATACCAGGAACGCGAGAATAAAAATGCCGCGTTTGGGATCAGTCGCGAATGCGTGAACAGAAGTCAAGACGCCTGAGCGCACCAGAAAAGTTCCCAGTAAACTCAACGAGAAGGCAGCGATTGCCAGCAACACCGTCCAGCTCTTAAAGCCGCCGCGTTTCTCGGTCACTGCGAGTGAATGAATCAAAGCGGTGCCAACCAGCCACGGCATGAACGAGGCGTTCTCCACCGGGTCCCAAAACCACCAACCGCCCCAGCCCAGTTCGTAATAAGCCCACCAGCTTCCCAGCGCGATGCCAACCGTCAGGAACATCCAGGCGACGGTGGTCCATGGCCGTGACCAACGCGCCCAGGTAGCGTCGAGCCGGCCGCTGATCAATGCCGAGATGGCAAAAGCAAAGGCCACAGAGAATCCCACGTAGCCCATGTAGAGCATCGGCGGATGCGCCACCATCGCCGGATCCTGGAGCAGAGGATTGAGATCCCGGCCGTCAGGCGCGGCGGGAATTAAGCGGGCGAAGGGATTCGAGGTCAGCAACATGAAGAGCAGGAAGCCAACGCTGACAATGCCCATCACACTCAACACGCGCGCGAGCATCTCATCAGGAAGATGTCGACTGAATAATGAAACGGCAACAGTCCAGATGCCCAACATGAAAGTCCAGAGCAACAGCGAGCCTTCATGCGAGCCCCAGGTTGCGGCCAGACGATAATGAAGCGGCAACTGAGAATTCGAATTAGTCGCGACGTTCAGGACGGAGAAGTCGTTCGTGATGAACGAGTAGCCAAGACAACAAATAGCGACGGCCACGAAAATGAATTGCGCCTGGCCCGCGGGCGCGGCGAGCGCAATCCAGGAACGATTGCCACGCGCGGCGCCAAGCAAAGGCAACGTCGCCTGCGTCAACGCCAATAAGAGCGCGAGGATTAATGCGAATTGGCCGATCTCAGGAATCATAGGCGAAGGTTCTAATCGCGATAGTGGTACCGAAGAGCGATAATCACCATGTCGCTTTCGGTAGTGGCGTAAACCATGCGATGTTCATGTGTGATGCGGCGTGACCAATAACCGGCTAGATCGCCCTTAAGCCGCTCAGGTTTTCCAATCCCTTCAAAGGGCGAACGGATGGTTTCTTTAATGAGCTGATTGATGCGTTTAATCAACTTCCGGTCTTGTTCCTGAAACCAGAGATAATCACTCCAAGCAGAATGAGTGAAAATTATCCTCATGCATCAGCAAGTTCCTTTTCGTAAATCTGACCCGCTTCGGCTTCGGAAATTGACTTACGCAGATGGGCCGCGTTGGCAGGATTGGCAAGCAAGTAGAACGTCTCTTGCTGCGACGTGAATTCATCAAGCGAAAGCAGGACGACTTCCTGTCCCGAGGGTGCCGACAGAACGATTGGTTCGGCATCCGCAATCACGCGTTCAAGTAGCTCCTCGAGGTTCTTTTTAGCTTCATCTAAGCTTACCGTAGTCATTGTCACTCCTTGGATTCATTATGCCCCATAGCCTTGTTCCGAGCGAGCAACCAGCGGGCACTTAATACCAGTAGTTGCTATTGAACAGAACTCCCTTTTACGGCCCAACCACCGTCTTCGCTGCTTCTTTTTCATGCTTGGCCGCGTCGATTGCCTGGCCCGCCTGCGGCGGCATGTAGTTCTCGTCGTGCTTGGCCAGCACCTGATCGGCGTAGAAGATGCCATCGGTCCCGATATGTCCCTGGGCCACGCACCCGCGTCCTTCTTTGAACAGGTCGGGAAGAATTCCTTTGTAAACGACGGGGATGCTTTTGGCGGTGTCGGTGACAACGAAGCGCGTGGTCAGTCCATCGTTATCGCGATTAAGAGATCCCTTTTCCACCAGCCCCCCGACGCGAAAGGTTCGGCCCACCGGCGCTTCTTTCGCCACGACCTGCGAAGGGCTGAAAAAGAAAACAAGATTCTGCTGGAAGGCGCTTAGCGCCAACGCGGCGGCGATGCCCAGTCCGCACAGACCGAGAACGATGAAAGCAATTCGTTTATGACGCCGTTTCATTACCATCTCAATAAAACCTTATCTGCGATTGTGCTCGCGCAGCGTTTTTCCGCGCCTTAGCAGTTGCAAGACTTCAGCTCCCAGCAGTATTAGGGTCGCAACATACGAGCCCCAAACATAAAACCCATAACCGCCCATGTAGAAGAATTGTGACATAACTAAACCGCAATCGCGGCAACGCGCGCCACGCTTTGCTCTCGCTCCAAAATTATGTGTCGCACGCGAACGAGCACGACCGCGATGGAGTAGAGCCAGCAAGCCGCCAGCATGATCAGCATCGCAGCCAGCATCGGCGGCGCGATGGTTGGCTTGTTCAATATCCTGATGGTCGCACCCTGATGCAGGGTGTTCCACCATTGCACTGAAAAGTAAATTATTGGCACGTTGATTACGCCCACCACCGCCAGCACGGCCCCGGCGCGATCGGCGCGGCGTGGTTCATCAATGGCCGATTGCAACGAAATAAATCCAATGTACAGAAACAAGAGTATCAGCGTTGAGGTCATGCGCGCGTCCCAGACCCACCAGGTGCCCCAGGTCGGCTTACCCCAAAGTGAACCGGTGACCAGTGATATCAACGTGAACAGTGCGCCAGTGATCGAAATTGACGACGCCATCATCGATGCCAGCCGCGCATTAAACGCCCAGCCAATACCTGCATAGAAAGCCATCAGCACGTAAAGCAACATTCCCATCCAGGCCGCCGGGACATGAATAAACATTATGCGGTAAGCGTCGCCTTGCTGGAAATCAGTGGGCGCGATGAAGAAGCCAACATACAAACCCGCAACGAAAAGTAGTGCCGCCGGGATGGCGAACCAGGGAACCATTTTTCCGGCAAGCGGATAAAAGGCTGCGGGCGATGCGTATTTGTATAAGTTCATTTTCTTAAGTGGTCTTTGGGCTTTGGTCTTAGCTCTTTGAACTTTTCGCTCCGGACGAGCGAGATGTTTATAGCTCCGAAAATACCCGAAAGATCTCGCTCCGGTAGGAGCGAAACCCCGCAGCGGAACCCTTGCCGTGGCAGGCATAAGCGCTTGCGCTCCTCCGGAGCTTCGAAGTAAAGCAGGGAGCGCCAGGCTATAAACATCTCGCCCCTCTGGGGCGAAGCGTTCTGTTGCACCCAATTGAATTCGCGAAGAACCCAAAGCTCAAAGACCGAAAACCAAAGCTCAGAGAACAAAGACCAGAGACCAAAGACCAAAAACCAAAAACCGCTTCATTCTAACGAGATCCGCAGCGCTGCCGAAGTTGCCCAGGGAGAGAAAACAAGTGCCAGCAGGAAGAACGCCGCCAGAAGGTAAAGATTGGCCTGGACGGTTCCGCCCGTAATACTTGCGTCTACCGCGCCCGCGCCAAAAATCAATACCGGCACATATAACGGCAGTATCAAAACCGCTATCAATACGCCACCGCCGCGCAACCCCAGGGTTAATGCGGCGCCGATCGCGCCAATCAAACTCAAAATCGGCGTGCCGATCAAAAGGGAAATGAACAGGATCCAAAGCGTGCGCGGCTCGAGATCAAACTGCACTCCCAACAGTGGCGCGACCAGCGCCAACGGCACTTCGGATACCAGCCATTGCGCCAGTACCTTACCGAGCACCACGAGCACCAATGGTTGTGGGGTCAGCAACATCTGTTCCAGCGTGCCGTCGTGGTAATCGTTTTCAAAGACCCGGCTTAGCGAGAGCATTGAAGCCAGCAACGCCGCCACCCAAACTACACCCGGCGCAATCGATCGAAGCAACTGGGATTCCGGTCCGATGCCCAACGGAAACAAGCTGACTACGATGATAAAGAAAAAGAGCGTCGACAAAACATCTGCTCGGCGGCGCCACGCCAAAGTTAGATCGCGCCAGACGATCCAACGAAACATCGTCAACATGGAGGGCGCGCTCACAGCGTAAGTTGCAGCCGGTCAAAAGAACCCGCGGCAAGATTCAATTCCTGGTGCGTGGCGACGACGGCCATGCCTCCGCTTTGCAAATGCGCTTCGATTACCGACGTAATCAAAGTTACTGCTGCTCGATCGAGTGAAGTAAGTACCTCATCCAGCAACCACAAACGGGTCGAGGCCGAGAGCAAACGCGCTAATGCCAGGCGCCGTCGTTGGCCTTCAGACAATAAGCGTGCCGGGAGATTTTCGCGACCGGCCAGGCCCATTTTCCCCAACTGCGCAACCGCTGTTTCCTTCGTCAGTGGCACACCCGCGAGGCCGTTAGTGATGCGGTGGTTTTCGAGCGCCGTCAGTTCTTCCTTAACCGCGCTGCGATGGCCAATGTAAGTGACCGCTGTGAAATAATCCTCACCCAGCGAGCGAATGTTCGCACCTTGCCAACGGACTTCGCCGCGCGCGGGAGCGAGCAAGCCGCACAGGATGCGAAGCAGACTGGTCTTTCCGCTGCCGTTAGCACCCTGAACTTGCAGAAATGTTCCCGGTTTTAACGACAGGTTAATGTCACCAAAGAGTTTGCGATCGCCGCGCACGCAGTCGAGGCTTGTGACTTCCAACATGCTTTGGTGGATTTCCTTCAAGTGTGTGGGCGAATTAAACGAATTCAAGCGGATCATAACCGAGCCGCGACGACATTGTCATGTTTGTGCGAGTTGGATAGTGGATTGGTTTTGGAATTTCAAGAAGTTCGCTGTGGTTCACAGCTGTAAATAAAAGGCTGGCGCTTCTACGCGAAGCTATCTCATTAGCACCGCGGCTTCAGCCCGGTGATAAAAAACCGGAATTGACATGGAAACCGTTTCTAACGGTTTTTGTTGGGGGCGGACCCAGCTGAAACCGTTGGAAACGGTTCAAGGAGTCATTTGTAAAACTTAACCACCGGGCTAAAGCCGCGGTACTAATGAAATCGCTCCGCGTTCCCTGTTAAGCCGCTCAACTTACAGGTTGCCCACCTGCATCTTTTCAGTTAAAACCTTTCCTGGTTATCAAATAGCAAAACTTCCCAAAGCAGCGATCTGCAATGACATCCAGGCTCAATTCCCTCGAGCGTGACGCCCGCGTCATGCAGCTTTACGACCAACTGCTGGAAATTGAACAGCGGCTGATTCCCACCGGTCTGCACATTTTTGGCCGCGCGTCTGAGCTACAGGAGAAGGCAGATCTGCTGCGCATGGTCGCATCATTTGATCGGCCGGAACATGGCACTCGCGCTTTGCCGAAACTTGTCGCTGAGGGTCTCCGAATCGAAAACTACGAAGCGCTGCTTCATGACTCGTCGCCTTCTGAAACCAAAGAAGTTGTCGCTGGACTAGTCAGTCAGGCGATCGAGAAGTTTTGTGCAGCCGGTGCCGAATCAGCAGCCGATTGGTTGAATACGCATGCGGATGTCGGACGCGAAAAATCGCTTCCGACGTTTTCGCTGCTGACAAAAGTCGCGGCACAACTCGATTCCAATACCGAACTCGATTCATTGCTGAGCGCCTTGCGGGGCGAGTACATCGAGCCGGGTCCGGGCGCGGACATCGTGCAGAATCCGATGGTTCTGCCGACCGGTCGGAACACGCATGCGGTTAATCCTTATTCGGTGCCATCGCAACTGGCGTTCGCGCGCGCGAAACAGACTGCCGCCGCGTTGCTGCAGCGCTGTTTGGAAGAGCAGGGCCACTACCCGCGCGCGCTGGCGTTGGTGCTGTGGGGCCTGGACAACATCAAGACGCAAGGCGACGGCGTGGCGCAGGCACTTTGGCTGTTGGGCGTGCGGCCGGTTCGCGATGCGCTTAATCGCGCTACCGAAATCGAAGTCATTCCGTTGGAAGAATTGCAGCGTCCGCGCATTGATGTGGTCATGACCGTCTCGGGGATCTTTCGCGATCTGTTTGCGCCGACGATGGCGTTACTCGACAAAGCAGTCCGGCGCGTCGCGACGCTCGACGAGCCGTTTGAAATGAACTACGTGCGGCGCAACGTTCAGGAAAAACTGGCAGCGGAGGACAGCGATTTTGATGATGCGGTAACTCGGGTGTTTTCAAATGCGCCTGGTAACTACGGCTCTAACGTGAATTTCATGGTGCTGGATTCGCAGTGGGAAAGCGAGGAGACGCTTGGCGATTTGTTTGTTACGCGCAAATGCTTTGCGTACACGCGCGACTCGCGAGGACGAAGCGTTGAGGGCCGCGAGGCGCAGCACTTGATGAACGATGCGCTCTCACGAGTGGAAGCGACTTATCAAAACATCGACTCATTCGAAATCGGAATTACCGACGTGGATCACTATTTCGAATATCTCGGCGGAGTTTCCAAAGCAGTTGAAACAAGAAGCAAATCTCGGCCCGCAATCTATTTGTCGGATTCACTCTCGCCACAAGTCAAAGTTCGCACCTTGCAGGAGACGGTCCGGCTCGAGACGCGCGCGAAGACGCTCAATCCGAAGTGGTACGAAGGGATGCTGAAACACGGATTCCGCGGCGTCGCTGAAATCGAAAATCATGTGGCGAATACGTTTGGCTGGAGCGCGACGGCGGATGCTGTCGATCCCTGGATTTACACGGAAATCTCCAAGACGTTCCTGTTGGATCCGATCATGTTCCAACGATTACTCGACCTAAACCCGCATTCCCTGCGTTCCCTGATGAAGCGTTTGCTTGAAGCGCACGAGCGCGGTTATTGGAATCCCGACGAGGACATCCTCGAAACGTTGCGTGCACGTTTGGACAACCTGGAGCCTGAGCGCGAACAAATAGCATGAAGGTCACGGTGCTTTATGTGGGATCGAGTTTGCTCGCGCCGCTCCGAGCTGCGGAGCGGGAAATTAACCGTGCGTACCAGCTCGATCTGCAGATCACCGCGCATAACTTTGGCGCGCCGCTCGACGCAGACGTCTGGGAGGAGGTCGATATCGATCTGGCGACCGCAGATGTTGTTTTTGTCATTCATGTGATGGACGGCGAAAACGCTGCTCGCCTTTTGACTTCACTCGAAGACTATAAGACGCGGCACGCGGCGGTGATTGTGATCAACTGTATGCCCGAGCTAATGCGCCGAACGCGCATGGGTAAACTAGATATCTCGAGGCTGTCCGGAGCTTTCGCGCAGAACGGAGAGGCGCGCGGGAGCAAATCAAACCGCGCGCTGCGTTTGTTTGGCACCGCCAGCTCGTGGATTGGCAGACAGACTCGCGCGCATTCAGGAGCCAGGGTAACGAACGGCGCAAACGGCGCGAAAAACAACAAAGGTTCGAAGCACGGCCACAGCCAGTATCTAAAGTTAGTTGATCGCCTGCCGGGAATTCTGAGGTTCGTGCCGGGCGTTGGCGCGATGCGCGACTTCAAGAATTATCTCAACATCTTCTGTTACTTCCTGCAGCCCACTCCGGCAAATATTCGCGCGATGATTCTGACTGCGTTGCAGGAATATGTGCCGGACGCGCGGCTGGCGCAGGCGGAAGTCAAAATTCCAGCGCCGGAGCATTTGCCTTCAGTCGCGATCTACCATCCGGATGCGCCGCGGTTGTTTGAAACATTTGAAGCCTACCGCAGTTGGTACTTAACAAAGAGTCCAAAGTCCAAAGTCCAATGTCCAAGGTCGACGCAATTGACGTTGGATCCTGCGTCCACAGTTGGTCTTCTGCTTATGCGGCCCCAGGTCGTGAGTAAGACCACGAAGCATTATGACGCGCTGATTCGGGCAATCGAAGCGGAAGGCTTAAGTGTCATCTCGGCGCTTTCCACCTTGATGGACAATCGTGAGGCGGTTGGCAAATTCTTTATCGAGCGAAACCAGTCCAAAGTCAAAACCGAGAATCAAGGTTCAAAGTCCAAAGACCAAAGACCAAAAGCCCACGCCAAAACAACGGACCACGGACAACAGACAACGGACCAAGCACGCGTCAGCCAAATCGTTTCCCTAACCGGTTTCAGTTTTGTCGGCGGACCGGCAATGAACGACAGTGAAGCCGCAGCTTCTTTTCTGGCTGATTTGAATCGTCCCTATCGCTCGGCAGTCAGTTTGGATATGCAGACAATTGACTCGTGGCGCTCATCGCAAACTGGACTCAATCCGGTCCAGGCCGGCATGCAGATCGCTATTCCTGAGATCGACGGCGCGACCGAACCGTTTATTTATGGCGGACTGCCGGAGCGCGGCGTCGAGCCGGTCGCGCTCGAAGATCGGTGCCGGCGTTATGCGCGGCGGCTTAAGCGCTGGAATCGTTTGCAGACAGCGCCACGCAACGAATTGACTCTTGCCCTGGTGCTTTTTTGTTTTCCGCCAAACAAGGGAAACATCGGCACGGCCGCTGACCTGGATGTCTTTCCGAGTGTCTGGCATTCCTTGTTGAAACTAAAAGAGGAGGGCTACGACGTTGAATTACCTGAATCGGCAGATGCGTTGCGCGAGCTGGTAATCAACGGCAACGCCGCCCAGTTTAGTTCGACTGCGAACGTCGCGTATCGCATGACCGCGGCAGAGTATCGTCGTCATTGTCCCTATGTGGCTGAGATTGAAAGCGAATGGGGCGCTGTGCCCGGAAACATCAATTCGTTTGGCGGCGAATTATTGATTCAGGGAATTCAGTTAGGCAAGGTCTTCATCGGCGTGCAACCAACGTTTGGTTTTGAAGGCGATCCGATGCGGCTGATGATGGCGCGCAGCGGTGCGCCGCATCACGGGTTCATGGCCTTCTACACTTATCTTTCAAGGATTCTCATTGCGGATGCGGTGGTCCATGTCGGCACGCACGGCGCGCTCGAATTCATGCCCGGCAAACAAGTGGGACTTTCCGCCGAGTGTTGGCCTGACAGGTTGATTGACGAGCTGCCGAATGTTTACCTCTACAGTGTCAACAATCCTTCGGAGGGCACCATCGCGAAAAGACGGTCCTACGCGGAATTGATTTCGTATCTGACGCCGCCAATGGAAAACGCGGGCGTCTACCGCGAACTCGCGACGCTCAGGGATTTAGTGATGTCGTACCGGCAAACCGAAAAAGATGAGGAGCGCGAGCGACTGTTTGAATCGATCGAAGAGTATTCACGGTTGTCGAATTTGCAGGTTGAAAGAGCGGGGCATGCTCGTCTTCCTGACCGGCGAACTTCTCAAGCCAGTTGTTCCACTAAACTTTGAAAGCCTTTCAAACGTCGAATTGACTGCTCACTGGTAGTCATCTCATGGTCGGGAAGGCGGGCTTGCCACCGCTCTTCTGCGCAACGCCTCACGAAACTCCTCAGAAGTCAGTCTGTGCCTGAAGGCCTCGACGCCATCAATGGCGATGACTGGAATGTCAGATTGGTAACGTCTCAACAACTCGCGGTCGCTTTCAATGTTGATCTCATGAAGCGTATATTCATTCCTGCAATCCGCCCCTTGCATCGCTTGCTTAGCTTCATCACAGAGATGACAGCCGGGTCGCGTGTACAAGACCACGTCACGTTTTGGAACATTTCGGTTGTGACTCATAAGATTGCCTGAATTCATTGTACTTCGAATTCAAGCGGACGCTATTAACCAATGGAGGCGAATATGGCTGGACAGGAGTTGGACAAAGCGGCAGCGGTTGCTTTGTTAAATGAAATTCTCGAAACAGAATTGGCGGGCGTTTGCAGATACACGCATTATGCGCTCATGGTCTTTGGACACAGCCGCATACCGATTGTTAGTTGGCTGCGCGGCGAAGCTACCACCTGTCTCGCGCACGCCAATGAGGCGGGCGAACTCGTAACCCATCTCGGCGAACATCCGTCGCTAAGAATTGGCACGCTGTTGGAAACACATAAGCACGGAATCAACGACATTCTGCTGGAATCGCTAGAGGCTGAGACGAAGGGCCTGGAACTCTACAAGCAGCTCTATGAATTGGCGAAAGATCGTTCGGTGCTGCTGGAAGACTACGCACGCAAGATGATCGCGGAAGAGGAAACACATCTTGGCGAAGTGAACAAGATGTTGCGCAAGCCGGGCGAGATAACGCAGTTTGCTGGATGAGAACAACAGAAGTCAGAGGTCAGAAATCGGAGGTCGGAGGTCGGAGATCAGACCTCCTGGCGAAGGAGCAAATTTGAAAACTTCTGCACCATAGTAATCATGGATATGAATTTAGTAATGCGAGTTCTGACGTCTGACCTCCGACCTTTGACTCTTAAAGTTTGATCTCTGTCCTCTGACTTCTGCCCTTTGGTATTCATATGTTCGAACGCAGACACGAAAAATTGGCGCCGTTCCCGGTCTTTCTCAGGAGAATGGTTGGCTCCGTTGGGCTGGGGCTGGCTATGCTGCTGGTTGCTTTGCTCATCGGAATCTGCGGGTATCACTGGCTGGGTGCTCTCAACTGGATCGATTCCTTGCTCGAGGCCTCAATGATCCTGGGCGGTATGGGGCCGATTAATCCGCTTAGCAATACAAGTGTGAAAGTATTTGCCTCAATTTATGCGCTTTTCAGTGGCGTTGTTTTCATCGCCCTCATGGGACTGTTGCTGACGCCGGTAGTACATCGATTGATGCATAAGTTCCACCTGAAGGATTCCTAAATAAACTTTCACGCTGACAATTAACGATGGACGATCGGCGCGCAAAACCCCGGCTGCGAGTCAGCCTCGATGCGATGTGGGACAGCTCAACGGAGGCCCACAGCGCGCGCGTCAGCGATCTGTCGGAAGGCGGTTGCTTTCTCGATTCGGTTGGCGAAGTGCGGCTGGGGGAGATCGTGGGTTTTCGCATTCTGCTGCCTGACGACGATTGGTTATACCTGGAAGGGGAAGTCAGACATTACAGCGCCGGCTGCGGCTTTGGCGTGCAGTTTGTTGAGTTGAATGAGGAACAGACCGATAAGCTGCTTGCGCTAATCAAATCGGCAATCACAAGTAGTGGCGAAAGCTCGCCGATGTCAGCAGATTTGGTTGAAGAGTAAAGTCTTGACGATTCGTAACTGCTTGATTTGCCTCCGAACTGCTTCATTTACGCCGTACCTCAGTTTGGCTTGGCGGCGTTCGAAATCGGGCGTAAGAGAAAGAACTGGCGCTGAACCGGATGTGCGAAGTTTCGCCAGCGTGACAGCAGTCGTTGTTGCATAATCTCAAAACCCGCAGCTTGAAAAGTCTCGCGCCATTCAGCTTCAGCGCGAAAAGTGCATTCGCCGGTCCGCCCACGCCATTGGCGGTTATGAACGCCGCAAAGAAAACGGTCCCACCAAGTCGCCGGGTTGTCTTCGTAAACCACTACCAACCCGTCGTCTTTTAGTACCCGCTTCAGTTCTTTCAATATAGTTTCCGCCTCCTGCGCGTGATGCAGCACGTAACAGAAGAGCACCGCCTCAAATGAACGATCGGCGGCGGGAAAATATCTGCCATCGTAACGGCGAAAATTCACCGGCGCTTCAGGTTTGCCAGCCACATCGATTCCCAAAACGTAACTGCCCAGCAAACTCGCGAGGTGGTGTGCGATGAAGCCATTGCCGCAACCCACGTCCAGAATTTCGTAAGCGTTCGGAATGACTCGCGCTATCTCCAATGCCATGTCGTAAGCGCGTCCCACTTTTCGCCGGCGGCGTTCGCGACGAAGTCTGCGCTCGAGGCCGGAAAGAATGTTTACGTTCTCAGCGCCCGGAACATCGAGTGGCGCTCCGTACTGCGGTAACGAGGGTTCGGTAACATACGGCGAATAGCCAGACGGCGACGATTTAGAGTTTAAGAATGATGATTCCAACATGCTGCTGTGAGGTGCAAGCCCGGTGCCGCGCGATCGAACTCGAAAACCCGAGCAAATGGACGGAGCCGCGAAAAGCGGCGCGATAATTTAATGACCCTTGGCTGCAAGAATGCTCGGACACCGTCCTTAGTTTGGAAAGCGAGTGCCTGGCTTCTTGTAGGGACAGTGTTTCGCTTTTTCTGTGCGTCCTTTGTGAACTCTGTGTCTCCCGTGGTGAGTCTTGCCTCGCAAAAGTGCTTACCACCGAGACACAAAGGATACAGAGGACGCACAGAGAACCCGTTGTCATCCACTGCCCAAATTGTCGGCTATTCGGTATGATCCGGAATCAAAATCAATTCGAAACATTCTGACTGAGGTAACCTATGATTAGAATGGCCAGTATCGTCCTGCTGTTTAGTTTTTCTGTCATCGCCTTCGCGCAAAGTGCAACTCGCATGAAGCATCCGACCACGCTTCCACCCAATTATTGGCCGCTCGAAAAAAGCCAGCCGATCATCGACAAGACGCAAACGATTAGGCTGGCGCCCGGGTTGTCACAGTTAACTGCCGGCGAGCGCAGTGCCGTTCAGAAGCTGCTGGAAGTTGGGAAAATCTTTCAATCGCTTTACGAAAAGCAGCGGCACCCTGAAGCGCTGTCGTCTTATCGCGATCTGCTTCAGGTTGACAAGCGAATGGGTTCGACCGCCGCGCCGCAAAACTTGCTGACGCTTTACCGGCTGAATCAAGGTCCGATTGCGACCACGCTGGAAAACAAGCGCGAGCCTTTTCTGCCGGCCGCCGGGATCGAGCCGGGCAAGAATGTGTACCCCTGGGCGGTCAAGAAACAGGACTTGGATGATTACCTCGCGGCACATCCCGAGCAGCGGGATAAGCTTCTGGATTTGCGCAGCGTGGTGCGTGCGGTCACACAGCCGAACCTTTCGGAGGATCTGCTTAAGCTCAAAAAGTATTCGGTTCTGGCAACGCTGCACCCCGGACTTCAGGACGACTTAAGTGAGTTAGTGGGAGCGAGGTTGCGTTCGGGATCGCGCAGTTCGGTGCCGCGCGCGGGACAGAAGTTCTATGCCATACCTTATTCGCTTGCTTATGCGGACGAGTTGATGACGGCCTATAGCTTGTTGAACGAGGCAGCGGATTTAGTGGCAAAGGACGACGATGAATTCGCCCGTTATCTGCGCAATCGCGCGCGCGATCTGCTGTCCGACGATTACGAATCGGGCGACGCTGCCTGGGTGACGGGTCATTTCAAAAACTTGAACGCGCAGATCGGTTCGTATGAAACGTATGACGACGAACTCTACGGAGTGAAGTCGTTCTTTGGTTTTAGTTTGCTGGCAACCCGGCAACAGGAGACGGCCGCGCTGCGCCAGGCAATGAAAGGACTCCAGGCGCTGGAGGATTCGCTGCCCTACGATCACCATAAACGCGTGCGCGAAGACATTCCGGTGGGCGTCTACGATGTGGTCGCTGACTTTGGCCAGACGCGCGGCGGCAATACCGCCACCATCCTGCCAAATGAAAGCTACCTCGCGCGGCGTTATGGCCGAACAATCCTGTTGCGCGCGAACATCATGCGCGACACGAGCATTTTTGCCAGCACTTCAAAATCCCTGGCAGCGGCAGTTGGCGCGGAACAAGCGAAAGACTTAACGAACGAAGGCAATTTCTACCGGACGCTGTGGCATGAAGTTGGTCATTATCTCGGCGTTGACCGCACGAAAGACGATCGCGAACTCGATGAGACATTGCAGGATGACGCAAGCCTGCTCGAAGAAATGAAGGCGGATTTAGTTTCCCTGTTCATTGCTGAAGCCCTGCACAAACAGGGTTATTACAACGACGCGCAATTGAAGAGCGTTTATGCCGGCGGCATCCTGCGCGTTTTGCAGAACAACAAACCGCGGCGCGACCAACCTTACAACACGATGCAGCTCATGCAGTGGAATTACTTTTTGGAGAATGGATTGCTAACCTTTGATCAACCGAGCCACACGCTGCACATTCACTATGACAAGTATCACAGCGTCGTCGGCACGCTGCTCGCGAAAGTCCTGGAAGTCCAATACGCCGGGGACAAGGCTGCGGCCGATCGGTTCATCGATCAGTACACAACCTGGGATGAAAATCTGCATGGCGTGGTGGCAAAGAATATTCGCGACCAGCAGCGGTATCGCTTTCGGCTGTTCAAGTACGCAGCTTTGGGAGAATAAGAAACTTACCCGCAGATTACGCCGATTACACAGATTATTCGGAACTGTAGAACAGTAATGTGTGATGAGTAGGCGTAAAGAAGTTCAGAGTACAACCTTCAGGGTGCTCTTGCGCTGGTAAGAAGCAAGCTAATTCGACTCTGAACTTCTTGCTGCTAACGCATTAAAACGTTTCTGCTGTTCTTGAAATCTGTGGAATCTGCGGACGGCTTATTTCCCAAAGGCATCGGCGCCGAGGAAGTTCTCGCGCACGTAGGTGACGGTGTCATGCAAAGTCTCGCCCGGATCGCGCGGGCGGAATCCGAGTTCGCGCGACGCTTTGGCGCAGTTGAGGTACCAAAAGTATTGGGCCATCTCGATCGCACCAGGCTCGACCGGCGAAGTCATGTCCCATTGCTTGAAAAAGGAGTCGATCAACTTCGAACCGGTAATGGCGAACCGCGAAGGCAGCGCTAGCTTGGGGGCCGAAATCTTTGTCAATCTTTCCAGCCGGCCAAAGAATTTAGAAAACGTCCAGTTGGCCGCGCCTAACAGGTAACGCTCGCCATGCCGGCCCTTCTTCATGCCGGCGCGAAATGCCGTGGCCGCGTCGCGCACATCCACAAAACTCAAACCACCCGTCGGCACTGCACCGATCTTCCGCGCCATAAAATCGAGAACCATTTTCGTCGAGCTCAACCGCTCATCTTCAGGACCTAGCAACAGGCTGGGATTCATTATCACGACGCGCGCTCCCTTGCCATTGAATCGTTCGAGCGCCGCCATTTCCTGATAAGCCTTGCTGGCGTAATAGGGCCAGCGCGCGATGATGTCGAGCGGGGTTGGGTACGACTCGTCGGGCAGCAGTTCACCGTCTTCGGTGACGGCGATTGTGCCGCTAGTCGAAGCCAGCACGATCGTTTTTACCTCCGCGGCTTTCGCCGCATCGCACAGCAGGCGCGTTCCTTCAACGTGGACCTTATACATTTCCTGCGCGTCTTCGCGTTCGCGCGAAACCTTTCCGGCCAGATGATAAATCTGCGTGATGCCATCAACCGCTTGCTTGACGTCCTTTTCGTTGGTGATCGAGCCGGCGAAAGTTTCCACTCCCAGGCCCACCAGCCAATCGGGAATCGACGTCGCCATCACGCGAATATCCTTTTCGCCGTCAGCAAACAACTGCTTGACGAGGTGGGAACCGAGGAAACCGGTGCCGCCTGTTACCAGAGTCGTTGCGCGCGGGCGCTTTTCAATTCCCGCGCGCCGCTTAGTGCCGGGTTTTGCGGGCGTGATGCGCGCGGTGCGTTTGGTTGGACTATTTTTGGTTGTGGCCATAACTAACTAATTTATTCGCCATCGCGCCCATCGACTTGCGTGCGCCGTTCAGCTTTCCAGCGCGCGCGCAATTCCTTCGCATCGAAACTTCGTCGCGTCGAATCTCGCAAATTCTCTACGTCATGTTTGATCCGCGCCGCAATCAGGCGGTAGGCCTCCGCGCGCGGCATGCCCTGAGTCAGCGCCTCCAGTTCCTCAATCGAAACATAGCGGCCGATACGCGCGCCGATTTTTCGGTTCTTAAGAATTGTCGAACCCGTCGAACCTTTCGGCATAGCGTCGTGAGTTCCAGCCAGATAAATTGGCAGGATGCCGACACGCGCGTGCAGCGAGAGGTAACCGATGATCGGTTTGAATTCCGCCATCTCGCCAGTCAACGACCGCGTGCCTTCAGGAAAAATCAACGCGTTATAGCCGCGATCCAGGAATGAGCTAGCGTGACGCAGCGATTGCCGCAGCGATCCGGTGCGTTCCATCGGTACCAGGTTCGTAAAGTTCTCCATCACCGCGCGCTTGTATTTGTTGTCGAAGAAATAATCGGCTGCTGCCAGCGCCACCATGTCCTTGCCCGCTTCGCCCAGCGCCATCTTCGTCAAGCCCATGTCGAGATGCGAAGAGTGGTTGGCGGCAACAATGAAATTCGTGTGCGGCGGTATATTCGAGCGGCCTTCGTAATGCGTGTCGAGAAAGCGGTCATAGAACAACCATTGCAGTGCGTCGGCCGCTTTGTTGCCGGCAGCGCCAACGAACGAGGGGACATTAATTTCATTGCCGGAATCGCGACCCCCGGTCCCGGCTTTTGCAGTTTCCCGCGCAGCCGCGCCCGGGCGCCTGCTGACTACGCCGGCAAGCTCGCGTATGTCCTGCACTTCGTTGAACCGTTCAGGAGCCGAAATCGATCCGCCCGCGTTTTCAACTGCCGCCGCGAGTTCGACGAACATCAGGCTGTCAAAGCCCAGGTCGGCGAGCCGCGAATTTATCGAGATCTCAGCGCGCGAACGGTTGCTGACATTGGCGACAATTCCAATCAGCCAACTGCTTTCCGAATCCAAGACCCTGTCCGTTGCTTCGGGCACGCCGGATTTTTCTGTTTCCTCGAGCGCCTGAAGAATAGTAAGCACCTCGGCACGTTTCACCTTGCGCGTTGCCGTCCGCGGCAGCTCAATATCGGTGAAGTGCAAAACTTTTATGCGTTTGTAATAGGGAAGCGAGGCGGATACTTCGCGGAAATGTTCTTCAACTTTGCGGCGCAATTCAGCTCGAGAAAGGGTGATGTCATACTCGTCGTCGGCCACGACCAGGCAGGCGACTTTCTCCCCAATGCCATCCGGCAAACCGACAATACTTAACTCTTTTACGTAGGTAGACGTGTCGTAGACTTCCTCCAGCTCATCCGGGTAGACGTTCTTGCCGTTCGTATCAACGATGATTTCTTTTGAACGGCCCACCAGAAAAAGATTGCCGTCTTCATCGAGCCGGCCAAGGTCGCCGGTGTAGAGCCAGCGTTCCACCAGCGTGCTGCGCGTCGCATCTTCATCGGCGTAGTAGCCGAGCATCACATTTGGACCACGCGCAATCACTTCGCCGACGCCGCTCGCATCCGGGTCGGCAATCTTAACTTCGACACCGGGCAGCGGCCGGCCCACGCTTCCGGTCAACATGCGATTCTCTGGCCGCGTGACTGTCAGTACCGGAGAAGCTTCAGTCAGGCCATAGCCCTCGAGAACCGTGAAGCCAAGTCCCTGAAAATCTTTTTGGAGTTTTTCACTGAGCGCCGAACCGCCGCTAATGAAGTAACGAATGCGCCCGCCCATGCCTTCGTGAATCGGATAAAAAATCAGTGGTCCAAGGTTGAGCGAAATTCGATCTCGGAGCCACGCGTTCCCCTTGATCATCGCGTCAGCAGTTTTACCGATCCAATCGCTGTTTTCATACAGCCTGTTCTTAATACGTCGATGCAGCAGTTCCCACAACGCGGGCACGCCAACCATGCCGGTCACGTGGCCGTTCTTTATCGCGCGGGCCAGCGCTTCGCCGGTGAGCTCGGGCAGGTAAGTGATCTGTGCGCCGCGGCTCAAGGGCGTCAAAAACCCGGTGGAGAACTCAAACGTATGGTGCAGGGGCAAGACCGACAGAACTCCGTCCCTGGTGCTCATATCGAAAACCGACGACAGCATCGAGACCATGCTGGTCAGGTTGCGATGCGAAAGCATGACGCCTTTGGGCCGGCCGGTCGTTCCCGAAGTAAAGATCAGCGAAGCGACAGTCTGCGCCGTGACCTTTTGCGGCAACAACGCGATGCGTTCGTCTTCCGTCGCTTCATCCGGCAGCGCAAACACTTGATCGAAAGTCCAAATTGAAACAGTCAGTCCTTCATTCCGGAGCCGTTCAGCCAAATCGGCATGTTCTTCGTTGAGCTTCTCGCTGATGATGATGCCGGCGGCTTCACCGGCGCGTGCGAAATTGATGATTTCGTCGGTTGAGCTTTCGGCGTCGACGGGAATGCAGCTCGCACCAGTTTTCAAGACGCCGAAATAGCTCATGCCCCATTCCGGCGCGTTGTGACTAACAAGCATCACCCGATCGCCTGGCTTGATGCCTTCACTTGCCAGAAAGCCGGCTGCGCGTCTCGCGAGCTCACCAAGGTCGGCGTAGGTGTATTGCTCTTTGCGGCCATCTCGCTCGATGCGCATAGCAACGCGGGTGGCGTGACGCTTGGTCGAAGTTTCAAAGAGCTCGATCAGATCGCGATAAGTGTAGATGCGCTTGGGCTGCGCGCGCATGTCCTCTTCCAACGTGGGGAAGACCCATTTCTTCAGCCCGGGCAAATGTTTGTTCAGCCAGTAGTCGTACCAGTCGATCTTTTCCGGAGACCAGTTCAGCCGTTCCTGTTCGTCTTCGCTCATCCGCGCGAACAATGCGCGCACGTTATCGGAACGGAAGATGTACGCGTTCTCGATCGTGAAGGGACGAAACATATCAAAAGCTTCTGACGTCTCGTGCGTTATCTCTTCAACGCGATCAACGCTCGACTTTATGCGATCGATAACTTCGCCCGCGCGCCCGCCACCCCATTTTGGCCGCGCTCGTTCAAGCAATGACGCTGCCTTCTTCGCTGCTGAGTTGAACATCGGCACGGAAAGCTTTTCAAAACTTGAAGTGGAAACTGGTCGCGGTTCCATGCGGGCCGCGATCTGGTTAGCGAGTTTGAAGCCCGACTCTTTCTCCTGAAAGTGTTTCCGCTTGTACAGACCGACCAGGCCGATAATGCGGTCCATGTTGTTGGGATTTGAATCGCCCGTGGCTGTCTGATGGACCAGCGCGGGCTGCTCAATGCAGGCCTGAGCTGTGACCGCCAACATCACGGAAGAGACTTGATCGACCGGGGTGATATCCAGAATTAGTTTGTCACTTGCCGGAATTTTGACCTGACCTTTGAGAACGAGAAAGATAATCGGCGCGGTGGTGGTAAAGCCTTCGTTCCAACCGGGAAATGGATAAGACAGCGCGGACTCAACAATGCTGGGCCGCACGATGCTGCGAACAATTCCGGTTTCGGCTGCGACGAGTTGTTCGCCGAGCGACTTGGTATAGGTGTAAATATTAGGCCAGCCCCAAAACGCAGAACGTTCCACGCCCAGCTCGGTTAGTCGCGTGCGCGTCCAAACCTTGCGTTCGCGCGCCACCGCCAATCCGAGCGCATCGGGATCGTCATCGTCGCGGCCTTCTTCGTTAAGTCGCTTCCGTGCGAGTTCGCGAAAATGCGCGACCATCATTGCATCGCGTGCTTCCTCACGCACACGGTCGGCGAGTTTGGTGCAGTCGCGAATCTCCTCTTCAACGGAAAACTCCACGCCTTTCAGCTCGTCTTTACGTGGGAAGTAGCCGACCACTGGATCGTTTTCCCAAACTGGACCAGAGCGGTTGCCGGCGACGAAACAGGTTGAGACGTGAATCAGCGCCGGACGCTTCATGCGTTTGGCAAAGGCGATCACGTTCTGCGTGCCAACTACGTTTGTGCGCAGCGCGCTTTCGAGGGTTGGGTTGAACGTAACGTTGCCGGCGCTATTCAGAACAACGTCGATGTCATCGGCGATCTGCTGCGCCTGCTCTTCGCTGTAACCGAGATTCGTGTCGCCAATGTCGCCGCCAACGACTACCACCTTGTCGCGAATGAAACCTTCAAGAGCGCTGCCGTAACGCGCGCGCAAAGGATCGAACGGCGGCGCCGTAATCACGTTGTTCCAAAAACGCGTTTCGGATTCTTCCTGCGAGCGAGCGCGCACGGTTACGTACACGCGACCCACTTTGGGAAAGCGATCGAGCAACATGCTGAGCGTCACTTTCCCGAGAAAGCCGGTGCTGCCGATAATGAAGATCTTGCGATCCCGGTAGATGTCAGTTGGCGATAGGTTCATAAGACGGTAAATGGTAAATCGTAAATCGTAAATAGATGTCTCGCGGCAAGAATCGTATTCTGAAACGGAAGTCTGGCGACGTTCCGAACCAGCTACGATTTACCATTTACGATTCACTCTTTTTCATTCCATATCCGCGATGCCGATGATCGGTTGATGCAGCATCGTAATCTCCGCCGAACTACCCATGAAGCTGCGAGCCATGGCGATAGCCTCAGTCAAATTATCGGCGCGGTCCCAGCCCATCATCGCCGGCACATGCGCGTTCTCGGCGCCTGCCGCAATCACTTTGCCAACATGCTGGCGGCCGTTCTCGCCCCAGTACCACATGAAAAACGGATGCGCGCCGTGATAAGCGTTGCCGCGGCGATACATCTCGACGTAACTGGGATTGTTGGCAAACTCGCGTTCGTATTTGTCGCGCAAGACAAATGCATCGCGCGTTTCAGGAAGCAGGCGGTTGAAGAACTCGATGTAGCTCGGATGAAATTTGTGATCAAACTCGTCGTAGCAGGGATGATGAATGATCAGCACGCCGCCTTTCCTGAGCAGCGGTTTGTTGCGATAAAAGTTGAAGTGATAACCAAGCCCCATCACCTGGACCAGCAGCGGATTCAAAACCGAATAGACGTTGTACGGAGAAATGTCCGGAATGCCGGTAATGAGAATGTCGCATTGGCCGCGCACCGGGATGGCGTATTGATCAAAAGCCTTTTCAATAATTTTTTCGTGCACCGGCTCGGTATTGCCGGCGTGGCAGGCGATCATTTCGTACTGCGCCGGTTTTGAGTGCAGCAGTTTCCGCCGCGCGGGCCGCGGCAGTTTGCTCATCGTGTAACGCATGGCTTCAAACTTCATGCGGTCGAAGGAGGTAAAATCGTCCTCATTCTTCAGCAGAAAGTCCATGTCGCCTTTGTACATGCGATTGTTGATGGCTGTTTCGATGTGAAAAACGTTCAGGTGCTCGTCGACAATCTTGCCGAGCCGGTGGACTTTGTGGTTCAACTCAGACTTCGCCGGATCCATGTAACTGTCGGAATCGCGAATTGTTTGCGGCTCATGATGCGCGCGCAGCGATTCGTAGTCGCAGAGGCCCACCGCAACGGATTTATGACCGCCATCCATCGGCACCAAATTGATGTTCACGTAGATCAGCAGATCACTTTCCGCGGCGCGGCGGTTGAGAGTTAATGGCTCTTTGTGTTTCGTCTCACCAATCTTGATGAGCCCGTCGAGCCATTCGGCGTCGTGGTTGTAGTAACGATCGGGATAATATTCGTCGAAAATCTTTTTCCCAACCATCCGTTTCATTTCCCATTCCGTCATCTTGCGGTGTAGGGAATTGGCAATGATGATGTGAACGTCATCAACGCCATGGCCGGCAAGCATGTCTAAAACTATTTCCAGAACTGTTTGACGAATGTCCGGAGTTGCCATCGGCGGCAAGGGCAAACTGATATCGTCGACGGCGACAGTGACCTGCATGCCGGGCTCGAGTTGAGCGAAGAGGGGATCGCAGCCATGCGGATGGTTCAACGCATAACGAATCGCGGCTTCGCGGTTTGGCAGACCTTTGATAGGTGCGTTCGGGTAAAGCACGCGCGTACCGATCGGAAGATCTTCAAGAATGAAGTCTTCGCCGGACGGTATGATGCGCGGCGCGCTATCGCGATCGATGTAAACAACTGACTCGTGCGTTTTTCGTCTTAGTTGTAGGGCCATAGGATGAGTTTCAAGTTTCAAGTTTCGAGTTTCAGGTTTCCAGCCGCGAGTCCCGCCTAAACTTGGAACTTGAAACTAGAAACTTGAAACTACTTCAGATTAAGAATCGGCCAATCGTGATGCAGCGCTGTTTGCCGCAAACGCATGTCGGGACTAATGACTGCCGGGTGACCAACGATCGAGAGCATCGGCAAGTCGCTCATGCTATCGGTATACGCGTAAGAGTCGCTCAGACTGATTCCTTCGCGCTCAGCAAAGACTCGGATCCACGATGCCTTCGTGGCCGCTGCCATGACCGGTGGCAGCAGCCGACCGGTAGCGACGCCGTTGACGAATTCCAAGCGGTTGGCCACGTAGTCTTCAATTCCCAGGTGGGCCATCAATGGCTTAACAGAAACATCGAGAGCGCCGGTCACAACAACCTGGCGCAAGCCGTTGCGACGCGACTTCTCAAGCAGCTCATAGGTTCCGGGAAAGACCGCAGGCTTGAGTACCGAAAGAAATAAATCGTCAGCCAGGTAGCGCAGGCGATCTTCCTTCACACCCTTGTAGCGTTTAAAGTACAGGTCGTTGAAAACCTTGCGGCTGTATTGATCGGTAATGGCGAAGACGGGTAGGCTGAGCAGCGTCGAAGCACTCTTTTTGAAGCTGCGAAAAAGCCCGGGCTCATTCCGGGCATAGAAGCCGAGGGTGTGAACCAGGTTGGTGCTAACCAGAGTGCCTTCGAGATCGTAAAAAGCCGCCGCTGCCAAGAGTGCCTCCGTCGCTTTTGTCCAAGACCCGGTGATTTCCACTGGGCGGGAGCGCTTGATTTAATTGGAGGCCAGCACTATAACCCAAACCGGCGATTTCCGGGTAATCAACAAATTGTGTGTATGGTCACACCAGACAATCATTAACACATTGAAGGAGATTTCGTGAAAACAGGCCTAAAACTGAAGGTACTGCTTTACTGCTTATTGGCCCTACAGGCCGTTGCTGGGGGTTTGGCTTGTCTAAAAAGCACAGCTGACCCTGCCGAAACCGGAAACGCCGGGCCGGAAAAGAGCTCGGCAGAAAGCATTGCGGAAGCCGACGCTCTGTATGCACAGCGTAAGGATCTTTCAAGTGTTCGTCGCGGAATCATTGCGTTGCGGCAGGCGCGGACACGCGATACCGGAAACTACGAGACCGCCTGGAAACTGGCAAGGCTCGACTACTTCCTGGGTTCGCACTCAAAGGATGACGCGGAGCGAGATGCGGCGTTCCGCGACGGCATCGACGCCGGCAAGAGTGCGGTGCTGCTTCAGGACAACAAAGCCGAAGGACATTTTTGGTTAGGAGCGAATTACGGAGGCAGCGCGGAGCTGAGCATCCTCGGAAGTCTGTCGAGCATTCAGGACATCCGCACGGAGATGGAGAAAGTCATTCAACTTGATGAAAGTTATGCGGCCGGGAGCGCCTACCTCGGTTTGGGCCAACTATATCTTAAAGCCCCGAAGGTGCTGGGCGGTGATAGCAAGAAGGCGGTTGACTATCTGGAAAAAGGTTTGAGATTTGGAAGCAGCAACGGTTTGCTGCATTTGCGACTGGCCGAGGGTTATCACGCGCTTGGTCGTGATCAGGACGCGCAGAAACAAATCGATTTCATTCTTAAGATGACGCCCGATCCTGATTTCGTGCCGGAGTACGACGATGCGGTGGTGGGTGCGAAAGTGCTTGAGAAGAGAATCCAATTGTAGGTGGCACAGATCGTGAGTGGCAAAGACTCTAGTCTGTGGCGGCGTAAAGGCACCGACTGAAGTCTATGCCACTACCTAGGGACTCCTGACGCTGATTCGTTTCAATTCTTCCATCGTGCGTTTGTGCTGCTCGAGTTTTTGGCCAGCCTCGCCAAGTTTTCCTTGTGAAGTTAGTCGTTGGTAGTCTTCCAATTCCTGAACAGCCTTATTGATTAACTGCGGCGCGTCGGGGCGCGGTGTGGGCGAAGCTCCAGGCGAAGCGCCCGGGGCCGGCGTCTCTGCAGGCTTCGCGGGCTGTTCTCCCGGTTTTTGTTCCGCTGGCGTTCCCGTCTCGCCAAAGAGATTTGTCATCGCCTCGTCGAAAGTCTTGCCGTAGCCCAAACGATCCTGGATTGCCAACACCACCAGCCGCAGTTCAGGCATGGGACTGCTTTCAGCTTTCAGATAAACAGGCTCGACGTACAGCAAAGATTTACCAATCGGAATAACCAACAAATGGCCGCGCAGCACGTGCGAGCCCTGCTGGTTCCACAGCGTGAACTGCGATGAGAGTTGCGCATTCTGATCGATGCGCGCTTCGATTTGCAGCGGACCATCGATCAGCCGTGACTTGGGGAAGTTGTAAATCAAAAGCTTGCCATAGTTCTCACCGTCGCAGCGGCCGGCCATCCAGCCAATCATGTTGTTCCGGCTCGCAGGTGTGAAGGGCAGAATCAAAACAAACTCATTGCGGATTTGTTCACCCGGCAATTGCATCAACACAAAATAAGGGTCGATGGCCGTGACCTGCTTGCGGTTCTGATCGTCCAACGAGATCTGCTGCGCCACACTCCAAACATCCTCGCGCTGGAAAAATACCTTAGGACTTTGCGTGTGATAAAGGCCGTAAATTTCGCCCTGGGCACGAATCAATGTTTCCGGATAACGAACGTGTGCGCGCAGGTCTGCAGGCATTTGACCGGCGTCTTCAAACAACGCCGGGAACGTGGCGCGATAGGTTTGAATCAGCGGATCGTTCGGATCAAAGACATAAAAGTGAACAGTTCCGTTATAGGCATCGATTGTCACCTTAACGCTATTGCGAATGTAGTTGAGGTTGTTTTGCCCAACATTTTGATGGCGTGAATAGGGGTAGGTTGCCGATTGCGTGAAAGCGTCGAGCATCCAAAACAGTCGTCCTTCAGAATTGACGATGATGTAAGGGTCGTTATCGTAAGTCAAAAAGGGCGCAATGCCGTTGACCATCTCGCGGATGTTGCGATGGATCAGAACGCGGCTTTCAGAAGTCACATCATCTGAAAACGGCAGCCGGGAAAGATCGCCGAGCGCCCAGGCAAGCAACATGCGTCGCGCCCGTCCGCCGATCTGAATGCCGCCAGTGCCGTCATAAGTTGTATAGGTATTCGACTCGCCTTGCGGGAAATCAAACTCCTTCTGTTTGGTCTTTACGTAGACATCCGAATTTGTCTCCTGGCCAAAATAAATTTCCGGCCGAGTTACTTTGACTTCGGGCGACGAGGAAGTAATCGGCATATCAGAAACTACGAAGCGCGGCATGCCTTCGGGCGTGAAGCCATTTGCGGTGTTCATCGTAATGCCGTAGCCATGCGTGTAGATCAGTTTCTCGTTTATCCAATTGCGAGAAGCGTCGGGAAGTTTCTTGAGATCGATCTCGCGAGCGGCCACCATCGTCTGGCGCGTCGTACCGGAAAGTTTGTAACGATCGACATCGACGTCGGGGAAATCGTAATAAGTTCTAATCGCCTGAATTTGTTTCAGCGTGTCCTGCAGCGCGTGCCAGTCCCACAGGCGGATGTTGTCGAGTGTCGGACGATTCGCATTTAGATCGAGCGATTCGATCGAGCTGTCAGCCTCAAACTCCCGCAGCTCAACCTGTTCGAGGCCGAAAGCGCGGCGCGTCCAGGTAATGTTTTCCTCGATGTAAGGAGTCTCGCGTCCGAGTTCATTCGGCTTGACGATGAAACTGGTTACGTAGGCGGGAACCAGCAACACGCCGACTACGAAAATAGCCAACGGCAGCGCCAGACCCAGTAAGATGAGCTTCAAGCCACGTTTGGTGAACGCGTTTAGCAACGCCACGGCGGCCGCTACCAGCAATCCAATGGCGACGAGCCGCAAAGCAGGCAGCAAGTACTGAGCTTCCGCAAAGCTTACGCCGGTGAATGTTTGGTGGTCTTCCCAGAGATACGGAAAGCGCGAAAGATAAGTCTGCCACGCGAGCAAAATCAGAAAAGCGGCGAGCGCGACCGAGACTGTGCCAAAGGATCGCTTGCCATTCGCTGCCCCGTTCGCTTTCGTAGCTTTCGGCGGGGCCGCGAGCAGTGAATAAATTGTCGCAGCACACAAGACTACAAAAGCTAGAGTGATCAGCCACGAACTGATCAGGTCGTAGAATGGCAGCGAGAAAAGATAAAAACTGACCGGCTTATGAAAAATTGGATCCAGCGTGCCGACTTGCGCCTGGTTGAAGTACAGCGCAAAGGTTTGCCACGCACCCTTCATTGCTAATCCGTAAAAGAGTGCAAACAGAATTGAAATGATCCAGGAAGCGGGACGCACAAATCGCTCCGGCGAGATTTGCACCGGTTGATTGTTTACAACGATGGTCCGCTTTTCGAGTGCATAGGGTTTGAAGTGCCTTTCGAGTAGCCAAAAGGCTCCCCTTAACAGCACCGCAGTGGCGACCAGAAAAACGAAGAACAGTCCAAACTTTAGTTTGAAGATGTACCAGTAAACTGAGGAAAAACCGAGCGAAGAAAACCAGGCTGCGGAAAGATAAATGCCTAGCGTGCGCGAGAGGATAAGCAAGAGCAACGCGATTGCGGCCAGTACCCAACGCCGCCAGTGGCGTCGCTTGCCCGGGCCCACGTCGATCACTTCGTTATCCGCCAACCTGAAGTGTTCACTCATGTGCGGCTAGCATACGCTCTATCGGTGGCCCACTCAAACACCGGGCAGATTCGTCTGCGCTTTCGTTTCGAGTCAGACAAGGCGCGTGTATAATACGCACGGTTTCGCACTCCCTACTTGCGCTCTCGATCGCGCCAGGACTTGGCTTGTAATAAACGCTTGAATCCTGGCTTGAAATCGTAACGAAAGAATATCGATGCTCGTTTCCGGATTGGTACTTCAGAATCGCTATCGCGTGATTAAGCAACTCGGCCAGGGTGGCATGGGTGCGGTTTATGAAGCGATCGACGAGCGACTAGACACGACTATTGCGCTGAAGGAAACTCGCGATGGCGCTTATCTCTCTGACTGAAAGTTCTTCGATTCCCCGATTCGAAGTTTTCATCCACTCGCAAAACGAGGTTTGTATGAAATTATTCGTTACAAAATTTCTAATCTGCTGCTCGCTGTTGCTCGGTTTGTCCGGTCTCGGCACGCGCAACGTGACGGCGCACAACGACGGACAACCTACGGCGCCTTCGATTGTTCGCGTCGCGCCGCTGGCCCCGATCTTTGACGATCAGACGCGGCTGACGGAGTTGGCTGGGCGACGAGCACGCGTCTCCGAGGCGGTTGGCACAAAAGGGATTCTGATCCTGTTCAGCACCGAGCCGCGCGTCTATACAAACGATGTCAATTACGAATACCGCCAGGAGAACAATCTCTATTACCTGACAAGCCTGAAGCAGAATAACGCGACCCTGGTTTTGTTGCCGGGCAATCAGCAGCTTTCGGAAATTCTCTTTATGCCGCGGCGCAATCCTGGGCTCGAGACCTGGACCGGGCATATGTATTCCGCTGAGGAAGCCAGCCAAATTTCGGGAATTAAAGAGATTTGGGACGCGAACGAGTTTGAGCCGTTTTTGAGCGCGTTGCGCAATCGCCAGCCCTACCGTCCCAAGCCGGCAAATATTTTGCTGTCAGCCAGGCCCACGGACACCGGCGCTGCTACAGCGGCCGGTTTTGAAAAACTATTTGCCGCGGCAGCGAAGAATGACGCGGACCTTTTTCTATTGGTCCCGAGTGAAAGTGAAAGCCGCGAGTACAAACGCGAGCAGCGCTTTGCTGCTGACTGGTCCAGGTCGGCTTCCGGCTTCGGGGTAAAAAATATTACGCCGGCGTTTGATAACTTGCGGCTGAGAAAGTCGCCGATGGAAATCACGTTCATGCAACACGCGATCGATATCACGACCGAAGCGCATGAGCGCGCCTGGGTTGGAGCTGCCACGGCAAAATGGGAATACGAAGTGGATGCGCTGGTCGCCTACACATTTAAACTGCGCAACGCGGATCATTGGGGCTACCCCTCGATCGTCGGCTGCGGGCCAAACGCGACCACCTTGCATTATGAAGAATCACAAGGGCCGGTGACGCCCGGCAATTTGCTGTTGATGGATGTAGGCGCGGAATACGAGCATTATTCAGCCGATGTGACCCGGACTTTCCCAGCAAACGGAAAGTTCTCAACTGCGCAGGCCGAGGTTTACCAGATTGTTTACAACGCGCAGGAAGCAGGCGCACAAGTAACAAAGCCGGGAGCCTTAATTTCCGACGTACATCGAGCTGCGACCGAAGTTATCAAGAATGGATTATTGAAACTTGGACTGATCACCAATCGCGACTCGAATCAATATCGCATCTGGTTCATGCACGGAACGTCCCACTGGTTGGGAATGAATGTTCACGACGTGGGGAACTATGGAACCAAGCTGGAACCGGGAATGATTTTCACGAACGAGCCGGGGATCTACGTACGGCCGGACGCGCTGGATAATAAACCGTCGAGCATGAGCGACGCCGAATGGGAAAAATTCAAAACTGCAGTCAGCCCGGCGTTTGAAAAATACAAAGGAATTGGCGTGCGCATCGAAGACGACATGCTGGTCACGCCCGACGGAGTTAAGTGGATGACCGAAGCGCTGCCGCGAAAAATCGCCGACATCGAAGCGTTCATTACCAAAGCCCGAGCCGAAACGCGCCAAAATGGTAATTAAGGTAAAGCAAACTGTTAGTTTGCGGTGGCGTTACCACTCAAGTTAAAGGAAAGCGAACGACCGCAAACTAACAGTTTGCTTTACAAGGCTCAGCCCACCTAGACCGTAGCCTTATGAATTCGTCGCTTAAGCCGGTGAATCGTCCGCCGCGCCACCTTTAACTGCGCGCGATCGTGCGCCGTCAGCGCTTCGTCACGCTTCTTCTTCATCTCACGAATCTGGGCTTTGATACCCGCCTTATCCACTCCCACAACGTCGTGATGTTCGTGTTGAATGCCGAGCGCTTTGGAGAGCGCGACCAGCAAGTGGTCCTTATTCAGTTGCGTGTAGCCCTGCAGCGCTTCGTGTTCGTTGCCCTTGGCAATCTCGCGCAGTTCGGCGACGGTTTTATGTTTTAGCTGTTCGAAGGTGTAGTCCATATCTGCTCCTCATGCAGTAAGAAGTGAAAAGTAAAGAGTAATGAGTGATGAGTGATGAGTGATGAGTGAAAGATCACAGTGGTATTGTTGATGCCAGTCAATCACAAGGTGACTGGCTAGCTTTCGCTAGTCATCCGTTACTTTTCACCTTTCACCCTTCACTTTTCACTATTTCCGAATATCTGACTCAAGTGCTTTCTCAAATGGTCGACGTAGTCGCGCATGAAAAAGTCTAACGTTACGGGCTCGTCTTCCTTTATCTGTTCCGACGCAAGTTGATGAAGATTGTGCTGCTGCCGCAGTTTAGTGCGGGTGTCTTCCGGCGCGTACTTCATAATGTGCAGGATGTGCTGGTTGTAAAGTTGCCAGAACTGGACCAGCTCCTGCCAGGGCTTTTCCTGAAAGTGTTCGACGCGCACCCACTCGTTCTGCTGGTAACCGGGAAAAACCAGATCGTCGGTAAACTGCGCGCGCACAAAGCGCTGATGGTTGTTTCCCGCGGAGTCGATCAGGTGGCCAATGATTTGCTTGGCCGACCATTTATCTTCGGCGCGCGGAATTTCACTTTGTTCTTCTGACATAGCCAGCAGCCGCGGCGTGGCGTCCGCCAGCGTGTCCTTAAACTCGCCAAGAAATGTTTCCCACTCGCCAACAGTAGATTTTTTCGCTGCAAACATTCTGTTTGTCTCCTGCTAAATTTCCTTTTCCATGCGAAAGGCCGGAAGCGATTCGCCATCCGGAGTTTCGATGCTGATTGCTTCACACTTGCGATAGCCCCGGGCCAAATACAAGGGTTCGCCCGGAAGAGTCGCCGCCAGCTCGATGCGACCAAATCCGGCGAGGCGTGCAGCATCTTCGCAGGCGGTCAGGATTTTCGTGGCCACACCCTTTCGCGACCAGCTCGGATGAACATAAAACGCGCGAATACGAGCAGCGTCTTTTGCTGGATCGAGCAGCGGGTCGACGACAGACTTGGCCTGATCGCCGCCGAATAGAGTCTTGCGCTTGCTCCAGCCGCCGCTGCCCGCGATTTGGTTGTCAGCCTCGGCAATGAAATAGGTGCCGTCCAGTATTAACTGAGTATCGGGCCCAAAAACGTGAGCCAGCGCGCTGTCGATTTGCTTCGCCGTGTAGTATGGCAAGCTTAACACTGTGACTGAGTCGCGTATCAAGTCCGCGACTGCCGGGACATCCTCCATCTGCGCGTGACGAATGTGAACGTGAACGAACATAACAAGTCAGGCGCGTGGAGCGCGGATCGAAAGCGTGAGGCGCCCTGTTGTTCTTCTAGTCGCAGAGAGAATGTCGAACGCAACGCTTTACCTCGCTCGACTAGTTACTGATGACGGCGGTATAAAATAAGTCCAAAACGAAGCCCCAAGCAACTGGGCTGAGCACCGCCAGCAATATTGGGCAACGAACGCAGGGGAAAAGGGGACCGATAAATGACGGACGAGAAAATTGAAGAACGGATCACCAGACTCGCATTTGACGGCGACGCGCTGCGGTTTCGCGAGTTCGTAGCCAAGTTAAAAGCAGGCTTGCCGGAAGGAACCGGCGTGGCGCTGCGTGGCAGCGTAGTCACCAACAAGCGCTGGGAAGACGGCAAGCCGTTTGATGCCGAGGGCCGCGGCACCAGCGATCTCGACGTGACGCTGATTGGCGCCAAGGTCATGGAATTTTGGAATGCTGACGCGTATTACATTCCGGCTCTACACACCAAGCCGCTGTGTGACGAAGATCCGCTGGTTGCCCCGGCGTTAAATCCGCTGCGCGAGGAATTGCAAAAACTGGCTGAGCGTCCGGTTAATTTTCAGGCAACCGCAAACTTCATCCTCTACTCGCGCGACGTTTTGTTTGATGAGCCGTTTTACACTGTAATCGAAGCAGAAAAAGTTTCGTGATCGTTAAGCTGCTTAGCTATAACATCCGCTTCGGCGGGCGCGGGCGCGAAACGGAATTGGCCCAGGTGATTCGCAGCGTCGCGCCCGACCTCGTCGTCTTTCAGGAGGCGACCGACACCAGAGTCATCAGCCGGCTCGCGCACGAAACGAATTTGCCGTTTTGGTCCGCGCGTCCCGAACATTCGATCGGCTACATCAGCCGTTTAGAAATCGCCCATCATGAATGGCATTATCCGGCCGGCGCCAAGCACTCATTTCTCGAAATTGTTTTACAAGGAAGCGAAGCGCGAATCTTTGGTCTTCACCTAAGCTCGACCTTTTCCAAGTGGAGCGAGCGCCGCAGAGTCCGCGAGATCACCGCGCTGTTGGCCAGCATCAAGCGACATCAGGAAGGCTTGCATGTTCTGGTGGGTGACTTTAACACGCTGGCGCCCGGCGAAATTCTGGATGTGCGTCGCATGCCCGCCTGGATCGGCGCGCTTGTCTGGCTGAGCGGCCGAGACATTCAGCGCGCGACGATTCAGTTAATGCGCGACTCAGGTTACCTCGACGGTTACCGCACGCTGCATCCTCACGACAAAGGTTACACGTTTCCCGTTTGGGATCCTCACTTACGCCTCGATTACGTATTCCTGCCGAAGCAATTTGGTGAGCAATTAGTCAGTTGTGAGGTTGTAACCGAAGCGGCTAAGACGAAAGCGTCCGATCATTTGCCATTGCTGGCGGTTGTCAAGCTTGATACGTAGGACCGCCCGCGGCTAAGCCGCCAATCGCTATCGCCGCCGCCTGGTCTCGTCGTACTTCGGCAGTCCTTCAATCAGGTAGTCGAACGCCAACCACAAACTCCAACTGTGATGGAAGAACAGCAGCGGAAACGTGACCGCCACGATGAACAACGCGGCTAAGACTTTCTCGTAGCCGGCCCCCAGCACCAGCAACGAAAACAAACACACAACCAGGATTATGAATTCAGTGGTGATGACGTTGGCCAGTATGGCGCCAACGAAGAACCCTTCTTCTCGTTTGAACAGCGAGCGGCATTCCGGACAGTGATGGCGGATATGAAACGGACGTTCGCTGAGCGAGGATTTGCCGCAGGCCGGGCAGCGCAACCTAAGAGCGCGCGACAACACTTTCAGGATTGGGCGCTGGGCATTCACATCGGTCCTCAAATTGTCCGCTGTTTGACTAGAGATGCTTGCCCGCGAAAACCGCGAAATAAATAATCGCCAATGCTCCAACAATGACCGCCGCAATCGTGATCTTTGTCTTGGTGGTAAGGTTGTTGCCCTGGAGTTTGGTGACGTCAGGGTATGCCACCACCGTTTTGTTGCCGTCCCTGCCGACTACTACAAACGATTCATTATTGGCTTCGCTGATATAGCCGCTTAGTTTTGTCTGGTCGCGCAGCTTCAGCTTGACCTGAGCGTCGGGACCAACGCCAAGTTTCGCGACACCTTGTTTTACTTTTTCGTTAAAGCGGGTTTGTTTCTCGCTGCTGGAACCCGAGGCCGCGGATGCAGGATAGGCAACTGCCAGGTACAGAGCCGCGATAATCGCAAGCGCTAAGAACTTCTTCAACATGTTTTTTCTCCACAAGGAAACTGACAATAAAGCCTATTCGTAACTCAAGGCATCGACCGCGTCCTGACGCGCGGCCCGCAATGCCGGATAAAGTGCTCCCAAACTGCCGCCAATCAAGCCAACGCCCAACGCTACGGCGATCCACTTCGGTTCGATCTCAACGGTGAGATTTGTCATGCGCGTTACGGCCACGCGCGCAATTAGAGTCAACAACACGCCCACCGAAACTCCCAACAAGCTAACGATGATTGCTTCCTGTTCTATGACCCAGGCGATTGCGCCCTTGGACATTCCCAGCGACTTGAGAATGCCAATCTGCCGCGTGCGCTCGGTTACTGTCGTGTACATGGCAAGCAGAATCACGAGCAGGCTGATGGCGGCAGCAACGCCCACTACGACTTTTATGAAGACATTCAGAGCCGGCACGCCCGAAGCATAGAGTTCCGGCAAATCGCGCGTGAAAATAATTTGGTCATCGGGAAAGCGTTCGCGAATGAGCGCGGCAACTTCATCCTGTTTGGCCGGATCGGCACAGGCCACCAGAATCGCCGATGCTCGGCCGTCGCTGCCTTCCTGATCCTGCATCGTGCTCAAGGGAATTTTAATGCGGCCCCCGCCCGGCGGCTCGTAGATGCCGACGATTTTGAAAGGGCGTTCAAAAAGTTGGACGGTGGAACCAACAGTGGCGTGACGCTGTTGCTGCCAGACGGGATCGATGACGGCTTCATCGCCGTTCGCAAGCTTTCTTCCTTCTCTGATTGAGATGCCAGTCAACTTTGCGTAGTCGTCAAACTCGATGCCATCGATCAAGCGCGAGCCAAAACCCGTATCGCTGCGATCGAGAGTCTGGCCGATCGGACTCGCGGCGCGCACGCCTGCGATGGTGGCAATCTCCTGCGCCCGCGCTGCCGGCAACACAAAAGGCGACCCGCCGCTGAAGCTAAGCGAGCCGGACGCTCGCACCATGATTTCCGCGCCGATGTTTGATTCGCGCCGGCCGCGCTCGCGCAACACGCCGTGGGCCAATCCGACAGTAAACACAATTAGCAACACGCCCACGCCAGTCCCCAAAATGCTGACTGCGGTGCGCGCGGGACGGTGCGCGATATTTGAAAGTACCAGGCTATCCATAAGTTTTCTTAAGTGTGGGCTGCGATTTAAAAGGCGACCCCATGCGTTGGGCAAGGTTCGCCAGGTCAAAATCAACAGGCCAATGGAGGTCCAAACTATCGTGCCGGCTTTGCGAACCAGCGCGAGCGCGACGCCGGTCGCGGCAACGAAACCGAGCGCTTGCAAGACGACTTCAGTGCCGCCTTCATAGACGCCAATCGTCCCTGGCACAAACGCGAAAACAAAATTGATGACCTTGGTGAGCGACTCGATTATGTAGGCTTGTGCCAGGTGTGGCGTAAATCCCAACATGCGCAGCGTTACGTAAACTTCGATCACGCTGGAAACATGCGCCAGCAAGTTGCACGCAACCATTCCAAAAAATGTGCCGGGATGGTGTTTGTAAAAATCGTAGACCTTCGACTCGATATGATAGATATGTTGCCGCCGCTTAAGTATTACTTTGGGACTCAACCGCAGGCGGGCCATCAGATCGATGATCCAGGTTAAGAGCATGATGCGCCGGCTAGCCGCCAGCGCCGCAGCCACGATACCAAGCGCCGCGATTACCGCGATCACTATCAAAGTGTCGCTTACCAGCGGTGGCAGGTGATAAGTAAACAGCATCACGCAGGCGCCGCTGAGAATGAAGAAGACGACCGATAGATTGTAAATTAGATTATCGACGACGAGCGCGGGCACGCCATAAGTTAGCGGTACGCGCTTGCGCAGCAATGCCACTTTGGTCGCCTCGCCCAGCAATGGTCCAGTGAAAGTGAGAAAACTAATTGCTTCACCGCCAAGCCGAGCCGCAAACGCCTGAAAGAAACTGAAGCGCCGATGCTCGGCCGGAACCGCAGCACTCATGGCGATCGTCCTCAGGACATGGCGCGTGCCGCTGATTGCCAGCACAAAGAAAAACCCGAATCCGATTTTGATCAGGGCATCGAAGAGCGGTTGCAGCCCTACCTTTTTGATTACAAATACGAGCAGACCAAGGCCCAGCAGGAAGGCAATCGTTTGCAGCCAGAAAAAGGATCGGCGTGAGGCGCTGGAAGTTGCAGGCTCGTCGTCGGCCAGTGCTTCAAGTTCTTCTTGCCAGTCTTCGGCGGGCGGGTTTTCAGAGGTCGTCAAGGAGATTCAGTTGCTCCGGTCACCGCGATTTTTTGAATTTCCGGTTTAGCCATGACTTCCCGGACCACACGGCCGGGGAAGCGACGAAAACCTTTGTCCCATAGCACCGGAATAGGATTGCTATCATCGCGTAAATTTCCGGTCAAGGCCAGCACAGTTGGCACAAAGCTCAGACTGTCGTAGGGCTCGTCAACAACCAGTGCTTGCGGAATACTGGTTTTGCGTCCGCCGGCGAACATCAAGGTCGAGTGCGTCGAAACCCGAAAGAACGAACCGTGATTGCCGCCGGGGTTAAAGCCGCGCACATCGAAATTCCAGTGGTCGTTCGCCACAATCAATATGTCAGCTTCAATGTTGTCCCGTTGCCGGCGAACAAAGCGCCGCATTAGTTTTTCACCATTCGTGGACGGTTGGTCATCTGCGAGTCGCCCAATCGTGTGAAAGCCCAACTCCTCATACAACCCAATCAGTCCGTTGGAATAAGTAGTTTTGTGAAGCGCGCGCAGCCATTCAAGGTCGGTGTGCCATTGGCTAAGCCAGGCAGCCCGATCTTCCAGGGGTATCGTCAGTTGCTTGTCTTCGAAAATCTTCAGAGGGAAGTCCGTGTCCCACGACGCAGTTTCAAAATGAACCTTGCCATCCTGGTCCTGCGTCAGGTTCTTAATCGGCAGATAACGAAAACTCAATCGTCCGCCCGCTTCGCTCCGCGCCAGAATTAATGCCTGGCGATCACTTCTTTCATAGACCCAAACCGCGTCGGGAGTGAGATTCTCATCGCGAAGCAAAGGTTTAAGGACTTCGGTGGGAACGCTCAGCGCCAATAAATCGACCGGCTGTTTGCTGACTTGCGCCTGCACGTTGTTGCGAACCGACTGGCTGTGAAGCAATGAGAAGTAGTCGATGTGCACGAAACTCTTGTCCCTATCCAGCGTACCGGCGGCGCTGAGCGCCAACCCGGTTGGATTAATCCCCGCGACGTAATTTTGCAACTGGTAAATGCTGTTGCGCTCGCCCATCGCACGCGGCGCTATGACCTCTTCAATCTTCAACTGTGCCGGGTTAAAGCCGGAACGTTTAATCCCAAGCAGGTTGTTCATGATGCGAGCGTACTCGCCGTAGCTCCGCTCCTGATTGAGCCAGCGCGCATGTTGTGAACACACGCGTTTGGCCTGGTCGTCGCGTCCCGCCTGCACGTCTGCTTGCGAAAACTTTTTCGGTTGCTGCGCACACAGTTCCCGCTGGCGCTCGATGCCTCGATGCAACTCAGCCAATTCCTCGTTGAGTTGATCAAGGTCATGTTGCCAGCCGGGCCTCCTTCTTTCCCGCGTCGCGAAAAACTCATCGGTCAATACGCTGCGGATGGCAGAAGAAAGATCAGCGCGTTGCAACTGCTGCAGCAGAATCTGCAGTAAATTGAGATCGGAATCGCGCAGGTGCAGCGACGCGCGTTCGTTGCCGTCAAAATCGAGCAGGGCGGTGGGATAGTCCGCACTCTTGCCTTTCAAGTAATACGAATCGCGCGCCGGCGTAATGATTGTTTGTGCAAATGGACTCATGCCTCTGATTGCATAATCCATCAGCAAGCGGCGCTTGGTCGCCACATGATGGCCTCCGCCGGCAGCGTTCCCCAACAAGTTGACCAGGTTGTAGCCCTGACTGTAGACGCCCTCCTGCGAGTTGACGCCGTGATCGGAAACAATTATTAGCGCTGTTTCCTCGGCCAGTGGACTCTGCTGAATGGCTGTCCAGATGCGGCCAAACGTGGCATCGAGTTGCTTCATAGTGAAGAGTTGCGACTCGCGGTCGTTGTTATGGTGCGCGCGGTGATCGAAATCCGTGATCACGAGCTGCAGGTAACGCAAGCGGGGATTGCCGATGCCGTCAAGCAACTCGCGCACAAACTGATCGGGCACAGCGCTGGCAAGATCAAATCCGGTGGTCCATTCGTCAAACAGATCTTTCGGGCCGCGCTTTAGTTTGTTTGCCAGCGCTTTTTGAAAAGTAACGAAGCGCGGGCCGCGCTGGAATAGCGACAAGGTGGCAAAGCGTTCGTCGTGAGGAAAAGCATCGGTCAACAAAGGCACGCCCAAAGAATCAAGCACCTCAACGCCAGGCATATCGACGCGCGCGCCGATGGTTGTGTCGACGTAGAAAGGAATGAAATTCAGATAATCATGCGTTTGCAGAGTGTAGCGATCA
Source organism: Blastocatellia bacterium (assembly GCA_031371765.1). Taxonomy (GTDB): domain Bacteria; phylum Acidobacteriota; class Blastocatellia; order Pyrinomonadales; family Pyrinomonadaceae; genus PSRF01. The sequence continues at coordinate 50,559 of JANMKA010000148.1, forward strand.
AATTCGACATTGCCCTTTATTTGCAGGTGCTGGCCAGTGTCGATAAGCGACCACGAGGGCGCCGACAAGCTCATGCCCCGAACATAAAAGTTAGCAAGTCGCGTCCCGTGCTGATAAAAAAGGTAATCGATCCAGGGCAGCTGGCTCTTGCCGGTACTCGGGTTTCGCTCTTTTACAAAACGGTCTACGACCTCGTAAGGAAGACCGTCGCATTGCACCACCACCACCCGCCTTGCCTGGGCGCAGGTAAACGCCGGCAGAGCGAGCAACAGACCCAGCAAGCCGAGCAGGAGCGAAATCCGGCGCACATTGCTAAACGTTGATGGTTTGCGCGCGTTCGCGTCGGCGCGAGCTTTGAAGTTGTTGAGCGAATGAGAATCGACCGTAGCTGGGCGGAATCTGAACTTCATTACTGATCAACCCTGCTGGAAATCGGTTTCTGATTAGTGGACGCGATGGGCGGAATAGGTGTGCGAGCATTCAAATACGAGATGACCAAATCCTTGCCTGCCTGGTCCAGATCGCGCAATTGCGAAAGCCGCATCAGCTCGGTTTTGGCCGTAGGATTTGTCATGCGGCCCAGGCTGTCCAGACAAAAGCGCCTCGTGTCCGCGTCCCGGGTGCGCAAAAAGATCGCTGCGGCCGCCTTAGCGGTGTTGGCGCCAGCCTCGGCGCCGTGCTCAGAAAGAAACTGCAGCGACCGTTTTATGTCGGCCAGGTTCCAGGCTACGTCAACTTGTCCTGTCGACCTGGCGACGTCTCGAAGAAACCTGCTGTGGTAATCCAGACGCCGGGCGAGATCGAGCCGCTCGCTCATATCCGGCGTCGCTTTTTCGCGATGGGTGTAAGTACCGAAACTCAAGATGTTGGCGGCGCGAAAGAGAATTTGTTCCCGGTGGCTGTGGGCCAGTGGCAGCATTTCGGCGCGACGATCGCGCTCGAGCTTCGCCGGTAGACCGTCAGTTCGCTTTGCATAAGCAAGCAACGCTTCATACTGCTGCTTCGCCAGACCGGCCTCAACTTCAAGATCGTTTTCCAGCGGATTCAAAGACACTTTTTCCAAACGCCGGCCGATTTGTTTGCGCAACTCCGGATCGAGTGACTGATTCAATGACAAGAGCAGTTTCAGTTGCGCATAAGTGTGCACGCGAGAGGGCTGGTTGACGTCCATTCCGCGCCGGCCGGTTACAAAATCAAAAATGGTGTGACCGAGGAAATAAGGCAAATCCCCAAACGCTGACAGCGACAAAATATTCCGCGTCACATCGTGCAGGGCGCGGCGCGACAGCTCGCGGCGTTTAGGATTGAGGCCGTCACGAAAATCCACCAACACCATCGGTATCTTGGGATTGTCCAAACCGTACAAGGCCAGTGGGATCATTTCAGTAGCGCGCGCGCTGGGCGTCTCCGCCGGCACTGTTCGATTCTCGGAATCGAAATATCGGGTCTCGGTGTAGCCGTCCCACGCGAGTAAGCGCTTGTCGGACCAGGGACTGGCGATATTAAGAAAACGCTGGTCGTATTTTTTCCCGCGGTTAGCAATCAGATCGGACTTAGCAACCCAGACCAGGGCATGCGTCGCGCTGCCGTCCGGCATTCGCAGCGGCTCGAAAACCAAGGACTCTGCCTCGACTCGCTGGCGCAACAATTCCCAGTTATGGCCGCGGTCATCACGCGCTTTCGAGATTTCCTTGTCGTTAAAGCGCTCGAGGTCATGCTCGCCGACCAACCCGCCGAATGTTTTATCAGTCAGGCGCAGCCGCGCTTGAATCTCTGCCAGCTCTGCTGGTGAAAATACCCGCGAGCCCTGGACCGTGTCATAAAGTGCCAGAACTGACAGCGCGCGAATGATATGCGATTTGCGATAAGCCGTAATGTTGTGCTGGTAGGAACGCGTTGCTGCCTTAACCGGCGCGCCATAAGGATCGATCAAAATATTCTGGAGTGCCATCCAGAATATTTTGTTCCAAACCTCGCGATTCGTGGCGGCTAAATCCAGGACCGGTGGCGGCGCCTGCGTCGAGGCGTTCTCTTTGTTTCCCACCCGCGTATACATGAAAGGGACCGCGCCCAGAATCCGCTGCCGCCTGGTGGGCCGTGTATAGGTCAGCGGCCAAACGTAGCGAAGACGATCATTCTCTGCCTGTTGGTCGCCGAGAGTGTCCCTCAGAATCGTAACCAGGGGAACCCAGTTGGACCCCTGGGAAGACTCCAGGCCATCCAGGCGCGCATGAATTGTGATCAGTTCGGCCCCGCCCTGAATCGGCACGCGTTCCAGTCGAAAGAGTTGCTCGTTATCGAGAGCTTTATTGGCAAGTGAAGGATCGGTAGTTGGGGCTGCTAGTGGAGTGTTTTCCACAACGGCCGCCGCGTTCTGAGCCGACGCGCCTTGCGGGCCGGTTAGCAGAAGTAGAAAAAAGACAAGTGAGATTAATGTCGGGCGCAGTCGCCGGGGCGTTAGGCAATTGTGCATCGGGCAAACAATCCTGTAAGTAATCAAAAAACTTCGCTACTCAGCAGCCGGCTGGTCCAGGTATCAAAAACAGATCATTGAATCAAAATGCTTGTTAAATCCACAGCAATCGTCGTGCCCACCAGCGCTATGCAACTAATATAGCATTGCATCAAACAGAGGTCTGTTCGCTACAGGTCAGGTTAAGCCGGGCTGAACTCAATCGAGTCGCGCCTACGATGCCACCGGCCACATTTCTGGTTGCCGTTCTGTGGCGCGGTTCCACCCAATCAAACGGCCCAATTAGTTAGCACCGAGATTTGTTGATTGATTGGCGGCCGGCGCGGTGGGCAAATCTTATTGCTAGGGCGACGCAGAATTCTCCGGCTCTTTGGCGTCTTTTGGCGGCGGCGGCTTCCAACCGGAACGTTCTAACAACGAAATTCCATATTGAATCGGAACGGCAAAATTTGAAGCCTGGTTCTCAGTAAAGACGGCGAAATTGACGCCGATAATTCTTCCCGTATTGCCAAAGACCGGAGCTCCCGAACCGCCTTCGGCCGTGCGCGCGTCATAGGCAATTCGCCTGACATCCAGGTCGGTGATATTGCCTTGCGTAGTTAACGGCTGAATGCGGCGTGTCTCGGCCAGGTAACCGAGCAGTGCATCGAGCGAGCCGTAACGCTGCTGGATGCCGCGCGACTCTGCGTCGTCAAGCAATGCAAGCAGTCGATCAGGTCCCGAAGGATAGCCCATCATCACCACCGTTTTCCCGACAGCCACGGCGTCTTGATCAGTTTCCATGGGCAACAATGGAATGTCGGTTGGCAGGTCCTTGAGATCCAGAGTGCATACCGCCAGGTCGTCGCGATTGCCGGCCACCTTAAACTTCAATGGCATTGGTTGAGCGTGTTCGGGAAAATAAGCATTTAGTTTTCTGAGGCGCGGTTGGCCCCGGACGCTGCTGCTCAAACTTTGGGCGCGCTCGTCAGCCAACCACGGCTGCGCGATGTGCCGGTTAGTGACGACGTATCCATCACCGACGTAAAAACCGGTGCCGACAAACTCATACTCAGCGATGGCGGCTTTGCCGTCGGGTGTCAACGTCGTGGGTTCACCGCCGCTCTGCACCGGGCCGCCGCTTTCATTGACCTGGCCTTCCGGATAACGCAATGGGCGACCCGTGCTGGCTTCAACAAAGTAATATGAACCCGCAATCAAACAAACGCCGGCGCCAAAATCGCTGCGCAGCTTGACCGCCAGCGATAAGCTGTCGCGAATCTCCTTATTTGACCTGCCAATGTCGGTCAATGTTTGATTCATTTGCGAAGCCTGTTTTTGCGATTGCTCGAGTTGCGCGCGCTGGTCGTCAATCAAACGGCGCGTCCGCTGCAACTCTTTGAACATCGAAAAGCCGATGTACAAAATTCCGCCCACCAGGGCGACGGCAATTGTCAGTGTGATGAGTTTGGTGCTGGGGTTAATTTCGCGCACCAACTCGCGGGTGAATTCGCGCAGAAAGACTTTGGCATCGTCGCGACGAGTGGTAGCCGCGGATTCAATCGCCGCCTGTTCGATAAAAGGCGCAACGTGGGCTTCGTGCGAACGCGTGTCAACTACCGCCGGCAGCGAACGGATGGGGTAGAACGTCAGCAGCAGGTTGGAAGTATCAATGCGGACCTCATCGCCATCTTCAATCTCTTTGTTGATGCGAACGGCTTTGCCGTTATGACTCAGCGACAGCGAGCGATCGAAACCGACCACGCGGTAAGCGCCGTTTGTGCGCGCCAACTCCATAACCACGCTGTTATCGCTGCCGTCCGCAGGCAGGGAAGAAGAGCGCAAGCGCACGGCGCAGTCTTCGCAATTGCCGATGCGAATGCGCTCATCAGTCAGCACGTGCGTGTGCTTGTCTTTACCCGAAGAGAGATGAATAACCAGGCCGGTTGCCATTTAGGTCGAACTCGATTGTGTGGAAGACATTAATTTGGGCGACCGTTTGACGGCCCGCTCAATCCCGTTGCGGTCCGTGAGAGCGGTCGCCCTTCGCGACGTATTCTACATGGTATCTGGTAGGCTAGCAAAAAACTTCGAGAAGGGTGTGCGGACGTAGTTCAGAGTACAAGCTTCAACTTGCTGCTTGGAATCGGCAGCCTAAAGGCTGGACTCTAAACTGCCGGCCTCCGGGCAATCGCCCGATCGGACTGCGTTGGCTGTGTTACCATATTTCGCAAATCAGAACCGTAGTTTTCCGCATGGCTGACAAAGAAGTAATCACCGACCGCAAGGCTCTGGAAACGCTGGCCCCAGTCACGACGGCGCCGATCCGCCTGCATGTATTTGTCTGTACCGGAAAATCGTGTTCCGCCGTTGACAGTGCTGAAGTGAAGGCGGCATTCGATCGGGAACTGCTTGCCCGCAACATGCTTTTCGGCAAAGAGAAAAAGGGCAAGAATCCAAAAGGAAGTGTGCTGGTGACGGAATGCGCTTCGGTGGGCTTCTGCGCGATCGGTGCGGCAGTGATGGTCTATCCCGACGGCGTTTGGTACGGGCAGGTTCGCGCCGAAGACGTTCCGGAATTAGTTGCAGAACATATTCTCAACGGCCGAGTTGTAAGACGATTGGCACTATTGCAGGTGCCATGCGCAGGAACAGCAGGACCCGACACGACTCCCGCCGAATCCGTAAACTGGGAAGCTTGAAGCTCTGGATGTTGGTCCATCGTTCAGCACTGTCCTTGGCTTAGCTGGGGTTGCCGAAATCTTCGTAATCTGTGGATTGCTGCATCACACTTCGCGTAAAATGGCGGCCGATCGACTTCCAATAGAAAGCAGGACGACAGATGGCTGATCCGAAGCAAACCGAACTTGCGAAGACGCAGGAAATGCCTACCGTGCGCCCGCCTGCGGCGGAAGATTCCGAACAGTTCCTTGCCGAGCAGGAACGGATCAAGCAAATGATCGCGGCTGATGCGCCGCTTAACGAAATCCTCTCGCAGTTGTTGCTGATGATCGAGGCTGAGTCTCCCGAGATTATCGGCTCCATATTACTGCTCAGCGAAGACGGCAATCATGTCAAGCATGCAGTGGCGCCGAGTCTTCCCGCGAATTACATTAAGGTGATTGATGGCAGTCCGATTGGACCAAAGCATGGCTCATGTGGGACCGCGATGTTTCGCGGCCAGCCGGTAATCGTGACGGACATCGCGACCGACCCGCTGTGGGAGGAGTACCGCGGCTTCGCATCTGCAATCGGTGTCGCCGCCTGCTGGTCCACGCCCATCATGTCTAGCAAAGGCAAAGTGCTTGGTTCCTTTGCCATGTATTACCGCGAGCCGCGCACGCCGACCGGCGCAGAAAGTCACCTCACGAACATTGCCACCAAACTTGCCGGCCGCGCGATCGAGCACCACGCCTAACGCGTTACTCGCTGCAATTTCAGGGATCAAAAAGCTGCGACGGTTCGTTATGGCTCGACTTCTATATCCTGCCAATTCGCATCGCTGTCTACGGTGCACGTCTTTCCTTTGCGGCAATACTCCAAATGAAAAATCGGATGGATTTCCCAATTCGTTACGCGGTTTAGCTGATGGATGAAGAAATGTTCCGAGTCAAACATGAGCGGGCCCGTCACGCGAACCTTTAAGGCGCCTTGTGCGGTCTTATTGATTAGCGGCTGAGTTTTCGCATTCGTGAAGTTGGGGTGGTCCAACCTGACTCGCGGCGTGTATTCGGCAGTTACTGATTCGGCTTCGCGTTTCCCAAACACCTTTTTTAGCGTGGTCGCGTTGGCATGCGGCGGCAGGGGAAACTTGTCGACGGTAGCTTTGGTTACCAGCACCAGATGGTTATCTGTTCCCAGTACGGTGCGCAGGTAACAGTTGCACGATTCTCCGCCCAGTTCGGGCTTAACGGCCAGCAGGAAGCCAACAACCCTGACCTGATCGCCTTCACCTAATGCCGTTAATTCAGCACGACTGCCGCCCGGGCTGTAGTGGGTCGGATTAGGGCGGCCTTTCATCCACATAAGCGAGCGATCCGTCACCGGTTGGCTGTTGGACTTCCTATTCTTGAGGACGTTGAGTTTGGGATCGTGGTGATTGTCGTTACTGCATCCTTCAGCAGCACAGTCATCCAGGTTGGTAGCGCAGGTGGGCTGGGCCGGCGCCTTTTTCTTTTTCGCTTTGGTCTTGGCGTCCGCCGCCATGAGCAGCGCGACGATCGTAAGAAGAACGAGTAGGAACCGTTTCATGTCGTGAGTCTCCGGGGGTAAAGAATCGAGCGAGGTACGCGAGGCTTATGCGTCCAGCGTCGTCAGGGATGCAAGAAATCTTGTATTAGAAAGATGAACTTTGGAGTGCGGCGGCCCGGCGCACTCCAAGGAGAGCCAGGCTACTGCTTGAGACCTTTCATGATCTCTGCATGCGCGTTGAGGATTGAGGCGGTCTGTTCAGGTTTAGGTGCGAGTGACCAATCGCCGTGGTCGAAGGTGCCGCCGAGCACGATGCCGTCGGCGCGAGGAAACATGTAGCCGGTGCCAAGATAGCAGTAGTCGATCTCCGGTTGCGGCAGCAGCACTTCCAATTGGCCACGCACCGGTTCCAGTTGCTCATCATCAAATAACGCTTTCGCGCCGAGGCCGGTGCAGTTGAAGATGACTTGCGCGGGCAGCCGCGCGATTTCTTCACGACTGCGAAATTCCTTCACGACTAATTTTCCCCCGGCAATATAAAAGTCACGCAGCAACGCATTGAGGTAAACGGGCGGTTCGATCAGCATCGTGCTGAACTGCTTCACGTAAGGGAAGCCGAAATAATGATCCGGGTCGCGATGGATTGCTTTTGCAGGATAGAGGTCATCGCCGCCGCTGTGTTCGTGAGTGAGAGAAGCTTCGTTGCGCAACAGTTCAAAGGTATCGATCCAGCGCACGCCATACTCGGGTCCGACAAGGTTTTGAAAAGCGCGGTTCGAGCTGTGGCAGGCAAGGCGAAACTGTTCCGTAAATCTGGTGCTGACAACTGCGTCGTCAAAAACTGAGGTTGGGGACCAAAAACCGCCAGCGATGTTGGAAGTTGTTTCGGGCGGCAGGTCTTTGGCGTAGATGGTTACGGTGTCCGGACCATCCTGGAAATGCTGTTGCAGCAGGCGTGCGGTTGAGAGTCCGTTGACGCCGCAGCCGAGGACGGCGAAGTGTCGCGGATGGTTGGGCGATCTCCGCCGAGACCCATCCGCCGAATTGACTCGAGCCCTTGCATTAGATGAAGTTGATAAAAAGTCGCGAGCTAAGCCGACGGCGAGGGAAGCAGTGCCCCAGGAGAGAGTGATGCCGGCGCCGCCGTGGCCGTAGTTATGGACCAGCAGTTTGTTGCCGACTCGCTCTGCCTCAACTCTAAATCCTTCGGGTCGATAGGGTCGCAGGCCTACGACTTCACGAATGATGCGGTCACGAGAAACCTTTACCGGGGCGAAGTGTCGACTTTGATCGAACGGGAGGGCGAGCGCATGCGAGCGGCTCGCCAGTAATAAGGCGCTCGTTGCCGCCGCGCCACGAAGAAAACTGCGCCGATCAGTTTCCAATTTCATCACACCGATTACAGCGTTTAATAATCAATTGTGCAAAAGATGAAAATAGTATGAATTACAAGCAGCTGCGCATTAACGCGGTTGCTAAGTGGCACAGACTTTCGTCTGTGGGGGCTGACGAAAGCACAGACTGAAGTCGATGCCACTCGCTGACGGTTAAAGCTTAGTTGTCTACCAGAGCGGGCGAATTATCGATAGCCACTTTCTTTCGCGGGCTTGGAACGTGGATTGGAGCTGAAATTACGTTCGGGTAACGGTTCTCGCCTTCGTCGAAGATGGGCCCCTTATGGTCTCCCAGGTTGATAGTGACACGTACGATGTAATCACCCTCGGGCACCCCGGTAATATCAATCCACTGTCCGGTGAGCTGTTTGTAATACCAGTCGCCCCAGCCGGAGGTGATGCCCTGATATGCGCAACTGTAGCCGTTGCTCTTGCCGCCGCCGTATTTGAATGAGTCTTCGAAACAGAACCCTTGCTTATGTCCGGCGACCACGGTGACGCCGTCGGTATTCAGGAGCTCGTAAACGGAAAAGTCTCTAATGTGATAGTGGCCGTGGCAGGGTGCAAACACGAAGTAATCGAAATAGGGATTATTAGGATCACTGCGACTGCCCACCACTAAGTCACCGTTGCCGCCGTTCATCAGCACAGTGTCAAACCGCAAAATGCGCCGGTAGCCCGTTCCGGCAACCGCGCCTTCGAGGACCGCGCAGGTACCATCGTCGAAGAGCCGATCAATAATTTCCAGCTGCGATGTGAAGCGTTGCGGATCAACCGTCAGGTCGGGCTTGCCGCCGTTGTCATAGACAGGGAAGTCTCGCCCCACGCTCGTTCTCTGTGAAAAGGCTGACGGAGTGGCAAGAACCAGGAGAGCAATGACAGTAACGACTGAAGTACCTAGTTTGCGCATGCGTATCACCTCTAAGCTTTTTTGGATTCTGAGCGGCAAGACAATATTCCCGCGCGTTCGGTTAGTCAATAGCAAGCTTCGAGGCACGCGGCGCCCGAAGCTTGGAACAGCAGAGTGGGTAAGAACAGATTTCGCACGACAATTGTATCCGCATGAAACCTACGGATTTGTCACCTCAATGAAAAAGGAGAAGTAGAAGTCACCCTGATCAATGTCCGTGGTCTTCCCCCTGAGGGTCACCACCTTGACCAGCTTCCCTACATTCCCGCGCACCGCCGTCGTGCCGCCCGCCGGCACGTAGGTGCCGCTTGGCTCGGCCTGCCATTTGTTGCATTGGCCGCTGCTGTTTACTCCGGTGCAGGTGAAGTTGACGTAGTTGGTCTCGGGGTAATAGGCCTGCGCGCTCGAAAGCGGATTCATGTTAATCCGGTACCCTTGGCCGTTAACGACTACCCTGGTGTACATCGGACAGCTCATTGTGGCGAGATAGGGGAGCGTGAACATATTGTTGTTGTACTCGTGGCACTTGGCAATGAAGCGCACCGGGTATAAGCCTGCAACGAGGGATACGGGGTTACCGTTAGGGCAAGTGGAGCAACTGCCCGCTATCGGTTGGCCGAAATCCACAAACACGGTTCTGGTAGAGGCGGTCGAGTAGTCGGACTGCATCACCCAGTCTCCGATGCCCTGGATGAGGGACTGCACATCCCTCGTGTTTGTGTAGAGAGCGCCGTCGCTTCTGATCTGCAGGGCCGGGGCGATATTCGCGTCGGCGTCCCGGATCATCGTCGTTACGGGCATGTCGGCAGGTGGTTTGCCCTTCTGCGCTAGCGTGGCGAGCGGTAGGCTCAAGCAGCTGAGGAAGGTCGCAAGAAGCAATCTATGGGTTCCAGTCATGGGTCGTCTCCTTTTAAGCAAGTGAGCTTCTAGTCAGGTAGTGGCCAATCTGGTTTTTGTAACGCAAACTTTAGTTTGCGCGCACCTTGAATTCGGTTTACTGATCTCAAACCAAAGTTTGCGTTACAAATTGGGGCAAATGCGCGCTACAGAGGGTGGAGGTCAACATCATTCAAAGACTTCTGTAGCGACATTGTTTCAGCCGCTTTGGAAAAATCATTCCTGTTGTTCGTGGAAGTCTACTCCATCAGATTTTCTTCACTACAATCTTCAGGGGCGTGTTTTGATAGCTCTGAACGGCGCCGGTGGCGCGATCGAGTATTACCGACCATGGGCCATCCGTGCCGGTGACGCCGGGTGGCGGTGGCACAGTATCGGGAATGATTGTCCAGGTGTTGGCGTCGGCATGGTAAACCTTCACGTAGGCGGTGCCGGTTGCAGTCGGAGACTG